>NZ_JBEZGM010000005.1:231065-287659 GCF_040649995.1 Micromonospora sp. NPDC048835 | reverse complement strand
TGGCGGCGGGGGGGGGGCGGCGTGCGCCGGGGCGCGGGCGCCCGGCGGCCGGCGGCGGCCGGCGGCCGGCGGCCGGCGGCCGGCGGCGGGCGGCGGGCGGCGGCCGGCGGGCGGCGGGCGGCGGGCGGTTGCCAGTAGCGGAGCCTTTGGAGCTGATGTCGCAGACGAATCAGTCCGCCAAGCGCCCGCCGCCCCCGACCCTTCCTGTTGATCAAGAGGTTTCCGTCAACAATCACGCGCAGAATGACGCAAACCTCTTGATCAACAGAATGATCGACTCGGGTTCCCGGAAACCGGGGTGTCCTGGTCGCTCGGACACCCCGGTTTCCATCAAGGCTAGTCGATCAAGGTTGGGTGCGGGCGAACGCGCCGTGGCCCCTGCCTTGCCGACGAGGCCCCGTAGACGCCGCGCCCCGCGCACCTCCCGCGATCTTGCACTTACTGTCGCGACCAAAAGGGCATCGCACGCATTCTGGCAACCGAAAGTGCAAGATCGGCGGGGGCGCGCGGGGCGGGGGCAGGGCGCGCGGGCGCGCGGGCGCGGGCGCGGGGCGCGCGGGCGCGGGGCGCGCGGGCGTGCTCGGTTCTCAGCCTGGTTCGACGACGATCAGTTCGCCGACCTGTTCGCCGATGGTGGTGCGGGCCTCGGCGGGCAGCCCGGCATCGGTGATCAGCACGTCGGCGGCCTCCAGCGGGGCGATGGTGGCGATGCCGATGGTCTCCCACTTGGTGTGGTCGGCGAGCACCACGAGCCGACGGGCGGCACCGATCAGGCAGCGGTTGACCCCGGCCTCCAGGAGGTTCGGGGTGGTGAAGCCGGTCCGGGGGCTGAGGCCGTGCACGCCGAGGAAGAGCAGGTCGACGTTGAGCGCGCTGATCGCCGCCTCGGCCACCGGCCCGGTCAGCGCGTCCGACGGGGTGCGGATGCCGCCGGTCAACACGACTGTCTGGTCGGCGCGCGGGTTCTGGTAGAGCGCGTCGGCGACCGGGATCGAGTTGGTCACCACGGTCAGCCCGCGTACGTCGGAGAGGAGCGTGGCAAGCGCGGCGGTGGTGGTGCCGGCGGAGAGCGCGATGGCCATCCCCGGCTCCACCATCGTCGCCGCCCGCTCGGCGATGGCCCGCTTCTCCGCCTGCTGGCGGATCGACTTCGCGGCGAAGCCGGGCTCTTCGGCCGATCCTGGCCCGGCCAGTGTCGCGCCGCCGTGCACCTTGTCGACCAGGCCGCGCTCGGCCAACACCTCCAGGTCACGCCGGATCGTCATGTCGGACACGCCGAACCGACTGACCAGGTGGCTCACCCGCACCCCGCCACGTTGGCGGATCAGGTCGAGGATGGCGGTCTGCCGCTGTTGGGCGAGCATGTGGGGAACTCCTTCGCGCGGTGGCGGTCAGGCCGGGTCGTGTGGCTGGTCCTCGCGGACGACTGCCACCTCGCCGGCCGGCAGCGTCAGCTCACCGGCACATCGCGATCCGGTCAACAGCTCGACGCCGCTCACCGGGAGCCGGACCCCGGTCGGGGTGTGGTTGATCGCGAACAGCCAGGTCCGGTCGCCGTCGCGGCGGCGGACCACCTCCACCCCGGACGGCGCCGGCACGGCCGGGCGGACGCCGGCCTCGTCGACGAGCCGGGCCACCAGCCGGTCGGTGGCCGGCTCGTCCAGCCGGGTGCCGACATACCAGGCGGCGCCGTCGCCCACCCGGTGCCGGGTCAGCGCCGGCACGCCCGGCAGGGGCCCATCGGTGTACGAGGCGAGCACCTCGGCGCCGTCGGGGTGCAGCCACTCGGTCCACACGTCGGCGGTGCTGCCGTCGTCGAGTCGGACCTGCTCGCCCTCGCGCAGCGGGAAGAACTCCTCGGTCCGGACGCCGAGCAACTCCCGGAACGCGCCCGGGTAGCCGCCCAGCCGGATGTGGTCGTTGGCGTCCACGATGCCGCTGAAGTAGGTGACCGCCGCGATCCCGCCGCCCTGAACGTAGCGGTGCAGCGCCTCGACGTCGGCGTCCCGAACCAGGTAGAGGGTCGGCACCAGGACCAGCCGGTAGCGGGCGAGGTCGGCCGACGGGTGGACGATGTCGGCGGTCACACCGGCCCGCCACAGCGAGCCGTACAGGGCGTTGAGCCGGTCGGCGTAGGTGACGTCGACGCTCGGGTGCGAATCCAACTCGACGCCCCACCACGCCTCCCAGTCGAAGAGGATGGCCACGTCGGCGTCGACCCGGGCGCCGCGTACCTCCGCGAGGGCCTTGAGGTCCGCGCCGAGCTGGCACACCTCGCGGAAGACCTTGGTGTCCGGCCCGGCGTGCGGCACCAGCGCGGAGTGGAACTTCTCCGCGCCCGCCCGGGAGGCGCGCCACTGGAAGAAGAGCACACCGTCCGCGCCGCGGGCGACGTGGGCCAGGCTGTTGCGGCGCAGTTGGCCGGGCAGCTTGGCGACGTTGCGGGGCTGCCAGTTGACCGCGCTGGTGGAGTGCTCCATCAGCAGCCACGGGTCGCCGCCGGCGACGCCCCGGGTGTGGTCGGCGGCGAGCGCCAGCCCGAGGTGCCCCTGCGGGTCGGCCGCGGTCAGGTAGTGGTCGTTGGACACGAGGTCGACGTCGGAGGCCCAGGAGTGGAAGTCCAGGTGCTTGACGTCCAGGCCGATCATGAAGTTCGTGGTGATCGGCTGCCGGACGAGGGTCTGCAACACCGCACGCTCGGCGCGCAGCTGGGCGCGCTGCTCGTCGGAGGAGAACCGCAGGAAGTCCAGTTGCTGGGTGGGGTTGGCGAAGGTCGGGGCGGTGCGTGGCGGGTTGATCTCGGCCCAGTCGCCGTAGCGCTGGCTCCAGAAGGCGGTGCCCCAGGCGTCGTTGAGCCGGTCCAGGTCGCCGTACCGCTCGCGCAGCCACCCTCGGAACGCCTCGGCGCTGACGTCGCAGTAGCAGTGCACGTTGTGGCAGCCCAACTCGTTGGAGATGTGCCACATGACCACGGCGGGGTGCTCGGCGTACCGGTTGGCGACGGCACGCACCAGCTCCAGCGACCGCTCCCGGAACACCGGGGAGCTGGGGCAGTACGCCTGTCGTCCGCCCGGCCAGAGGATCGCACCGTCGGCCCGGCGGGGCAGCGTCTCCGGGTGCGCGCGGGCCAGCCAGGGCGGTGGGCTCGCGGTGGCGGTGGCCAGGTCGACCTGGATGCCGCCGTCGTGCAGCAGGTCCAGCACCCGGTCCAACCAACCGAACTCGAACCGGCCCGGAGTGGGCTCCAGCAGGGCCCAGGAGAAGATGCCGACGGAGACCAGGTTGACCCCGGCCCGGCGCATCAGGGCCACGTCCTCCGCCCAGGTCTCCTCGGGCCACTGCTCCGGGTTGTAGTCGCCGCCGAAATAGATGCTGTCGCCCTGCCATCGCCGCATGACAGCTGAGGGTGCACCCGCCGGCCCGGCGAAGTCAACAGGTTCCAACATCGAACTTCTCTTCGACACGCATCAGATCACGGCCGTGTCACGACTGGATTATCAGAGGCGATCTGCCCTCTTGACAGCGCCCGACCGCAGGGTAGCTTGAGGCCCCAATGGCCGTTCGTGTTCGCCAATGTGGATTCTCGGTGGATCTCAATGTGTGATCACGACGCCGGACCTGCCTTCACCACCCCTGACGGCCCTTGGGCGTAGCTCCTTCTCATCCGCAGGAGGCACAGATGTCCCGTCCCCAATCTCAAGCCGAGTACCTGGCTCGGCTCGTACCGCCCTCAGTCGCCGGCATCAACCGACGATCGGTGCTGGCCGGCGCGGCCGGCACGGGTGCGCTGCTCGGCACCGGCCTGCTCGCCGGCTGCGGCGACGACTCCGGCTCCGGTGGGTCCAGCAAGGACGTGTCGCTCGGCTCGAACCAGTCCGACCCGAAGCCGAAGGACGTCCTGGTCAAGGTCACCGACGGGTTCAAGGGCTCGTCCGGGGTCCAGGTCGGAATCAACACCGTCGACCACAACACGTTCCAGGAGAACATCAACAACTACCTGCAGGGCAAGCCGGACGACGTGTTCACCTGGTTCGCCGGCTACCGGATGCGCTTCTTCGCGCAGAAGGGCCTGGCCAGCGACATCAGCGACGTGTGGAGCAAGCTCTCCGGCTACTCCGACGCCTTCAAGAAGGCATCCACCGGCGACGACGGCAAACAGTACTTCGTACCGGGGACGTACTACCCGTGGGCTGTCTTCTACCGCAAGTCGGTCTGGCAGCAACGCGGCTACCAGGTGCCCACCACCCTGGACCAGTTCACCGCCCTCGGCGCGCAGATGAAGAAGGACGGCCTGACCCCGATCGCCTTCGCCGACAAGGACGGCTGGCCGGCGATGGGCACCTTCGACATCCTCAACCTGCGCATCAACGGCTACCAGTTCCACGTCGACCTGATGGCCGGCAAGGAGGCCTGGACCTCCGACAAGGTCAAGAAGGTCTTCGACACCTGGGCCGGCCTACTCCCCCTGCACCAGCCCGACAGCCTCGGCCGCACCTGGCAGGAGGCCGCGCAGTCGTTGCAGCAGAAGAAGAGCGGCATGTACCTGCTCGGTCTCTTCGTCGGTCAGCAGTTCAGCAACGACGAGCAGGACGACCTGGACTTCTTCACCTTCCCCGAGATCGACCCGGCGATCGGCGCCAAGGCGCTGGACGCCCCGATCGACGGTTACATGATGGCCCGCAAGCCCAAGAACGAGGACAACGCGCGCAAGCTGCTGGAGTACCTCGGTGGCAAGGCGGCCGCGGACATCAACCTCAAGAACGACCCGGCCGTGCTCGTCGCCAACAGTGGCGCGGACGTCGGCGGCTACACCGCGCTGCAGAAGAAGGCCGCCGAACTGGTCGGGTCGGCCACCGAGATCGCCCAGTTCCTCGACCGGGACACCCGACCGGACTTCGCCTCCACGGTGATCATCCCGGCGATCCAGCAGTTCATCAAGAACCCCAAGGACATCGGCGGGCTCACCTCGTCCATCGAGAACCAGAAAAAGTCGATCTTCACTGACTGACGGCGGAAGGGGGAGGACATCGTGTCCGACCTGCCCCTGATCCAAGCGGATCGCGCCGTGCCACCGCCGGCCACGACCACCTCCACGGGTGGTCGTCGTCGGCGGCTACGGCTCCTGTCCCGCACCGACCGCGTGGTCATCACGCTGATGGTGCTCGTCCCGCTGCTGCTCGTCACCGGGTTCGTCTGGTTGCCGGCGGCTGCCACCGTGCTGCTCTCCGGCACCAACTGGGACGGCATCGGCCCCCTCAACGAGATCGAGTTCGTCGGCGCGCGCAACTACAGCGACGTGGTGAACATCTACCCGCCGTTCGTGCCGGCGATCCAGCACAACCTGCTCTGGCTCGCGGCGCTGTTCGTGGTCGCCACCCCGTTCGGCATGTTCCTGGCCGTGCTGTTGGACAAGGAGCTGCGCGGCAGCCGCTTCTACCAGACCGCGCTCTACCTGCCGGTGGTGCTCTCGCTGGCGCTCATCGGCTTCGTCTGGCAGCTGCTCTACTCCCGCGACCAGGGGCTGATCAACGCGGTCTTCGGTAGCAGCATCGACTGGTACGGCGACTCGAGCGTCAACATCTGGGCGGTGATGATCGCCTCCGGGTGGCGGCACGTCGGGTACATCATGCTGCTCTACCTGGCCGGCCTGAAGGGCGTCGATCCATCGTTACGCGAGGCCGCGGCTGTCGACGGCGCCTCGGAGAGCCGGACGTTCTTCCGGGTCGTGTTCCCGGTGCTGCGGCCGATCAACATCATCGTGCTGGTGGTGACCGTGATCGAGTCACTGCGCGCGTTCGACCTGGTCTGGGTGGTCAACAAGGGCCGCAACGGGCTGGAGCTGATCTCCGCGTTGGTCACCCAGAACGTGGTGGGTGAGGCGAGCCGGATCGGGTTCGGCTCGGCGCTGGCGACGATCATGCTGGTCGTCTCGCTTGTCTTCATCACCATCTACCTGGCGACAGTGATGAGGGAGAACCGGGAATGAGCGTCGACACTCCGGCCCGTCGCCGCCGGCTGACCCCGGCGCGGCTACTGCTGCACGGTTTCCTCATCGTCGTCTCGCTGGCCTGGCTCTTCCCGATCGCCTGGGCGGTGCTGACCTCGCTGCGCTCGTACGACTACACCGCCGCGAACGGCTACGTCTCCCTCGGCGGCTGGACCTTCGACAACTACCTCACCGCCTGGCGGACGGCGGAGTTCGGGCAGCACTTCCTCAACTCGGTGTACATCACCGTGCCGGCGGTGCTGCTCACCCTCTTCCTCGCCTCCTGCGTGGCGTTCGTCATCGCCCGGTTCAGTTGGAAGCTCAACCTCGTGCTGCTCGGGGTGTTCACCGCGGCCAACCTGCTGCCTCAACAGGCGCTGCTCATCCCGCTGTTCCGGCTGTTCACCGAGGTGCCACTGCCGGAGTTCATGAGCGACTCCGAGCTGCTCTACGACAGCTACTGGGGCCTGATCCTGATCAACGTGGCCTTCCAGTGTGGCTTCTGTGTCTTCGTGCTCAGCAACTACATGAAGGCGCTGCCCCGCGACCTGTACGAGGCGGCGATGGTGGACGGGGCGAGCATCTGGCGGCAGTACTGGCAGGTCACCATGCCGCTGTGCCGGCCGGCCCTGGCCGCGCTCGCGACGCTCGAGGTGACCTGGATCTACAACGAGTTCTTCTGGGCCACCGTCCTGATGCGCACCGGCGACAAGTTCCCGGTGACCAGCTCGCTGAACAACCTGCGCGGTGAGTTCTTCACCGACAACAACCTGGTCTCGGCGGGCAGCGTGCTCGTCGCGATCCCCACCCTGGTGATCTTCTTTATGCTCCAGCGGCACTTCGTTCGGGGCCTGACCTTGGGAGCCTCAAAGGGATGACGATCCTGCACCTGCGCCGCGCGCGGACCAGCCTGGTGCTCGACGCGCGCGGCCCGGGGCTGCCCCGGGTCGTGCACTGGGGCGGCGACGTCGGCGACCTCGACGACGACGGCCTGCGCCACCTCACCGACGCGACAGTACCGCCGGTGGTGCCGAGCAGCTTCGACGAACCGACGGTGCTGTCCCTGCTGCCCGAGGCGAGCGCCGGCTGGAGCGGCCGACCGGGGCTGGCCGGGCACCGCGACGGGCGGGACTGGTCCACCTCCTTCCGCCTCGACGGCGTGGACGTACACGACAGCGGGGCCGACGCCGCGCTGCTGACGGTGCGGGCGTCGGACCCGGCCGCCGGGTTGAGCCTGGCCACCGAGATCACCCTCGACCCGCACGGCCTGCTGACCGTTCGGCACCGGCTGCGCAACGACGGCGACAGCGCGTACGAGCTGCGGGAGCTGACACCGGTGCTGCCGGTGCCGGCGGTCGCCACCGAACTGCTCGACCTGACCGGCCGGTGGTGTCGGGAACGGTCCCCGCAGCGGCACCCGTGGCCGCACGGCGCCTGGGTCCGCGAGGGCCGGCGCGGGCGCACCGGGCACGACGCGACCCTGCTGCTGGTGGCCGGCACCGCCGGGTTCGGCTTCGGCCACGGCGAGGTCTGGGCGGTGCACACCGCGTGGAGCGGTGACCACGTGACGTTCGCCGAGCGGCGGCCCACCGGCGAGTCGACACTCGGCGGCGGCGAACTGCTGGCCCCCGGGGAGGTCCGGCTCGGCCCCGGCGACTCGTACCACACCCCCCTGCTCTACGCGGTCTGGTCCGACGCCGGCCTGGACGGACTCAGCCACGTGCTGCACCAGCACGTACGGGCCCGCCCCGGGCATCCGCGCTCCCCCCGCCCGGTGACCCTCAACGTCTGGGAGGCGGTGTACTTCGACCACGACCTGGACCGGTTGCGGGCGCTCGCCGACCGGGCCGCGCAGATCGGCGTGGAACGGTTCGTGCTCGACGACGGCTGGTTCCGCGGCCGCCGCGACGACACCGCCGGGCTCGGCGACTGGTACGTGGACGAGGGGGTCTGGCCGGACGGCCTGCAACCGCTTGTCGACCACGTCACCGGCCGGGGGCTCCAGTTCGGCCTCTGGGTCGAGCCGGAGATGGTCAACCCCGACTCGGACCTGTTCCGTGCGCACCCCGACTGGCTGCTCTCCGTGCCGGGGCGGCTGCCGCCGGCCTGGCGTCACCAGCAGGTGCTCGACCTGAGCCGCCCCGAGGCGTACGACCACGTCGTGGAACGCCTCGACACGCTGCTCACCGACCACCCCGGCATCAGGTATCTCAAGTGGGACCAGAACCGGGACCTCACCGAGGCCGGGCACCACGGCCGCCCCGGCGTGCACGGGCAGACCCTGGCCGTCTACCGACTCTTCGACGAGTTGCGTAGCCGGCACCCGGGTGTGGAGATCGAGAGCTGCTCGTCCGGCGGGGCCCGGGTGGACCTGGCCATCCTGGCGCGCACCGACCGGGTCTGGGCCAGCGACTGCAACGACGCGCTGGAGCGGCTCAGCATCCAACGCTGGACGGGGCTGCTGCTGCCACCGGAGCTGATCGGCACCCACGTCGGCCCGGAACGCTCACACACCACCCACCGCGTACACGACCTGGGTTTCCGGGCGGCGACGGCGCTCTTCGGCCACCACGGCATCGAGTGGGACATCGCCTCGATCAGCGCCGCCGAGCAGACCGAGCTGGCCGCCTGGGTGGCACTGCACAAGCGGCTGCGCCCGCTGTTGCACGCCGGTCGGGTGGTCCGGGTCGACCACCCGGACCCGGCCGTCTGGGCGCACGGCGTGGTCGACCATGACAACACCCGAGCGGTGTACGCGGTGGCACGACTGACCACGTCGGTGACGCAGGTGCCCGGCCCGGTGCGGCTGCCGGGCCTCGACCCCGACCGGCGGTACCGGGTGCGACAGGTGTCGGGCGTACCGGCCCCGGCGACGATCGACCTGGCGGCGCCCGCCTGGCTGGCCGGTGGGGCCACCCTCAGTGGAGCGGCGCTGGCCCGGGTGGGTGTGCAACTGCCCGCTCTGCACCCGGAGCAGAGCCTGGTGCTGGAGGTCGACGCGGTCGGCTAAGAATTCTTCGCTCGGGGTGTCGAGAACGGCGGCGCCTGCTTCTACCTCAGGGTGAGAGCACCGACCAGGGTGCGCGGGTGTGAGGAGCCAACCATGAAGTACATGCTGCTGATGCAGTTCAGCGCCGCCGGGACCGACTTCCCGGGCATCGACACCTGGACGCCTGAGGAGATCCGGGCGCACATCGCGTTCATGGGCGAGGTCAACGCCAAACTCACCGCCGCCGGGGAGTGGGTCGACGGGCAGGGCCTCGGTGGCCCACAGCAGGCCCGGATCGTCCGCGCCGGTGAGGGTGGAGTGCCGGTGGTCACCGAGGGGCCGTTCGCCGAGACCAAGGAGTTCCTGGCCGGGTTCTGGATCGTCGACTGCGAGAGCCCGCAGCGGGCGGTGGAGCTGGCCGCGCACATCTCCACCGCACCCGGCCCCGGCGGCCGACCGCTGAACATGCCGATCGAGGTGCACCCGGTGATGTCCGCCCCGCCGCAGGAGCTGTGAAGGGCTGAACACCGAACCCGACGTCGAGGACCTGCTGCGCGAGTTGGCGCCGCAGGTCCTCGGCGTGCTCAGCCGCCGCTTCGGTGACTTCGCCACCGCCGAGGACGCGGTGCAGGAGGCGCTGCTCGCCGCCGCCACCCAGTGGCCGACCGAGGGGCTGCCGGCGAACCCCCGGGGTTGGCTGATCCAGGTCGGTTACCGCCGGATGATCGAGCTGGTCCGCGGTGAGCAGGCCCGACGCCGCCGGGAGGACCTGGTCGCCCGCCAGGATCCGGAAGACCGCGGGTACGCACCGGCCGCAGACGAGGAGTTGACCGCCGAGCGGGACGACACACTGGTTCTGCTCTTCCTCTGCTGCCACCCGGCGCTCGCCCCGACGTCGGCGGTGGCGCTGACCCTGCGCGCGGTCGGCGGGTTGAGCACCGCCGAGATCGCCCGCGCGTTCCTGGTGCCCGAGGCGACGATGGCGCAGCGGATCAGCCGGGCCAAACACCGCATCCGTTCGTCCGGGCTGCCGTTCCGGATGCCCGAGCCGGCGGAGCGCGCGGCGCGGCTGATCGCCGTACGACAGGTGCTCTACCTGGTCTTCACCGAGGGGCACACCAGCACCGCCGGCACGGACCTGCGCCGGGTCGACCTCGTGGCGGAGGCGATCCGGTTGACCCGCGCGCTGCACACGCTGCTGCCCGACGACAGCGAATCGGCCGGGCTGCTGGCGTTGATGCTGCTCACCGAGGCACGCGGCCCGGCACGGACCGGACCCTCCGGCGAGCTGATCTCGCTCGCCGACCAGGACCGCAGCCGCTGGGACGCGACGGCGATCGCCGAGGGCATCGCACTTGTCACCCGGGCCCTGCCGCGCGGGCCGGTCGGCCCGTACCAGGTGCAGGCCGCCATCGCCGCCGTGCACGACGAGGCGCCGAGCACCGAACAGACCGACTGGCCGCAGATCCTGGCACTCTACGAGGTGTTGGAACGCCTCGCCGGCAGCCCGGTGGTGGCCCTCAACCGGGCCGTGGCCACCGCCATGGTGTACGGCCCGACCGCCGGCCTGGCCGCCCTCGACGCGCTCGCCGACGACCCACAGTTGACCGGACACCACCGGCTGGCCGCCGCGCGTGCCCACCTGCACGAGATGGCCGGCGACCGGGCCCAGGCGATCGCCGACTACCGAACCGCCGCCGCCCGTACGAACAGCCGCCCCGAACAGCTCTACCTGACCATGCGGGCAGCCCGGCTGGCCGCCGAGTCCGCGCTCAGCGGGTGGTGTTCCGCGCCGCCTTCGGAGCTAATGCCATAGACGAGTCATCGCATCGGAGGGGTCCCAGGTCACGATGCGGGTGCGGGCGCTTTGGAGCTGATGCTGTAGACGATTCATCCATCGGGACGGGCGGGCGGCGCCCTGCGCGGCCGATTCGTTTGTGACATCAGCTCCAAAGGGGTGCCGTGGCAGATGTTGGGGCCGCGCGGACGTCACGCTGACGGACGGCGGCTGGACGAAAGCGTCGTCCGCACTAGCCTGGGCGGCGACGGGTTGACCGACCACGGAGGACCGAGGGGACGCATGGCGTACGTGCTGCTGGGGATCGCCATCCTCGCCGAGGTGATGGCGACCAGCCTGATCAAGAGCACCGCCGGCTTCAGCCGCCTCTGGCCGACGGTGGCGTGCCTCGGCGGGTACGCGCTGGCCTTCCTCCTGCTGGCCCAGGCCGTCAAGGAGATCCCGGTGGGGGTGGCGTACGCGCTCTGGTCGGGTCTGGGCACCGCGGCGATCGTGGCGATCGGGGCGGTGTTCCTGGGTGAGTCGGTGGGGCTCGCCAAGCTCACCGGCATCGCGCTGATCATCGCCGGGGTGGTCATCGTGAACCTGGCCGGGGAGCACTGATCGGTACGGTTCCGGTGGTCGGGTCCAGCACCGGACCCGACCACCGCTCCGACGGTCAGCTCGCCGTGCAGCTCACCGCCGGCGGGCTGTTGCTGCCGGTCCAACTGCCGAGGAAACCGAAGCTGACGCTGGCCCCGGCGGCCAGCCGCCCGTTGTAGTCGGTGTTACGCGCGGTCACCGTGGTTCCGCTGCTGGTGAGGGCCACATTCCAGGACTGGGTGACACGTTGGCCGTTGGCGAAGGTCCACCCGGCGGTCCAGCCGGTGATCGCCCTCGCGCCGGCGGTCACCCGCACCTCACCCTGGAAGCCACCCTGCCACTGGTGGGTCACCGCGTACGTCGCCGTGCAACCACCGGCGGGCGGTGGCGTCGTCGGCGGTGGCGTCGTGGGTGGGGGTGTCGTCGGCGGGGGTGTCGTCGGCGGGGGTGTCGTCGGCGGCGGGGTGCCGCCGAAGACGCTTGCCTCGCGGGCGGTCTGCCGGATGCCGTTGGCGCCGTTGAAGAGACGCTGACCCCAGTCGGTCAGGCTGGCCGGGTTGAAGTTGGTGGCCAGGTCGAGATACTCGACGCCCCCACCGTTGCCGCTCCACGACCAGCCCAACCAACCGATGCCGTTGGCCTGGCTGTACGCGAGGATGGCGTCCTCGTCCGGGTTCCCGTCGGAGTGGTTGAAGCCGAACTCACCGACCACGATCGGCAGCCCCGCAGTGCGGAACCGACCCAGGTAGTCGCTGATCTCCGCGGCGGTGTCGAACACCCCGTACATGTGCACTGAGAAGACCGTGTTGCGCGCCGGGTCGGCAGCGAAGACCGACGCGGCGTTGTCGCGCATCAGGAACCCCCAGTCCTGCCCCCAGTTCGGCGCGTCCACCATGATCGTGTGGGTCAGGCCGCCGGCCCGCAGGCGCTTGATAGCACTGGCGTTGTCGGTGGCCCACGAGCCGTAGTTGTAGTTGCCGTACGGCTCGTTGCCGATGTTGACGATGACGTAACGCTCCTGGCCGGCGAGGACGTCGGCGAGGCTGAGCCAGTAGTCGACCGCGCGGGCGAGGGTGATCGCGCCGCTCTGCTCGCCGTACCCGGTGGTGTCGTGCACCTCCAGCACGCAGATCAGCCGGTTGGCCTTGCAGAGCGAGATGACGTTTGCGACGTCGGCGTTGGTGTTGCGGGTCCACCTGTCACCGCTGGAGAGCACCACCCGCACGGTGTTCGCGCCGAGCGCCTTGACGTCGGCGAACGAGCTGGTCTGCTGCGGGTACCAGGTGTGCGCGTGGTTGACGCCGCGCATGATGAATTCGGCGCCGTTGGCGTCGTACAGCTTGCCGCCGGAGACGGAGAAACCAGCCGCAGCGTGCGCCGGCTGGCCGAACGCCAGCACGGTGACGAGCAACGCGAGCAGTGTCGCGCCGGCGGCGGAGAGTCGAGTCTTCATGGCCTTCCTCAGGGAGGACCCCCGGTGCCCGACAGGGGTGGGGACGTGACAGGGAAGGCGGCTGCAGCCCGGCAGCCGCGCCCGGCTCCCGGCGCAGGCATCAGCGTAGGACGATGGACTGGCCCTCGCAACCGGTTCAGTTGGCAGGCCCGCAGCCCGGACAGCCGCAACGGCCCACGCAGGCGCAGGCCGTCACGGGGCGGTCATCCCCACCACAGGATGTGCGCCACACCCGGCTCTTAACCGGTTAAGAGCGACGGTAGGCAGGTGGCCGCGATCCGTCAAGCATCGCGGTGGCCGAACCGGACGCGAGGGTTGAGGGTCGTGCACCGGGGTATCCCGGGAACGATTCGTCAGCGAGAGGGGCAACCACATGGTCAGCGTCGGCTACACCCTGATGAGCGAGCAGGCCGGGCCCAAGCAGCTGGTGGACCATGCGGTACGGGCCGAGGCGGCTGGCTTCGACCAACTGGTGGTGTCCGACCACTACTACCCCTGGCTGGACTCCCAGGGGCACTCCCCGTACGCCTGGTCGGTGCTCGGCGCGGTCGCCCACGCCACCTCCCGCGCGGAGCTGATGTCCTTCGTGACCTGCCCGATCCGCCGCTACCACCCGGCCGTGGTCGCGCAGAAGGCAAGCACCATCGGTGCGCTCTCGGACGGCCGGTTCACCCTCGGCCTGGGCGCCGGGGAGAACCTCAACGAGCACGTGGTCGGCGGCTGGCCGCACGTCCAGCAGCGGCACGAGATGTTCGAGGAGGCGTTGCAGATCATCCGGCCGCTGCTCAACGGGGAGACACTCACGTTCTCCGGCAACCACTTCGACGTGCCCGACGCCTACGTGTGGGACCGCCCGGACCAGCCGGTGCCGATGGCCATCGCCGCGTCCGGTCGGCAGTCCGCGACGCTTGCCGCCGAGTACGGCAGCGGCCTGATCTCCACCGAACCCGACCGGCACATCATCGAGATGTACGACGACGCCGGGGGCGCCGGTCAGCCCCGCTACGGTCAGGTGGCGATCTGCTACGGCCCCGACGAGGCGGAGTGCCGCAAGATCGTGCACGACCAGTTCCGCTGGTTCGGGATGGGATGGAAGGTCAACGCCGACCTGCCCGGCCCGGACTCCTTCGCCGCCGCCACCCAGTTCGTCCGCGAGGAGGACGTCGCCGAGGGCATCTCCTGCGGTCCGGACGTGGACGCGCACGTCGAGGCGTTCCGCTCGTTCGTCGACGCCGGCTTCACCCACGTGGCGATCATCCAGGTCGGTGGGGAGACCCAGCCGATGTTCCTGGACTGGGCGCAGGACCACCTGCTGCCCCGGCTGCGCGAACTGTGAACCGCGGCAGCATCAGCCGGCGGACAGGTCCATCGTGGCGAGCAGCGGATAGTGGTCGGAGGCGGTGGCTGGCACGCCGCCACGGACCACCCGGCAGTCGCGTACCCGTTGCGCCACCGCGAGACTGCCGAACAGGTAGTCCAGCCGCATACCCGCGAACTCGGCCCCGCCGAGTTCGGTGGGCACGGTGAGGCCGGCGGCCTCCGGCGCGTCCGCGTTTGCCGACGGCCAGAGGTCGACGAGACCGGCGTCGAGCAGCCGGGCGACCGCGCGGGTGTCCACCGCGTCACCGGAGCGACGGAGGTGTCGCCGCCGGTAGAGGGTGGGCATGCCGGCCAGCCGCTCGGTGTGCTCGACGGTCGGGTCGAGCGAGTTGAGGTCACCTGTGACGATCGTCAGCGGCCCCTGGTTGCGGCGCATCGCGGCGACCAACCAGTCGACCTCCATCCGTCGCCGGCCCCCGGAGTACGGGTAGAGGTGGGTGCCGAGCACCGTCAACGGACCGGCGGACGTGGCCACCACGACCCGGGCGGCGGCGTGGTGGAACGGGCGGCGCACCGGCCCCGCGTCGACCACCCGGTACGGCGGCCGGACCAGCACCGCCACCGGCTGACCGAAGCAGGACCGGGCCAGGTGGGGGGTCATCCCCACCCGGCCCGCCACGGTGGCCATCAGCCCGTCCCGCTCGAAGCCGCGCAGCTCCTGCAGGGCCAGCACGTCCGGTGCCTGCTCGTCGACGACCTGGACCACCTGGTCCAGCCGGTCGCCGCCGCCGCGATCCCGGCCGCCGGTGCGGATGTTCCAGGTCATCACCCGCAGCACGACGGCCGCGCCTAGTCGGCTCGGCCGGCCCGCGCCAGCTCGTCGTCGAGGGTGTCCACGTCCTCCGACTCAATGGCCGGTTGGTTGCCGTCCTTCAGGTCCTCGTTGGGGCGGATCACCAGGTAGAGCAGGCCGATCCAGAGCGCGGAGAGCAGGATCGCGCCCATGAAGTCGGTCGGGTGGTGCATCCCCCGGTACATCCGGGAGGTGGCCACCCCGACCGGCATGAGCACGGCCAACCCCACGAAGATCCAACGCCACCACCGGTCGGTACGGGGGAACACGATGAGGGTGATCGCCAGCCAGACGCAGATCGTGGCCGCGATGTGCCCGGACGGGAACGACGACGTCGGCATCTGCCCGTCCAGGTTCTCCACCGGCGGACGCGGCCGGTCGACCGCGCGGGCCGACGCGAGGAAGAGGGTCAGCTCACCCACCATCGCCAGCGCCACGAAGAGCACCGGGCGCCAGCGCCGCCAGACCGCCAGCACCAGCGGGCAGAACACCAGCGAGATCAGCAGGATGGCGTGGGTGTCACCGAACTTGCTCCACCACCAGCTCACCTCGGTCAGCACCTCGGTGTGCCGCTCGGCGAACCACCGCGGCACCTCGGTGTCGAGGGTGTCGAAGAAGGTGCCCTTGGCGTGGTAGCTGACGTACGTGCCGAAGCCGTACAGCGCGCCGAACACGATCACCCAGCCGACCAGCAGCTCGGCCACCGCCGATCGGGGGTGGGCCAACACGTGTTCCTCGGCCGGGGCGGGCGCGATGTCGTGCCCCGCCTCCGGCTCCAGGCCCTCGGTCAGCGGCGGCACCGGCTTTCCCCGCTCCCGTCGCCACAGCCGGAAGGCGTACGCGGTGACGCCCAGCCAGGCGGCCCCGAGCAACCAGGCGGCCAACACGTCGGAGACGAAGTGCACGCCGAGCGCGATCCGGGTCAACCCGATGAGCGCCACCAGCACACCGACGCCGACGATGGCCGGCTTGCGCCAGCGCGGCGCCATCGCCGGCAGGAACACCAGCAGCAGCGCCCCGTACGCGACGAAGGAGCCGAGCGCGTGCCCGCTCGGGAAGCTGTTGCCGGGTGCGCTGGCGATCGGCACGTCCACCACCGGGCGAAGCCGGCCGACGAGCGTCTTCAGCGACGGGTCGAGGATCAGACCCCCGACCCCGGTGATGATCAGGTAGACGGCGAGTCGGGGTTGGCGCCGGATCAGCAGCCCGACCACGGCGATGGTGACCAGCCAGATGAGGATCGGCCGGCCGCCCAGGTCCGTCACCGCCTGGAGCACGGTGACCAGCGCGTGGTGGGGAGCGACAAGCCCGTTGAACCACTCGGCGAGCGCGTGGTCGGCATCCTGGAGCGGGCTCCACCGCACCCGGACGAGCAACAACAGCAGCCCGAAGGCCACCCCGGCACCGGTGACGGCCACCAGACCGGCAATGCTCCGTTCGGCGAAATGACCGATCGGACGGTGTGCCACCTCTTTGACCGCGGCCACCCCGCACCTCCCTTTCCTGTCTGGCGAGGCGCTTTACCCGATCCGCGTCAGTCGTACACGCGGGTGCCGGCTTCGGACCCGCGGGTGCCGTCAGAGCGCCGACATGTCCCCGGTGTCGTACAGCTCGGCGCGGTCCGGGTCGGGCTCCCACAGGTCCGGTTGGGCGGGCTCCTGCACGCCGATGCGCAGCGCCTCCAGTTGGGCGGCGAAGGCCAGCCCACCGAAGAGCGCCATCCCGGTCAGGTTGGCCCAGAGCAGCAGCGCCATCATGCCGGTCAGGGCGCCGTAGGTCTGCCCGAAAGCGTCACTGAACCGCACGTACGCGGCGAGCAGCAAACTGGCCAGCCACCACAGGGCCGTGGCGATGCCGGCGCCGAAGAACAGCCAGGACAGGCCGGGCTGGTTGCGACGCGGGGCGTGCCGGAACAGCACGGCCACGGCGACGACGGTCAGCCCGAGGCTGAGGGGAAAGCGGACCACGTCCCAGATGACGTTTGCGAGCGCGCCCCACTCGTAGTGTTCGCGGACCGAGTCGCCCATCGCGCCGCCGCCGACCAGGATCAGGAAGCCGGCAAGCGCGGGCAGGCCGGCGGTGACCGCCAGGACGGCGGCACGCAGGTACTTCCGCAGCGCCGGGCGGTCCCGTTCGACGCCGTAGATGCGGTTGGCGCCCCGCTCGATCTGCGCCATCGTGGTGGTGAGCGCGAACAGACCGGTGAGTAGACCGAGGGTCAGTGCCAGCTCCCCGGCGTCTTCGACGCGTTCGCCCTCGCCGAGCAGGTCACCGACGACCTGGTCGCTCTGACCGGGGGTGAGCGCCAGCACGGTGTCGGCGACGACCCGGCCGCCCTCCGCGACGCCCAACTCGCTGATCAGGCCGGTGAGGGCGATCAGGAACGGCACCACGGCGAGGCAGAGTTGCAGCGCGAAGGCTCGGGAGTGGCTGAAGCCGTCGCCGTAGCGGAACCGGATGAACGCGTCCCGCAGCAGGTGCCAGCCGCCCTGCCGGCGCAGTGTGTGCCAGGCGTCGTCGGCGGACAGCTCCTCGTCGGCCATCAGCCGGGTCTCCGGCACGATGCGGGTGCTACTCACGGCGCGCTTCCTCGATCAGCTGCTCGCCCCGCTCTCCGGCGCCCTGTGCGTCGACGGCGAGGTCGGGGTCGTCCTCGGGCTGCGGTACGCAGAGCCAGAGCGCCTGGGGCCGGACCTCCGCGTGCAACTGCCGGCCCGGGGAGATCAGGTCGCCGTCCAGCTCCCGGGGCTGCGCCCGGTTGCTGCTGACCACCACACGTCGACCCCGGAACACCTCAAGCTGGGGCACCTGGCCGCTGCGGCGGATCACCGCCCAGCCGAGCGCCAGCCAGTGCCGCAGGTTCTTGGGGGTGAGCACGGCGACGTCGAGCCAGCCGTCGTCGGGCTCGGCCTCGGTCAGCAGGGTCACCCCGCCCTGTAGCCGGCCGACGTTGGCGATCAGGACCGAACGGGCCCGGCGGCGCACCGGCGGTCGGTCGTCGATCCGGATCTGCACCCGCATCGGCCGGTCCCGTAGGTGGCGGACGGCGCCCATCACGTACGCCGGCCAGCCGATGCGGGCCTTTGTCGTCTCGTTGGTGGCGGCGAGCATCTGGGCGTCGAAGCCCATGCCGGCCATCACGGTGAAGTACTGGTCCTCGACAGCGCCGACGTCGAGCAGTCGCCGGCCGCGTTCGACGGCGACCTGGAGCCCGGCGGCCAGGTCGGTGGAGAGCCCCAGGTTGGCGGCGAGCAGGTTGCCGGTGCCCTGCGGCAGCACCGCGAGGGCCACGTCGGTGCCGACCAGCCCGCTGACGCAGGCCATCACGGTGCCGTCGCCGCCGCACGCGAACACCAGGTCGACGCCGGCCTTGACGGCCTGCTCGGTCTGGCCCCGGCCGGGGTCTTCGACTGTCGTCTCGTACCACTGCGGCTCGGGCCAGCCGGCCGCTTTGAGGGCGTCGTCGACGGTGCGGCGCAGCTCGTCGAGATCGTCGACCTTCGACGGGTTGACCACCACGGCGGAGCGCAACCCGCCATCGCCGCCTGCGGGCCGCCTGTCCTGTCCAGCATCCACGGCGACAGTGTGCAGCACCGGGACGGCTTCAGCGACCCGGCGACCGGCAGGCGTCGGAAGTGCCACAGACAGGTTTCAGAACGGCCCGACCCGTCAGGCCGCCGCCCGCAGCGCGAGCTCCACCCTCCGCCGTAGATCATCGAGGTCGACGCCGGACTCGGTGAGCACCAACGCCCCCAGCCCCTGCCCCTCCCGCAGCACCCCGAGCAGGATGTGCTCGGTGCCGATGTGCTTGTGCCGCAGACGCAGGGCCTCCCGCAGGGACAGCTCCAGCGCCTTCTTCGAGCGGGCCGAGAACGGGCCGCCGAGGTAGCGCTTGCGCCCCCATCGGCGGCGCGGCGCCGGCACCGCCTCCCGTAGTGCGTCCGGACCGAAGGACTGCTCGATGCGGGCCACGATCGCGGCCAGGTCGATGCCGATCTCCCGCAGCGCCGCCGCGTCCGCGTCGCCGAGGCCGGCACCGCCGCTGACGGTGTGCCGGCGGACGCGTTCGCGCAGGTCGTCGGCGCGTACCCCGGCGTCGGCGAGCACCCGGCTGGCCAGCCCGGCGTCGTCGGCGAGCAGAGCGAGCAACAGGTGCTCGGTGCCGACCGGCCGCTGGCCCTCGGCCCGCGCCTCCTCAAGCGCCCGTCGCACCACGTCGCGCGCCCGGTCGGTGAACCGTTCGAACATCACGCCTCCCAGGATGAGTTGACCGCCGGTCGCCCGGCGTGCTTCTTGTGCACCGCCTGTCGGCTGACCTCGAGCGCGTCGGCGATCTCCTGCCAGGACCAGCCCTGTCGTCGGGCGTTGTCGACCTGGACCACCTCAAGCCGCTCGAGCAGCCGGCGCAGCGCGCGGACGGCACGCAGCCCGACCCGGGGGTCGGTGCTGCCGGCGGCCGCCGCGAGTTCCGTCGCCTGACTCATGCCGTCAACATAGGTTGACAGCACGCCCCGTGTCAACCCTCGTTGACATCGCTCGTGCGCAACGACGGCAGCCGTCGCGCGCCCGAGCCCTCCCGACCGAGCACGTCGCGGGGATTGGTCAGGTGACAGACCCGCAGCGACAGGCACCCGCAGCCGATGCACTCGCTGAGGTCGTCCCGGAGGGCCTGCAACTGCGCGATGCGCGCGTCGAGTTCGGTACGCCAGGCCGCCGACAGCCGAGCCCAGTCGTCGGGGGTCGGGGTGCGCTCCCTGGGGAGCCGGTCCAGGGCGTCGCGGATCGTCGTCAGCGAGATGCCGACGTGCTGGGAGGCCCTGATGAACGCGACCCGCCGCAGGGTGTCGCGGCTGTACCGGCGCTGGTTGCTCGCCGTCCGGGTGCTGCTGATCAGGCCCTTGCGCTCGTAGAAGTGCAGCGCGGAGATGGCGACACCGCTGCGGTCGGCGACCTGCCCGACGGTGAGTTCGTGGAACGTGGTGCGGGGCCTCGGCATGGATCGACGGTACCGCTTGACCTCAACCGTGGTTGAGGCCAGAGGATCAGCGTCGTCCCCGAACCGCGACCGAGGAGTCTTCCCGTGACCACCGTTCTCGTCACCGGCGCCACCGGGCGCCAGGGCGGCGCCGTCGCCGACCTGCTGCTCCAGCACGGCCACGCCGTCCGCGCCTACGTGCGCTCACCCGAGTCGCCGCAGGCCCAGGCACTGGCGGTCGCCGGTGCCCGACTCGTCGTCGGTGACCTCGGCGACCTGGAGGCGCTCGCTGCCGCCACCCGGGGCGTCGAGGCGATCTTCGGACTGTCCGTACCGTTCGGCGCCGGCGGCAAGGACGAGGAGATCAGCCGGGGTCGCCTCCTTGTCGACGCGGCGGCACGGGCCGGAGCGCACCTCGTCTACTCGTCCGTACGCGGCGCCGATCGGCTGGTCGAGACCGACATCGACCACGCCGACAGCAAACAGCACATCGAGGCGTATCTGCGCGAACGGCAGACCCCCGCGACAGTCCTCGGCCCGGTGTACTTCATGGAGAACGTCCTCAACACCGGGTTCAGCCGGCTCACCGACGGCGTCCTGGCCAACCCGCTCTCCGCGGGCAAGCCGCTGGACCAGGTCACCGTGCGGGACATCGCCGGCCTGGCTGTGCACGCCATCGAGCACCCCGAACGGTTCGTCGGCGAGCGGGTCGACCTGGCCTCCGACCGGGTGACCGGCGAGGAGGCGGCCCGCATCCTCAGCGACGTGCTCGGCCGCGAGATTCCGTACCGGCAACTGCCGTTGGACCAGATCCGGCAGTGGGCCGGCGACGAGATCGCCGACATGTTCCAGCGCTTCGAGGAGAACACCGACTTCGTCGACGTCGACGCACTGCACGCCAGGTACCCCGACGTCCACTGGCACCGCTACGCCGACTGGGCCCGCACCGTCGACTGGGATCACGTCCTGAACGGCGGCACGAGGGTGCGATAACGCAACGACGCCGCGCCGCCGTGCTCATCCGACTACCCTCGGTCAGGGGACAGCTTGGTCGTGCCGGGCGCGACGCCCGGGAGGTGATATCGGATGGCCGCACCCGCCGACGCAGCGGTGCTCGTCGGCCTCGGGTCGGAGCTCGACCTCCCGGTCGTCGAACAGGCCGCGCAGGAGGCCGCCGGCCACGGCCGGCCACTGCACCTGCTGCACACCTTCGACTGGCGCGCTGCCTTCGCCGCGGAGACCGTGGCCGCACCCCGCGACCAGGCCGAGAAGCTGATCACCCGCGCCGCCCAGCTCGCCCACCAGACCGAGCCGGAGTTGACCGTACGCGGGGAGATCGTCGAGAGCGCCATGCTGCCCACCCTGATCCGCCGCTCGGAGGCCGCCTTCCTGCTGGCCGTCGGCGACAGCGGCATGGCCGGCAGCGGCCAGTGCGTGCCGGCCGAGACGACAGCCGTGCAGTTGGCCGCCCGGGCCGGCTGCCCCCTGCTGGTGGTCCGCCGTGAGCCACCGCCGCAGGGTCCGGTGCTTGTCGGCGTGGACGGCTCCCCCAGCTCACACCTCGCCCTGCAGTGGGCGGTGCGGTGCGCGGCCGGTCGGGGTGCCCGGCTGCTGGCGCTGCGGGTCGTGGAGTACGACGAGGACACCGACGCGGTCGCCGAGCAGCTCGGTGAGGCACTGGCCCAGCACACCGACCGCAACGGCGCGGTGCCGACCGAGTGTCGGGTGGTCCGCGGCGACCCCGCCGAGGTGCTGATCGACGCGTCCCGTACAGCGCAGGCGGCACTTGTCGCCGCGCGCGGCGACGAACCGGGCCGGGCCATGCTGGGCGCGGTCGCCCAGTCCCTGCTCTACCACTCCCCGGCCCCGGTGGTCGTCGTCCGCGGCCTGGCCCAGGCACCGCTGGCCGGGCCGGTGCGGGACCAACGACCCTGACCCCGGGCGTCCGCAGTGGCCAGGCCGGAGCCCGCACGTCCACTCCTACCCGCGAGAGGCAGCATGATGGAGACCGCTCTCGACGTGCACCGCGCCCTCACCGACGACGAGCTGCGTCGGCTGGACGCCTACTGGCGCGCGGCGAACTACCTCACCGTCGGGCAGATCTACCTGCTGGACAATCCGCTGCTACGCGAGCCGCTCACCCCGGACGACATCAAACCCCGGCTGCTCGGGCACTGGGGCACCAGCCCCGGCCTCAACCTGATCTACGCCCACCTCAACCGGGTGATCGTGGCGCGCGACCTCGACGCCATGCTCGTCACCGGCCCCGGCCACGGCGGCCCGGCCATCGTAGCCAACACCTGGCTGGAGGGCACCTGGTCGGAGCGCTACCACGACGTGGCGCGCGACGAGGTCGGGATGTCCCGGCTGTTCCGCCAGTTCTCCTTCCCGGGCGGCATCCCCAGCCACGTCGCCGCGGACGTGCCGGGTTCGATCCACGAGGGCGGCGAGCTGGGGTACGCGTTGAGCCACGCCTACGGCGCGGCGTTCGACCACCCGAACCTGCTGGTGGCCTGTGTGATCGGCGACGGGGAGGCGGAGACCGGGCCGCTCGCCGGCAGTTGGCTCTCCGACGTGTTCCTCAACCCGGCGCGCGACGGTGCGGTGCTGCCCATCCTGCACCTCAACGGTTACAAGATCGCCAACCCGACCGTGCTGTCCCGGATCCCCGAGACCGACCTGATCGACCTGCTCCGCGGGTCGGGCTACCAGCCGTTCGTGGTGGCCGGTGACGAGCCCGACCGGGTGCACCGGACCCTCGCCGCGACGCTGGACCGCGTGCTCAACGAGATCACCGAGATCCAGCGGCGGGCCCGCTCCGGAGGCGTCGTCGAACGCCCCCGTTGGCCGATGATCATTCTTCGGACGCCGAAGGGCTGGACCGGCCCACGGGAGGTGGACGGCGTCCGGGTGGAGGGCACCTACCACGCCCACCAGGTGCCGCTGTCGGGCGTACGTGACAACCCGGCGCACCGGGCCGAGCTGGAGCGCTGGCTGCGCAGCTACCGGCCGGAGGAGCTGTTCGACGCGACCGGCGCGCCGGTGGACGAGCTGCTCGCGCTGCCACCGCGCGGTGACCGGCGGATGAGCGCCAACCCGGTCACCAACGGGGGTCTGGTGCTGCGCGACCTGGCCCTTCCGGACTTCCGCGACTACGCCGTGGAGGTTCCCGAACCGGGTACGCCGATCGCCGGCGCGACCGGGGTGCTCGGCCCGTGGATCCGCGACGTGATCAGCGCCAACCCCGAGACGTTCCGGCTGTTCGGCCCGGACGAGGTGGCGTCCA
Organism: Micromonospora sp. NPDC048835; assembly: GCF_040649995.1. Classification (NCBI taxonomy): domain Bacteria; kingdom Bacillati; phylum Actinomycetota; class Actinomycetes; order Micromonosporales; family Micromonosporaceae; genus Micromonospora; species Micromonospora sp. NPDC048835. The sequence goes on along the minus strand of NZ_JBEZGM010000005.1, from coordinate 264,417 downwards.
ACCGGCTGGGGGCCGCGTTCGAGGTGACCGACCGGGTCTGGGTGGCCGCCACCGTGCCCGGCGACGACCACCTCTCCCCCGACGGGCGGGTCATGGAGGTGCTCTCCGAGCACCTGTGTCAGGGCTGGTTGGAGGGCTACCTGCTGACCGGCCGGCACGGCGTGTTCACCAGCTACGAAGCGTTCATCCACATCGTCGACTCGATGCTCAACCAGCACGCCAAGTGGCTGAAGGTGACCCGGGCCATCCCCTGGCGGCAGCCGATCGCCTCACTGAACTACCTGCTGTCCAGCCACGTCTGGCGGCAGGACCACAACGGCTTCTCCCACCAGGACCCGGGCTTCATCGACCACGTCGTCAACAAGAAGGCGGAGGTGGTGCGGGTGTACCTGCCGCCGGACGCGAACACGCTGCTCGCCACCATGGACCACTGCCTGCGCAGCCGGCACTACATCAACGTGGTGGTGGCCGGTAAGCAGGCCGCGCCGAACTGGCTGACGATGACCGAGGCGATCCAGCACACCCGTCGTGGTCTGGGGATCTGGGAGTGGGCCAGCAACGACGGCGACACCCAGCCGGACGTGGTGCTCGCCTGCTGCGGAGACGTGCCCACCCTGGAGACCCTGGCCGCAACCGAGTTGCTGCGCCAGAACCTCCCCGAGCTGAAGGTGCGCCTGGTCAACGTGGTCGACCTGATGCGACTCCAACCGGACACCGAGCATCCACACGGCCTGACCGACAACGAGTTCGACACCATCTTCACCGAGGACCGGCCGGTCATCTTCGCGTACCACGGTTACCCGTGGCTGATCCACCGCCTCACCTACCGCCGCAGCAACCACGACAACCTGCACGTACGCGGCTACAAGGAGGAGGGCACCACCACCACTCCGTTCGACATGGTGATGCTCAACGACCTGGACCGCTTCCACCTGGTCATCGACGTCATCGACCGGGTGCCCGGGCTGGGTGCCCGGGCCGCGCACCTGCGCCAACGAATGGTCGACGCCCGACAGGCGGCCCGCGACTACACCCGCCAGTACGGCGAGGACGACCCCCAGGTCGCCGAGTGGCGCTGGATCCGCGAGACCGACCCCACCACCCCCTGAAGGAGGACGACGTGCGCGATGCGGAGATCCTGGTCGGCTACGACGGCTCCACCGACGCCTCGGTCGCCCTGAACTGGGCGGTGGAGGAGGCTCGGCACAGCGGCCAGCCGGTGCGGCTGGCGTACGTCTTCGAGTGGCTGACCGTGGCCAGTTGGGTCGGCCCGGGTGTGGCGCCCGGCGTGTGGCCCGACGACACGGCCCGCCGGCAGGTCGACGACCTGGTCCGTACGGCCGCGGCGGACGCCGCCACCGCGAACCCCGGCCTGACGGTCACCGGCGAGGTGTACGACGGGCCGCCGGCGCTGGTGTTGCAGGAACGCTCGGCCGAGGCCGGGTTGCTGGTGCTCGGCAGCCGGGGGCACGGTGGCTTCAGCGGTCTGCTGGCCGGGTCGACGGCGGTGTCGGTCGCCGCGCACGCGCACTGCCCGGTCGTGGTGGTCCGGGACGGGACGGCCGGCGGGCGGGTCGGCCCGGTGGCGGCCGGCGTGGACGGCTCGGACGCGTCGCGGGTGGCGCTCGGTTTCGCGGCCGAACGGGCCGCGCAACGGCGGGTGCCCCTGCGAGTGCTGCACGCCTGGACACCCGGGCCCGGCGGAGCCGCCGGGGTCCCCGACGAGCGGGCGTCCGTCGAGGCGGCGCTGGAACCGTGGCGGCGGACGTTCCCCGAACTGGACATCACCGTCGACCTCGTCGGGGGCAGCCCGGCGTCGATGCTGATCGAGGCGAGCGGCGACGCGCAACTGGTGGTGGTCGGCAGTCGGGGCCGGGGCGGGTTGGCCGGAATGTTGCTCGGCTCGGTGAGCCAGCAACTGATCCAGCACTCCCACTGCCCGGTCGCGGTGGTCCGGGAACGCTGACCGTTGACCTCGGCGCGGACCACGGTCAGGAGGCGAGCACCGTGGCCTCAAGCATCGGGTCCAGTCCGACCGAGCTGCGGTGCGGTCGCCCGGCGCGCGGCGGAACCGCACGACGACGCGGGGGACCAGTTCGCACCGGAGTCACCGCACCACATCCGCGCCGGTGAGCAGGCCGAGCTCCGCGCGCGTCGGCAGGCCCTCCCAATCGCCCGCGGTGGACACCGCGAACGCCCCGCAGATCGCGCCGCGGGTCAACCGGCCCACCGGAGGCAGCCCGTCCAGCAGACCCGACAGGTAGCCCGCGACGAATCCGTCGCCCGCCCCGACGACGTCCACGGCCGTCACCGCGACGGCCGGCACCCGTGCCACGTCGCCACCGGACAGCACGAGGGCGCCCTCCGCCCCGAGCTTCACCACGACCTCCTCGGGACCGAGCTCGGCCAGCCCACAGGCCAACCGCACCGCGTCCACCGACCCCGGTCGATCGAGCACGAGAGCGGCCTCCTCGACGCCGGCGAACACGGTCGCGGACCCCGCAACCAGTCGACGCAGCACCGGCCGGGCCTCGACCGCCGACCACAGACGACGCCGGTAGTTGACGTCGAAGGAGATCCGGGTGCGGGACCGGCGGGCCGCCGCCACGATCGCCTCGACCGCGGCACGTGGTTGTTCCCCGAGCGCCGGGGTTATCCCGGTCACGTGCAGCACGCGCGCCGGCAGCGCGTCGGCGGGAACGTCCTGCGGCCCCACCGCCACCCCGGCGCCGCCCGCGCGGTAGTAGGCCACCACCGCCCGGTCCGCGGTACGCCGATGACGGACCAGCAGACCGGTGGGCCGGCCCGCGTCGCGAGCGACCGCGTCGACACCAACGCCTTCGGCGCGCAGCGCGGCCAGGATCATGTCACCGAAGGCGTCCGAACCCAGACGCCCGATCCACCGCGCCGAGTGGCCGAGCCGACGGACCCCGATCGCGACAGTCGACTCCGCCCCGGCGAACGACAACTGCGCCGCGGCGCCGGGCTGCGGCGGGCGCATGGCCGTGGCACGCACGACCGCCATGGTCTCGCCAAGCGTGACCAGATCAGGCATCGACCGGCTCCTTCTCCGCGGTGCTGCTGGTGGTGGCGTGCGTCCGGCCGCCTCCGGGTCGGCTGTGCCCCGCTCACCCGCCGAGCGGCTTGGCGGCGAACCTCAGCTTCTCGACCTCGTGGAAAGCCTGGCCTCCTTCGTGGCCGTTGAACGGGTAGACGCAGATCTGCTTCGGTCCGGCGTAGTGGTTGTACGAGGCATACACGGTCGAGGGCGGGCAGGCCTGGTCCATCAGCCCGACGGAATAGAGCGCCGAGGCGCTGGCCCGCTTGGCGTGGTTGACCGTGTCGAAGTACGAGAGCGTTCGCATGACCTGCTCCCGTTCGTCTCGGCGGACCTTGAGATAGCTGGTGATCTCCGCGTACGGCGAGGCGTCGGTGATGGTCAGCGCACGGGGAAAGTCGGCGAGGAACGGAACGTCGGGCATGGCGGCCACCAGACCTGAGGCGAGGCCGGCCACGGCGGTGGCGATTCCGCCGCCCTGGCTGGTCCCGGTGACGGCCACTCTGCTCGGGTCCACATCGGACAACTCCCGTACGGCGTCGATGGCCCGGACCCCGTCGGTGAAGACCCGGCGGTAGTAGTAGGTGTCCGGACTGGCGATGCCTCGGGTGGTGAAGCCCGCGATCGCGGGGTCACCAGTGGGGTCGGGATCGGGTGTGTCCCCCCTGGGGCCCTTCGCGCCCTGACCTCGGGTGTCCATGATGAAGTGGGCGTATCCGGCCATGGCCCACAGAGGTCTCTCGTGCGGCAGGCCGCGTCCCCCGCCGTATCCGACGTACTCCACCACGGTGGGCAGCGGACCGGTGCGGGTGACCGGCAGGTGCAGCCACGCCTTGACCGGGTTGGCGTCGTAGCCGGCGAAGGTGACGTCGAAGGTGTCGATCAGCGCGAGTTCGTTGTCGACCGGAGTGACGGTGAGGTTCAGCTGATGGGCGCGCGCCTCCTGGAGCGTCGCGCTCCAGAAGCTGTCGAAGTCCTCCGGTTCCGCGACGGCGGGCCGGTAGCTGCGTAGAACGTCTTCGGGCAGGTCGAACAGTGCCATGGCATCTCCACGGTGGCTGGTTGGTCGGGAGTCGGATGGGCCGTCACCACTCGGTGAACGCGCCGTCCGGGCCGCGCCAGACGGGCGAACGGAACCGGTGGCCTCGTGCCGCCGCTTCGCGCACCGCCCTCTCGTCGACCTCGATGCCGAGGCCGGGCGCGTCGAGGCGCTCCACGTGCCCGTCGCGCAACCGCAGGACGTCGGCGTCGACGAGATAGTTCAGGCCGTCCTGGCCGTTGTTGTAGTGGATGCCAAGGGCCTGTTCCTGAATGAGAAAGTTGGGTACGGCCAGGTCGATCTGGAGGCATGCGGCCAGGGCGATGGGGCCGAGCGGGCAGTGCGGGGCCAGGACGGCGTCGTACATCTCGGCGACCGCGGCGATGCGCCGGACCTCGGAGATGCCCCCGGCGTGCGAGAGGTCGGGTTGGACGACGGCCACGCCGGCGTCCAGGACGTCCCGGAACTCGCGCCGGGTGTAGAGCCGCTCGCCGGTGGCGATCGGCAGCGACGTCGCCGTGACGATCCGGTCGATGTCGCTGGAGTACTCCGGCCGCAGCGGTTCCTCGACGAACAGGGGCACGTACGGCTCCAGCAGTGGCAGGAGGCGACGGCTGGCGGCGATCGAGGCCCGGCCGTGCAGGTCGATCGCCACGTCGTTGTCGGGGCCGATCGCGTCGCGGACCTTGGCCAGGAGATCGACGACGGATCGCAGACCCGCGGGTGTGTCCAGGAACGCCATCGGGCCCGGCGGTGCGATCTTGACGGCGGTGTAGCCGGCTGCGATCGCCGTCGCGGCGGCTTCGGCGACCTGTTCGGCGGTCTCACCGTACGCCCAGCCGTACATCCGGATGCGGTCGCGGACCGGGCCGCCGAGCAGGTCGTGGACCGGCGCCCCGCGGACCTTCCCGGCGATGTCCCAGAGCGCCTGGTCGATGCCGGCGACGGCGCTGGAGAGTACGGGGCCGCCGCGGTAGAAGCCACCGCGGGTGAGGACCTGCCAGTGGTCTTCGATGCGCATCGGATCGCCGCCGATGAGCAGGGCGGACAGCTCACCGATCGCGGCCTGGACGGTCTCGGCGCGGCCTTCCACGACCGGTTCGCCCCAGCCGACGACACCGTCATCGGTGGTGATCTTCAGGAAGAGCCAGCGGGGCGCTACGAGGAAGGTCTCGAGACGGTCGATCCTCATGGGGCCACGATCCCGCCGTCGAGGTGCCGTACCTGGGCCGACCACCGTTCGTGGCGGTGCTCCTCGGGCGGGTACTTGGCCGCCTCCGCCTCGTCGAGGTCGATGCCCCACCCGGGTGCGTCCGACGGATAGAGGAAGCCGTTGCGGGGTGCGAGCGTGCCCGGGAACACCTCGTGGACGGCGGGCGGGTACTCGTGGCCCTCCTGGAGGACGAACGCCGCGCTTGTCACGTCGAGCGCGACGTTCGCCGCCGCGCCGACCGGGGACACGTCGGCCGGCGAGTGCCAGGCGGTGCCCACACCGTGGAGTTCGCACAGGGCGACGAGCTTGCGCGCCGGGCTCAAACCACCGATCGACGAGATGTGCAGACGCAGCAGATCGACGCCGCCACCCGTCAGGAGCCGGGCCGCGTCGGCGACCGACGCCAACTGTTCCCCGGCGGCGATGGGCATGGGTGCGGCCGCGCGGACCTCGCCCAGCCGGTCGTAGAACTCCGGGGCGATCGGATCCTCCAGGAAGAACAAGCGGTACTCCTCGAGCTGGCGGACCAGTCCGACAGCCTGCTTGACGGTCAGCCGGGAATGGACGTCGTGCATCAGGTGCGGTTCGGGCCCGAGGGCCGCGCGGGCCTGCGCGAACAGGTCCGGGGTGTCACGCAGGTAACGGTGCACGTCCCACCCGCCGGGGTGCGGTGTGCCGGGGTACCCGCCGGGCGTGGCCGGAGCGCCGTAGGTTCCGGCGCCGGGGCTGCCGACCTGCAACCGGACGTGCCGGTACCCCCGGTCGAGCAGGACGCGGGCCTGCTCCAGGGTGGCGTCGACGGTGGCCCCGCCGGCGTGCAGGTACGTGTCGGCCGCCGCTCGGACCCGCCCGCCGAGCAACTCGTAGACGGGCATGCCGGCCCGTTTACCGGCGATGTCCCACAGCGCCTGGTCGACGCCGGACAGGGCGTTGTTGGTGACCGGGCCGCTGCGCCAGTACGACGAGAAGTGGATCATGCGGAAGATGTCCTCGATGTCGGCCGGATGGCGGCCGACGAGCAGCGGCGCGACATGACTGTCGACGGTGGCGGCGACCGCGTGGAACCGCTGGGTGAATGTCGCGCACCCGAGCCCGTACAGGCCGGGATCGGTGGTGTCGACCCGGACGACGACGAGCGGCACGCCCTCCGGGGCGGTGACGATCGACCGGACGCCGGTGATGCGTAGCCGGTCACGGCCGGGCCAGGGCGCCTGTGTCTCCGGCATGGGTTCGAGGGGCACTGACGTGGTCTCCTGTTCCAGGAACGGTGCTTCGATGGGCTGCGACGGCAGACCGTCAGGCGTAGGCCCGCACGGCGATCAACTGGGCCGAACCGGTGCCGTTGGTGGCGGTGACGACAACCCTGATCCGGTCGGTCACGATCGGCGCCGCGAGACTGTGTGTGCGGCGCCGCTGCCGGTTGTCGGCCACCGACACGAGCGGTTGCCAGCCGACCCCGGCGACGCCGGCCTCGATCCGGTAGTCGCGCACGAGCGTCGGCATGAGCGTGAACGGCATCCGGTGCCGGGGCAGATTGATCAGGTCCTCGTTGACGTCGTCGTTGGCGATGATCTCGACCCGGCTCACCGTCACCGGCTCCGCCCAGGCCAGTTGCAACCACGGCTCGCCGTCCGTGGCGAGGGGCCGCGACATCCACAGGTGCGGTCCGGCGAAGGGCCGCAGGTAGCCGTCGACCACCTTGTCGGCGGAGTAGGCCGCCGTCGGACCGGTGCGCAGGCAGAAGGTCCGGCGGCGCAGGGCGGCGCTCTTCCACTCGAGCACCGGTTGCCGCTCCCTGCGGTCCGTCGGCGGCGGCACGTGGGACAGGGACAGGACGCCGGGGACGGCCGTGTCCGCGACGTGCAGGGTCACGGCACGGTTGGCCCGTACCCGCAGGAAGGCGTTGCGCGCGGTGGGCGGCTTCCACGCCAGCGGAAGGCGCACCCACTGCCGGGCGCCCGCGGCGACCGGGACCTCCGCGGTGTCGATCAACGCGCCCGGTACGTAGTTCTGTCCGAGACCGGTGTCGTGGAGGTCCACCACGAGCGTCGTGGCCTCGGCCGCGTCGACGAGAAGCTCCGGCTCCGCCAGGGCGGGATCGACCGGCAGCACGATGCCGGCGTCCGCGCCCAGCGGCCACGGTTCAGCCGGTTCGGTCACCTCGATCCCGTCCTGCGTCGAGGACGCCGTCACCAGCGCCGCGCGGGCCTGGTCGGTGGGGTCGGCCGCGGCCACGCCGATGAGGGACGCGTCGGAGCGCAGCAGGGTCTGCTGGAGGTGCCCCGCGTCGAGATCGCGTGGGGCCACCTGCCGGTCGAGGCACAGGGCGGCGGCGGTTCCCGCCGCCTGGCCCAGCGTCGCGCAGGTGGCCATCACCCGGGTCGACCCGAACGCGATGTGGCTGGCCGAGACGTTGCGTCCGGCGAACAGCAGGTTCGTGGTGTTCACCGAGTACAGGCAGCGGTAGGGGATGGGGTAGACGCCGTCCGGGTGCAGGTGTTTCGAGGCGGCCTCCGTCGCGTACATGCCCTGCGGGGGATGCATGTCGATGGACCAACCGCCGAAGGCGACCTGGTCGGGGACCTCCGTCTGGCCCATGATGTCGTGCTGGGTCAGCACGTGGTCGCCGATGAACCTCCGGTACTCCCGCTTGCCGGGGACGGCCCCGACCCACTCCAGGGTCATCGTGTCCGCGTCGAACCGGCCCGAGTTCTTGATGTGGTCCCAGATGCCGTAGATGACCGACCACAGTTCGTCCCGGATGACGTCGTTGTCGTGGACGGTGTCCAACTCCCCGCCGTACTCGATCCACCAGTACGCGGTGCCGTTGTCGCCGGCCCGGATCAGACGCTGCTGCGGGATGCTGGTTTGCGTGATGTCCTTGGCGAACGACGGCGCCACGTAGGTGACCGGCTCACCGGCGTCCTTGGTGTAGAAGAGCAGGGTGCTGCCGAGGGTGATGTCGTCGGCCTCGACGGGCGCCCAGGGTTCGCCGTACTGGCTGCTGGCCTCGCGGCCGATGCGGTACTCGGCGCCGGCCAGGTGCCCGACCAGGCCGTCGCCGGTGCAGTCGAGGAAGATCGGCGACGAGAAGTGGATGAGCCGTTCCGAGCCCATCATCCACCCGGTGACGGTGTGGATCCGCCGCGCCTGCGGCGGCCCGTCCGCGTCGACGTCCCGGACGTCGGTGTTGAGATACAGGGAGATGTTCGGCTCCGCCCGCACGGCGTCGAGCACGACCGTGTCCCACACGTACGGGTTGCCCTGCGGGTTGCGGTACTGGTTCTCCACGAACAGCTCACCCATGATCCCGCCTTCGCGGGCGTAGTGGTTGTCGCCGTGGCTCGTGGCGCCGACCACCCAGACCCGCACCTCGCTGCTGGAGTTGCCACCGAGCACCGGCCGGTTGTTGATCAGTGCGACCGTCCGGCCGAGGCGGGCGGCGGCGATGGCGGCGCAGACCCCCGCCAGACCACCGCCGACCACCGTGATGTCGTGTCCGGCGTGTTCAACGCGCATTGTGGTGAGCCTCCGTCGGTGTCACTTGAGCCCGGTGCGGCTCAGTGCGGACAGGAACTGGCGCTGGAACACGAGGAACACGATGATCATCGGTACGACCGACGAGGTGGCTGCGGCCATGGACAGGCCACCGGCGAGGCCGCCGTCGCCGTCGACGAATCGGGTCAGGCCGACGGGAAGCGTGTAGTTCTCGTCGGTGGACAGCATGATCAGCGGTGTCTCGTAGCTGTTCCACGACCAGACGAAGCCGAGGATCGCCAGTGCCGCGAGGACGGGCTTGGCCATCGGTAGGTAGATGCGCCAGTAGATCGACCACTCGCCGGCACCGTCGATGCGGGCGGCCTCGGCGAGTTCCCCGGGTACGGCGGAGAAGTGCTGGCGCATCAGGAAGGTGCCGAAGACGGTGAACATGCTCGGCAGGATCAGCGCCCACAGGGTGTCGTACAGGCCGACGGCCTGAAAGAACATGAACCGGGGCACGAGCAGCAACTGGGTCGGCACGATCGAGGTCGCGATGTAGAGCAGGAAGAGGCGGTCGCGACCCTTGAACCGCATGCGGGCGAAGGCGTACCCGGCGAGGGAGGACGTGAACAGCTCGCCGGCGACGGCGACGACCGCCACGATCAGCGAGTTGCCGAAGTAGCGCAACAGGGGCGGGTCACCGGCCCAGACGTCGAGATAGTTGACCCACCGGACCGGATCGGGAATCCACGTCACCGGGAGCGTGAACACGTCGATGTTGCGTTTGAGCGAGGCCGAGATCATCCACAGCAGCGGAAGGGCGAAGAGCACCGCGACCGCCCACATGACGACACTCAGCACCCAGTCGTGCAGGCTCCGGGCATTACGGCTGCGGGTCATGTGTAGAGCCCCCGTCCCTTCTGGAACCGCCACAGCAGCAGCGTCAGCAGCAGCACCGCGGCGAACGTGACGACACCTATCGCGGCGGCGTAGCCGAACTTGTAGGCCTGGAATCCGGACTGGTACATGTAGTAGGCCAGCACGGTGGTGGACTCCCCCGGGCCGCCGCCGGTCAGGAAGGCGATCAACCCGAACCCCTGCGATGTGCCGATGAACGACGTGATCGCCAGGAAGATGGTGGTCGGCATGAGGCTCGGCCAGGTGATGGTGCGGAACCGGCGCCACGCGCCGGCCCCGTCGATCATCGCCGCCTCGTGCAGGTCCTGGGGCAGCTCCTGGAGAGCGGCCAGGTAGATCACCGCCTGGTAGCCCATGCCGGCCCACACCTGGATGAGCACGAGCGCCGGCAGAGCCCAGTCCTCGGAGACCAGCCAGGTCGGCGGCTCGGACAGACCCAGGAACCGCAGGGCCTGGTTGAGCAGCCCGGCGCTGGGGTTGAGCACGAGCAGCCAGACCATACCGATGGCCACCGTGTTGACCATGCTGGGCACGAAGAACACGACCCGCAGCGCGGCCCGGCCGACAAGCGGCCGGTTGAGGGCCAGTGCGAGCAGCAGGCCGAAGGCGATCGACAGCGGTACGCCGAGGCCGGCGAAGAACACCGTACGGCCCAGGGCCTGCCAGAACTTGGGGTCGGCGAACAGCTCGGCGAAGTTGTCCAGGCCCACCCACTCGATTCCGCCCAGGCCGGACAGCACGTTCCAACGGGTGAACGCGATGCCCAGCCCGGCCAGCATCGGCCCCAGGGTGAAGGCGACAAGTCCGACGAGATTGGGGGTGATGAAAAGCCACGGCAACCAGGAACGAACCTCGGAGGGCCGGCGCCTCTTCTCCCGTACGACGGGCGCCACCGGTGACCGGGCCGGCCCAACCAGAGTCTCCATGTGTCTCTAGCCCGCCTTTTTGATCGCTGCGTCGCACTGTTCCTTGGCGGTCCGGGCCCACTGGTCGAGGCTGATGTTGCCGAGCAGGACCCGCTGGTTGAGCCCGTTCACGATCGTGGAGATCTCCGCGTGTGCCGTCTGGATGGTGTCCACGGGGATCCGTGCGTCCGAGGTCAGCAGGTTGCTGACCAGCGACGTGTCGTCGAACAGCTTCGCGGCGTCGGGTCCGCCCAGATCGGCGGCCAGTTTGGCGGTGTCGCCCCCGGGCAGCGACGGGAGCCGGCCGCCGGGCACCATGTGTGCCGCGCCCTCACCGAGCCAGAACCGCAGGAGCGTGAAGGCGGCGTCCTGGTGGCGGGACTTCTTGGTGATGGCCACGTTGTCGCCGTAGCCACCGGTGTTCCAGAACGGCACGCCCTTCTGCGGCGCCGGCATCGGCAGCAGGACGGTCTGGAAGTCGTGCGGATACTCCTTGGTGTCCTTGATGTAGCGCAGGACGAACGGCTGGGAGATCCACATCGCCACCTTCCCCGTGAGGAACGGGGTCTGGGCGAACACGTCCCACTTCTGCGCCACGATCTCGGTCATCGGCGCGGCCGACTTCTCGGCCATCATGTCCAGCCGGAGTTGGAAGTTCTCCCGGAACGCCGGGTGGTCGAAGTTGGACTCGCTGCCGCCGGCCTTGTAGGTGAAGTCCGGGCCGATCTGCTGGCGGGCAAGGTCCGGCGGGATCAGACACCCGTACACGCCGTTGCCGGAGAGCTGTTTCGCGATCGCGCGGAAGTCGGCGGTCGTCCAGTCCGCCGGGACGGTGACGCCGGCCTTGTCGAGCAGGCTCTTGTTCGCCAGCACCGTCTCCACGCTGCGGCTGGCCGGAGCGGAGTACGCCTTACCGTCGAAGAAGTTGTTGCTTGCCGGTTGCGCGCCGGGGGCGAACACCTTCAACGCGGTGTCACCGGCGAGCCGGTCGGTGAGGTCGGTGAGCAGACCCGCCTCGACGCGTTTGGCCAGGGCCGAGCGGGCGTACGACACGACCACGTCGATGTCGAGACCGCCCTGCAGCGCGGTGTCGAGCTTGAGGTTGCCCTGATCGTCGTTGACGTAACGGGTGTACTTGACCTTGATGTTCGGGTGCTTCGCGGTGAACGCGGCGAACAGGGCGTCGGGCCCGCTCTCGGCGGGGACTCCGCCCCACACGTTGAGGGTCACCGTGCCGGCGTCACCGGACTCGTCGCCCTTGCCGCAGGCGGAGAGGACGGCGGCGGAGGCCAGTCCGGCCGCGCCCGCGAGCAGGCGTCGGCGGCTGATCGTACGTGTCATGGCGTCACTTCCTGAGGTGAGGTTGGTGGCTGTCCGGGAGGGGACAGTGGGTGAAGGTGCTCGGGGGTGAAGCCGAGCAGCCGGGTGGCCCGACCGGTGTCGATGGCGACGCTCCGGCCGGGCAGTCGCGTCCGCCGGGGCACCCCCGGCAGGTGCTCGTCAAGCAGCGCCTCCGTGTCGGTGGCGCTCAGGGTGTCCGGGGCGGCGACGAACACCGGGTGGAATCCCGTCACCGGGGCGGTGAGGGCCAACAGGCCGGCGCGGGCGGCGTCGCGGGTGTCCAGGTAGGCCCACATCTCCTTGGCCCCCCACGACGGGTGTTCGGCGTAGTTGCGGGCGTAGGTGTCGAACTGGTCGCCGGGACCGCCGAGCAGTGGCAGGCGCAGTGCGACGACGGTCATGCCGTGCCGGCGGGCCATCATCGCGCCGATCGCCTCGTCGGTCTGCTTCGACAACGCGTACGGGTCGGCCACCTGTAGTGGCAGATCCTCGTCGACGGGCAGGTAGGCCGGTGTCCGCGGGTGCGGCGACCAGGGCAGACCGGTGACCGACAGGCTGCTGGCGAGCACGGCCCGGCCGACGCCCTGCTGAGCCGCCTCCTCGAGCACGGTGAACGTCGCCTGGGTGTTGGTGGTGAACACCTCGTGCGGTGTGCCGAGGGTGGGGGCGGGGATCGCCGCGCAGTGGAAGACGGCGTCGACCCCCGCGAGGGCGTCGCGTACCACGATCGGGTCCCCGGCGGATCCGGTCACCATCCGGTCCGCCCGGGTGTCGCCCGGGTCGTGCAGGTCGAGACCGGTGGTGGGGATGAGCCGGTCGGCGAGGAGCGTCAGGGCCGCCCGCCCCAGCCGTCCGGCCGCACCGGTGACCAGGATCCGCCGGGGCCCGCTCACGGCGCCATCACCTGCACCGGCCGGAACTCCGCGGTGTTCTTGGCCAGCACGATGCCGCCGCCCCACTGGATCCAGCCGGCCCGGCCGATGCCGTCGTCATCATCGTTGACCACGAAGGACAGAGCGACCGGTGCGGTCGGCGGACCGCTGAGCCCGAGTGCGGACCAGGGCACCGACACCCGGTAGGAGGTGGTGGTCCCGCTGCGGACGATCGCCGCCGTCGCGCCGGGCGTCGCACCGGCCACTCCGCCGGCCGGTGGCGTGAAGGTGTACACGGCCGGACCGGTGCCCAGCAGCGCCGCACCGATCTCGACGCGGGAGGTCGAGCGCCCCGGCAGGTCGGGGCTGACCGCCAGTTGGATGGAGTCGCCGTCCCACATGCTGCCGGCCGTCTTCGTCTGGGCGTGGTTGTTGTCGGTCACGTCGGCCGTCAACCACAGGGCGTCCGCGGTGCGGGTGAGCTTGACGGTGCCGGACAGGTCCGACGCGCCGCCGTAGGGAACCCGCCGGTAGTCGACCGCACCGTCGGCCGTCAGATTCACCGGGCCGGCGGCGTTCTGTCCGTCGGCCTCGATCGGGTTGAAGCCGACGGGCCCACCAGCACGGAAGGCGCCCAACTGTGCCGTGTCGACGCGCACCGACATGTCGTAGGACTTCCACGGGACGATCCCCGAGACCGGGATGTCGACCGAGGTGACGGAGTTCGGCGGGACCGGGGCGACACCTGTCGCCGTGCCGCTCTGCGTCCCCACCGTCCAGGCGATCTGGGAGACGTTCAGAGCGGTCGCCGACTTGTTGTTGGTGATCTTCACCCGGAGCGAACCGCCGAGCGGCCCGACCGACGTCACGATCGGATCGACTGTCGCCACGACCGGGTCGGTGATCATCGCGTCGTCGCGCAGCACCATCGACGCCGATCCCCCGGACCCGGCCCGCACGTGCACCGTTCGCGGGCCCTTCACCGTGCTACCGGGAACGCTTACGGTCTTCGTTCCCACCTGCCCGGCCGGCGCGTACACCGCATAGGTGTCGTCCTCGACGTGGAAGTTGGTCCACGTGCCTCCACCACCGTGGGTCCGGTCCACCTTCAGCGTCACCGGGATGTCGTCGCCGACGGCGACCGTGTCCGGCACCGAGACGGAGTACACCTTCGGGTTGCTCACCGCGAGGGCCGTCGGCTTGCCCCGGGTGAAGACCGGGTGCTCGGTCAGGTCCAGCGTCACCTTGCCCTGCAGGGGTTCCAGGGTGTTCGACCGGCCGTAGGCGTTGGTGACCGTGACCGGGGTGGTGGTGCTCAGCTCCACCTGGGTCGGTGTGGTCGCCCACATCACCCGGACCGGCACCTTGCCGGGCCCCCCGGCGAACTCGTACGAGTGGACACCCGAGCCCAGGTTGTCGGCGGCCCGGAAGTCCAGACCGGCGAGCTGGCGGATCAGCACCGACTGCGTGACAAGTGCCGGCTTCGGCGCGTAGGCGTTCATCCCCAGGTACCCGGGACGGCGCATCACGCCGAAGTTGTACTCCTGGTTCGACGCAGTCGTGCCGTCGTTGAGGAAGTCGTACCAGTAGTAGCGGCTGGCCCCGTTGGCCACGGCCAGGCTCGCCGTGCGGACCAGGTAGTCGCCCTGCTGCAGTTCGGTGACGCCACCGCTGGTGTGGGTCGGGTACCCGTTCTCGGTGATGTCGACAGGCATGTCACGACCGTTGTTGTAACGGCGGATCAGGTCCTTGAACGTCGGGATCATGGTCACGCCGCGGACCTCTGGCGGTGCCGGGAAGCCGTAGAGGTGCGCGCTGAAGCGGTCCATGTACTTCAGGCCGCCGATCTGGAACAGCTCCTCCCACCACGCCGGCCCGCCGCCGGCCGGGGCGACGACCTCGGCCTGCGGGTGGTCGGCCTTGACCTTGGCGTAGGTCTTCTGCAACAGAGGCAGGTAGCACTCCGGGGTACGACCGCACAGGCCGTTGTTGAAGCCCCCGTCGAACTCGTTGTACACCTCGATCTTGTTGGTGCCGGAGAGGGTGAGCATCGCCGAGGCGTAGGCGGCGAAGGCCGCGTGGCCCTCCGGGGTGCTCGGCGTCTTCCCGCCGTCGTAGAGCGGATTGGCGAACGCCGCGACCAGCAGGGGCTCCATGCCGTTGGCGGCCAGCCCGTTGAGGAACGGGGCACCGTAGCTGGGCATGGTGTAGGTGCCGGCGGTCTTCTCCACGTGCTGCCAGGACAGGGCGTCGCGAACGTGGGTGTAGCCGACCTTCGCCATGGTGGGGATGAGACTTGGCGGGTCGCTCTGGGAGAAGTGGGTGCCGACCCCCCACGGCGCTCCGGGCCGCCGGGCGTCGGCGGGAAGCGCGTCCAGCAGCGCCACCGGCGTGTACCGGGTGACCGGCAGTCCACCCACCTCGGCCGTGACGCCGAGGGTGTAGTAGCCGGGCTTGACCGTGGCGAGGTTGACCGTCGCCGTGCCACCGGACACCGCGGCCGTGCCGCTGCCCGCCGGCACGCCCTGCTCGTCGGCGACCGCCCAGCTCACGCTGGCCGCACTGGAGGTCACCGGAATGGTCCGCGGCTCGGATCCACTGAAGACCAGGTTCGTCGCGGTGATGCGCACCGCCTCGGCGGTGCTGAAGCTGACCGAGACGTCGGAGACGCACAGGTCGGTGGCCGACCGCCCGAGCCGGCTGTCCCAGGAGGCGATGCGGAAGTCGGCGCCGGACGGCAGATCGCCTTTGAACTCGGCGTCGGACAACTGGAAGACGTAGGAACGCCAGACGTTTCCGCCGGTCAGCGGGACGGCGTCGCCGGCCCGGTTCTGCCCCGTGCCGTCGTACTGGATGGTGAAGTGTCCGGGGCCGGCGTCGAAGTAGCTGACCTTGACGAACGCGTAGCCGGTGGTGGTCGGCTGCCGGGCGGCGTCGACCCGGAAGTACAGGAAGTCATTGGTGATCGGCGTCTGCGTGGTGGTCCAGCAGGGGCGGCCGCCCCGCTCGGTGGCCGCCGTGGAGATCTGGCCGGACGCGTCGCCGGGGTTGCCGGCCATGCCGTTCCACTGGGGGGTCGCCGAGAGCACCGCGGAGGCCGCGGGCGCGTCGGCGATCGCTGGGTGCGCGACGCCGATCATGGGCAGACCGATGAGAACGGCCAGTCCGGTCGCGACGCGGGTTCGCCACCGCCGGGAGTGCACATTCGAGGGTCGTTGCAAGGTCATCACCTCTCGGCTCAGCCACGGTCCGCGCGTCGGCGCGTCGTCGTCCCGTGACGGTGCGTGGCGAGCCGACCAGCTCACCACGATTCGCAGCATGTGGCGCCTTTCCGTCCATGGCGGCAGCCCGCCGGACCCACCCCGTGATGTGGCAAACCGACCCGGGCAACAGTCATCGCGCCTGCTGCAGCAGGGTCAACTACGGCGACCAGGCGGGATCGTTGGTCAAGTGCGGCGAGCGTAATGGTGCAGTAATAGCACCGTCAAGACACGTCGATGAAACCCAGGCGACACGAGCCCGTAGCGCTGCGCAACGAAGTGATGCTATAAATGCAACATGCTGCCGTCTCAGCCGAACAAATCACTCCAGGACGGGCTCGACTGCCTGCAGTTGCTGGCCAGTTCCGCTGAGGCCCTCGGCTCTCGCGAGGTCGCACGACGGCTCGGGCTGGAACCCTCCCGCGCAAACCGTCTACTCAAGACCCTCGCGCACATCCGGCTGATCGAGCAGAACGAGCGACGCCGCTACCGTCCCGGCCCGGGAATCCATGCCCTGGCCGCGCAGAGCCTCTTCGGGTCCGGCCTGATCCGCCGCGCGCTCGGGCCGCTCGGCGAGCTGCACGCCCACGGCCACACCGTGGCCATGGGCGTGCTCTGGCGCGACCAGATGTCGTACCTGTACCACGCCGACCCGGGCATGGACACCAGCACGGCCCTCGGCCGGATCGGCCTCTTCCCGGTCGCCCGATCCGGGCTGGGGATGGCCCTACTGGCCTGTCAGGACGACGAGAGCGTCCGCGCCATGTGGGCAACCAGCGCGAACGAGACTCCGGTCGAGCCGATCCTCACCGACCTTGCGCAGATCCGCGAAGCCGGCTTCGCCCTACGCCCCGGCAAGACCGAACGCACCGTCGCCGTCACCGTCGGCGCGACACCGTACGCCGCGATCGGCATGTCCGGCCGCTTCCCCGACGAGCACATACCTGACCTCGTCGGCGCACTCCGGCACGCGGCGGAGAAGATCGAGAAGAACGGCTGAGGCGGCGCCGCCGTTCACCTGTCACCCGTCGCCGTCGCAGTCAACGCGACCCGGCGACGCAGCAGCGCCACTCGCGCCCGACGGGCCGCGCGCAGGTGCACGACCGCCACCGCGCCGAGCACGAGCACGACCCCCAGCAGCACCGGCTCGACCTCGCGTCGCGCAACGGTGATGGCCAACGCGCCGACGCTGAACACCAACCAGGCCCCCACGCCGAGCCAGCCGGCGACCACCCGGTCCCGGGCGAACAGCGGCGTCCGCCGGATCACGGCCCAGCCACCGAACGCCGCCCAGCACAGACCGATCGCCACCAGGGCGGCGAAGGCCAGGTGCGTACGCGTCGGCAGGCCGGGCTCGGTCGCCCAGAGCAGACCGATCAGCGCGCTCGCGGTGAGACCGGCAAAGGCCACGGCCAGATAGAAGACCCGCCTGCGCAGCGACAGGGGCGCGTCCAGTCGCGCCAGCACCTCTTCCGGAGTCATGCCTCGTACCCCTTCCGCACCAGCTCGTGACGTAACAACCTGCGGGCCCGGTTGAGCCGCGACTTGACCGTGCCGACCGGTACGGCGCAGATCTGCGCGCAGGCATCCAACGGCAGATCCTCCAGGTAGAACAACAGCAGCACCTCCCGTTCCCGGGCCGGAAGCACCGCCAGCGCGCCGGCGAGCGTCTCCCGGTTGACGACCTCCTCGGTCTCGTCGTCGCCCGGCAGGTCGTCGATCGGTTCGGGCTCCGGGCGGGCGTACGCGTCCCGCAGCCGGTTCAGCACCGCCCGACGGGCGATGGTGAACAGCCACGGCGTGAACCGGTCCGGTTGCCGCAACCTCGGCAGCCCCTTGAGGACCGCCAACCAGATTTCCTGCACCACATCGTCGTCGGACCCGCCGAGCATCCGCCCGACGTACCGCTCGACCGCCGGGTGCCAGCCGCGCACCAGTTCGGCGAACGCCTCCCGTTCGCCCAACTGGCAGCGGACCACCAACAACTCGTCGCTCATCGGCCCTCCTTCGCCTATTCAGTCGGCGGGAGAGCCCGGCAGGTTCACGACCGGCCGACCCCCGTCCAGCATGCAGGAAGATCGCCCAGGGCATGGTCGACGGAGTCGCCGGTTGCGAGAGTGCTTCAATGTGCCCGACCGCTACCCGAGGCTGGCTCGACGTCGGCACGACCCGGACGGAGAAGGGGATGTCCAGCACACCGCTGTCCCTGCCGCAGCCATCCGCGCGGGCCCCCGAGTTCGGCCGGGACGCCCTCATCGTCTGCGAGAACCTGGTCCGGATCTACCAGACCGGTTCGATCGAGGTGCAGGCACTACAGGGGCTGGACCTGGCCGTGGAGAGCGGTGAGCTGGTCGCGGTCGTCGGCGCCTCCGGCTCGGGCAAGTCGACGCTGCTCTCCATCCTGGCCGGCATCGACGCCCCCACCGCCGGGCGGGTCCGGGTCGACACCTGGAATCTGCTGTCGATGTCCCGCGCGGACCGGGTGGACTACCGGCGGCGCACCGTCGGGTTCGTCCGGCAGCAGACGGCGAGCAACCTGATCCCCTACCTGACCGCACGGGAGATGGTGGACCTGCCGATGACGGCGGCCCGCACCCCGAAGCAGGAGCGCCGGGAGCGCGCCGCCGAACTGCTGGCCAGCCTCGGTGTCGCCGACTGCGCCGACCGGCGCCCCGGGCAGCTCTCCGGGGGGCAGCAGATGCGGGTCGCGATCGCCGTGGCGCTTGCCAACCAGCCGCGGGTCCTGCTCGCCGACGAGCCGACCGGCGAGTTGGACGCCGCCACGTCCGCGGAGGTCTTCGGCGTGCTGCGCGACGTCAACCGGCGCTACGGCGTCACCGTCGTCGTGGTGACCCACGACCCGGCGGTCAGCGGCCAGGTCGAACGGACCGTCGCGATCCGGGACGGACGCACCAGCAGCGAGGTGCTGCGCCGCACCACCACCGACGCGGCGGGCGACACACACCTGATCGCCGAGGAGTACGCGGTGATGGACCGGGCCGGGCGGGTCCAGGTGCCCCGCGAGTTCCGCCAGGCGCTGGCGCTGACCCGACGGGTCCGGCTGGCCCTGGAGCCCGACCACATCACGATCCGCCCCGACTCGGGGAGCGGCGAATGAGCAGCGGGTCGCTGCTGAGCGTGCGCGGCGTACACCGGAGCTTCCGCACCGGACCGGCCGTCGTACACGCCCTACGCGGGGTGTCGTTCGAGGTGGCCGCCGGGTCCATGGTCGCGCTCGTCGGCCGGTCCGGCTCGGGCAAGACCACCCTGCTCAACATCATCGGCGGCCTGGACCGTCCGGACGCCGGCACCGTGCACGTCGACGGCACCGACGTCACCGCCCTCGACGAGGACGGCCTGTCCCGGCTGCGGCGCGAGAAGCTGTCGTACGTCTTCCAGAGCTTCGGGTTGATCCCGGTGTTGTCGGCCGCGGAGAACGTGGCGGCCCCGCTGCGGATGGCCCGCGTCGCCCCGACCGAGCGCGAGAAGCGCGTCGACTTGCTGCTGGATCTGGTCGGTCTGGCCGACCACTCCCAACAGCGGCCGGCCGAGTTGTCCGGCGGGCAGCAGCAGCGGGTGGCGATCGCCCGCGCGCTGGCCGCCTCGCCCCGACTACTGCTCGCCGACGAACCCACCGGGCAACTGGACGCCGAGACCGGCCTGTCGGTGATGGCCCTGTTGCGCGGGATCGTCGAGTCCGAAGGCGTCACCGTGCTGGTGTCGACGCACGACGCGGTGATGATGGCGCTTGCCGACCGGGTCATCCGCATCCACGACGGGCACCTCGACGAACAGGCCGCCGGGCAGCCGCACGCGTCCGCGCCGGACGTCAGGTGACCCGACGATGCTGAGGCTGGTCCGCCGGCGCGCCCGTGCGCAGTGGCAGTTGCTCGCGGCGCTCCTCGGGGTCGTCACGATCGGGGCGACCCTGCTGGGCACCTGCACCCTGCTGGTCACCCGCACCGCCGAGCGGGCACTCGAGGTCGCCATGGCCCGCGCCGACCCCGCCGCCGTCGATGTGACCGTCTACACCGGCACGGTCGAGGGCCCCGACACACCGGCCGTCGCCACCGACACCCGCGCCGTGGTGACCGCCGCGCTCGCCCCGTTTCCGGTGACCACGACCGCGCGGGCATCGACAGTGCTGCGAGCACTGCCGCCCGCGCTCGCCCCGGGCACCACCGTCGGGCCCCAGGCGTACCTGTCCGGGCTGGACGACCTGCCGGCCCGAGCCGAGCTGGTCACCGGGCGCTGGCCACAGCAGCCCGGAGACGCGGTGCTGCTGGAGTCCACCGCCCGACAACTCGGCCTCACCCCCGGTCGCCGGGTACGCCTCGGCGCCGAACTGGCCCACGCGCCGGTCCCGGCCATCGACGTGACGGTCGTCGGTGTGGTGCGTCCCCTGGCCGGGCGCGGTTGGGACCGCGACCCGTTGGCCGCGGCCGGCTCTGCCACCGGCTACCGGGACGGCCGCTTCATGCAGCCGGTCAACGCCTACGGACCGTTCGTCGTCGACCTCGCCGACCTGGTCGCCACCGGTGCCACGGTCGACCGGATGGAGGTCACCGCCCACCCGGACCTGTCCCACACCAACCGCCGTGACCTGGAGACCGTGGCCGGGGCAGTCGACAGCGCCGACCGCCGGCTGGCCGGCACCCTCGGCGACCGCGTCCAGCTCGCACGGGTCTCCTCGGAGCTGCCGCTGACCCTGCGGGCCGCCGACGACCAACGGCAGGTCACCGCCTCCGTCGTGCTCGCCATCGCCGTCCTCTGCGGTGTCCTGGCCGCGACGGCGCTCGTCCTCGCCGGCCGGCTGACCGCTGGCGTCCGCGCCGACGAGACCGCCCTGCGCTCCGCGGTGGGCACCAGCCGTCGCCAACTCGCCGCCACCGCGACCCTCGAGGCCGGGCTGGTCGCCGCCGTCGCCGCCGCGCTCGCGATACCTGCCTCGTCGACTCTGCACGCCGGCCTGACCCACCTTCCGCCGTTGGACAGCGCCGGCCTGACCGTCCGGCCGGCCATCACCGGTGTCCAGGTCCTCGCGGTCACCGGCGGCGCGCTGCTGCTCGCCGCCGTCCTCACCGTCCTGGCGACCCGGCCGGTCCCGGCAGCCGGCGACCGGCGCACCCGCCGCGAACTGCTGGCCCGCTCCGGCGTCGACCTGTTGCTCGCGGCTTTCGCCGCCGCCGGCTGGTGGCAGCTGTACGCGCAACCCACCGCCGCCAGCCCCCGCGCCGACACGGTCCGGGTGCTCGCACCGGCGCTGCTGCTCACCGCAGGGGCCGCCCTGGCGCTGCGGGTGGTACTGCCCGCCCTGCGCGGCGCCGACCGGCTGGCGTACCGCGCCCGCGGGCTGGCGTTTCCGCTTGCGGTCGCCGAGGCCGCCCGCCGGCCGCAGGCGGTCGCCGCCGGGCTGCTCGTCGGCCTGGCCTGCGCGGCCGGAACCTTCGGCCTCGCCTTCGACAGCACCTGGCACCAGTCGCAGCGCGACCAGGCCGCACTCTCCGTCGGCACCGACCTGGCACTCGGTCTCAGCACGGCGCCGGTGGCCGGCGACGGCGCGATCGTCAGCGCGGCAACCGCGGGTGTGGTGAGTCCGGCCGTCAACCGCGGTACGACTGTCGGTCAGTGGCTCGGCAGCGACGGCGAGGCACCACGCCTGGTCGCCGTCGACACCACCCGCGCCGACGCGCTGCTGCGTGGGCGGGTCGACGACGACCGCGACTGGGCGGACGTGGGTGCCACGTTGGCACCACCCACCCCGGCCACCGGACTCGCCATCGCGGCTGGCACCCCACTCGTGCTGAGCGGAACCGCCGCTGGCGGCACCCCGCTCACCGTGACACCCCAACTGCTGCTACAGGACGCGAACGGCCTGCGTACGCCCTGCGCCGGTCCCGCCGTACCCCTGGACGGGCGGGAGGTTCGGCTGCCCGCCTGCGCGACGGCCGACGGGCTGCGCCTCGTCGCGGTCGCCCTGCCGGTCACCGTCGAACCGGTCGGCGGACGCGTCGCCATGGCCGTCACGCTCACCGTGCCGGCCGTCGGGTCGGCGGAGCGGTCCGGCGACGGGTCGGACTGGACCGCCACGTCCGCGCCGCCGGTCCCGGGCAAACTGAGCGACCCGACCGTCGATGTTTCCGCCACGTCGACGGGGACCGCGCTGCGAATGGCCGCGACCGTCGACATCGGCGGCAGCGACGAGGAGCCCGCCCGGACCCTCGTCGCCACCGCCTTCCCGAACCCCGGCCGGGTGCCCGTCGCCGTCTCCGCCCGCTTCGCCAGCGAGGTCGGCGTCCACAACGGCAGCGGGCTCACCGTCACGGTCGGCATCACGCCCGTCCCGATCGTCGTCGCCGAGGTCGTGCCGACCGTACCGTCCGCGCCCGGCGCCGCCGCCGTCCTGGCCGACCTGGACCTGCTGTCGCGGGCCCGCGCCGTCGCCGGAGACCTGACATTCCCGGTGGACGCCTGGTGGGTCGGCCACCCACCCGGCCCCGGCGCCGCCGAGCGGGCCACCGCCCTGCACCTGGGCACCGTCACGACCCGCGAGGCGGAGACCGCCCGCCTCACCAGCGGCCCGTTGCGCGCCGGGCTGCCGGCCGCGCTCCGGCTCATCGTCCCGGCCGCGGCCCTGCTGCTGCTCGCCGGCGTCGTCCTGCACGTCACCTGCGACCTCCAGGCCCGCGCCGTCGACGTGACGCGGCTGCGCGGCCTGGGAATGACCCGGCGCGACATCCGGACCGTGCTGCTCGGTCAGCATGCCGGCGTCCTGCTGCCCCTGCTCGCGGCGGGCGCGGCCGTCGGCGCGCTCGCCACCCGCGTCGTCGCCCCCCTGCTGGTGCGCTCCGACACCGGCGCCGCGCCCGTGCCGGTCGCCCAGCCGCACTGGCCCTGGCAGACCGAGGCCGCCCTGCTCGCCGTGCTACTTGTCGGCTGCGTGCTGGCCGTCGCCGTCGTGGTCACCGTCCAGGTCCGCCGGGCCGACGCCGCGCACCTGCGGGTGGCGCCGTGAACCGGTGGCCGACCCGCCAGAGGCTTTCGCGCCGCCAGTGGCTGACCCGCCGCCGTTGGCTGACCCGCCGGTGGCCGGCGCTGCACTGGCCCAGCATCCGCGGCCGTGGCCGTGCCGACATCGGGCCGCTGCTGCTCACCGCCGCCGTCATCGCGGCCGTCGCGCTGCTCGCCGGAGCCGTGCCGGCGCTCCTGCGCGCCGCCGCCAACGACGCCGTCAAGGACACTGTCCGCCACGCCGGCCCGGACGCGAACGTCCTCGTGCGCGCCGAGTGGCAACGCGACGACGGCCCCACCGGCGGGCGGGTCCGGGTGCCCCGCCTCGCCGATGAGGTCGACGACTTCCGGGCCCGGGTCACCGGCGCGCTCGGACCCGACCTGGACGCCGCGCTGCGTCCGCCGGTCACCGTCGTCGACGGCCCGATCCTCACCGTCACCGACGGCAGCGTGCCGCGTACCTTCCAGTTCACCTTCCTGGCCGGTGACCCCGGCGGCCCGGACGTGACCTGGATCGCCGGCAGCGCACCCGGCCCCGCCGTCTCCGCCGAGTACGTCGAGATCCCCTACGACGGGCAGCCCTGGCCGGTGCAGGTCGGCCTCTCCGAGGCGGACGCCACCGCACTCGGCCTCGGCCCCGGCGACCGGATCCCGGTCAAGGACAGCCGGGGCCGCGACAAGGACATCCGGATCAGCGGAATCTACCGGCCCACGGACAGCGCCGACCCGGCCTGGCGACTCGCCCCGGCACTCCTGCGCCCCGTGCCCGGCGTCGACGGCGTGGGGATCACCCGGTACGCCGGCCTGCTGTCGCGCGAATCGCTACCGGACGCCCGGATCGCCGTCAACGAGGACGAACTACGGCGTACCGTCCACTTCGCCCCCGAACCCGACTCGCTCACCTGGGACAGCACCGCGGCGCTCGAGGGCCAGGTAGTCAAACTCAAGGCCAGCTCCGGCGCGTCGAACGACCGCGACGAGTCGCTGAAGTGGCAGTCACAGCTCGACGCCGCCCTACGCGACGCCCGTACCCGGAGCAGCGCCGCGTTCGCCCAGGCCGCGGTCCTGCTCACCGGGGTGCTGACCGCCACGGTGCTGGTCCTGCTGCTCGCCGCCGACCTGCTGGTCCGCCGCCGCACACCGGCGCTGACCGCCGCCCGGCACCGTGGGGCGGCACTACCCGACCTCGGCACGGAACTGGTCGTCGAGTCCACAGTGGTGTCGCTGTCGGCCGCCGCCGTCGGGCTCGCTCTCGCCCGCGCGGCCGCCCCGGGCGTCTCCTGGGTCTGGGCCCTTCCCGTGGTCCTGGCCGGTGCGCTAGCCGCGCCGGCGTTCGGCACCCTCGCCGCCGCCCGCGCCAGCCGTGACCGCCGCCAACCCGCCAACCCGGCCGCCCGGCGCTGGATCCGGGCCACCGGCCAGCTACGCCGCGCCGCCCTGGAGGCCGCTGTCCTGCTCGCCGCGGTCGCCGCCTTCGTCACGCTGCACCAGCGCGGGCTGCTGCCCGTCGCCTCCGACGGCGACACCGGTGAACTGACCGGAGACCTGCTCCTGCCGATCAGCGCCCTCACCCTGGGCGCGCTCGTCGGCGCGCTCCTCCTGCTCCGGCTGCTGCCCCTCGGGGCGCGGCTCGCACTCCGCCAGGCCCTGCGCTCGCGCCGTCCGCTTGCCGTGTTCGGTGCCGCCCAGGCAGCCACCACGGCCGGGCGGGCGCTGCCGCTGCTGGTTCTGGTCAGCACCACGGCACTCGCGTCGTTCGCCCTCATCCTCGGCCCCACCGTCAGCCGGGGTATGAGCGACGGCGCGTGGAGCACCGTCGGCGCCGACGCCCGCCTCGACGTCGGCGCCGACGCGGTGACCGCCACGCCCGCACTCGCCGAGCGCATCGCCGCCGCACCCGGGGTCGAGCAGGTCGTCGCCGCGCAGGTGACCGATTCGGCGCGCGTCTTCGCCGACTCGACACTGCTCACCCCGCGCCTGGTCGTCGTGGACACCGCCGCGTTCCAGCGCCTGCTGGCCACCACCCCGTTGCCCGACGCACCGGCCCTGACCCGACTCACGGCACCCCGTCGCGGGGACGTCCCAGCGCTCGTCCGATCGAGCAGCGGCGACCTGTCGACCGGCACCCTGCTCCAACTGCCCCGCGACGACGCCCCGGCGATCCGGCTCGCCGCGGTCGGTCGCGCCCCCTCCGTCGGCGGTGCCGGCGACGTCGTCATCGTGGACGCCACGGCCCTCGCCGACGCCGGGCTGCCCGCCGTCCCGAACACCGTCTGGGTGACCGGCCCGGGCGCGGCGCGGGCCGTGTCGAACACCGGCGTCGCCGCCGACACCGTGCTGCGCGCGGACGTCCTCCGGGCGCAGCGGGCGGCGCCGCTGACCGCCGGGCTGATACGGCTGGCGTGGACGGCCGCCGCCGTACTGCTGGCGCTGGGGTTGCTGGGCCTCGCGCTCGCCGCCGCCGCCGGTGCGTCGCAGCGGTGGCAGACCCTGACCCGGCTGCGGACCCTCGGCCTGCGGCCCCGCGACGTCCGCTGGGTCGCCGCCGGAGAACTGCTGCCGCCGGTCGTGGCCGCCGCGGTGTGCGGTCCGCTCCTCGGAGCCCTGCTCGCCCGCCTGACGCTCGGCCCGATCGACCTGCGGCTGCTCACCGGTCAGACCGCCGACCCGACGACCGTCCTGCCGTGGTGGCTGCTGGGCCTGGTGGGCGTTGCGCTGGTGGCCGCGGCCACCACGGTCGTCCCGGTCGAGTCGGCGTTACGGCGACGCGACCGACTCAGCGAGGTGCTACGCGCCGGCGAGTAGGCGTGGCCGCCCGCGGACGACGCCTGCGGAACGTCGAAGCTGTCGTCGCTTGGCAATGACGAAAGGCCACATCCGCTGCTGGGATGTGGCCTTCGAGCTGGTGGGCGATACTGGGTTTGAACCAGTGACCTCTTCCGTGTCAAGGAAGCGCGCTCCCACTGCGCCAATCGCCCGTGGCGACCGCCGAACCCGGCGGCCAGGCCCCGATGGGGCAGATCGAGAGCGGACGACGGGATTCGAACCCGCGACCCTCACCTTGGCAAGGTGATGCGCTACCAGCTGCGCTACGTCCGCACGCCCCGACTCGCGTCGGCGACAGGTGAACTCTACCCGATCCCAAGATCGGTTGGCACGGCACCCTGGGCGGTCGACGGTTGCGCTGGTCGCCACCGGGGTACTGAGGGGCACGACAGCGCACCACACCCCCTAAGGAGGCTGTCGTGGGTATCGGCACCAGCATCTTCCTGATCGCGCTCGGCGCGATCCTCACCTTCGCCCTCGACGCCAGCGTCGGCGGCATCAACCTCGACGTGGTCGGCTGGATCCTGATGGGGGCCGGCGTGCTCGGCCTGATCATGACCACGCTGATCTGGGGTCGCCGCCGCCAGGTCGTCACCACCACCGAACAGCCGGTGGAGTACCAGCGGGTCGAGGAGCGGCGGGACATCGCCCCTCCGCTGTGAAACGGCCACACCCTGCCGCTCGCCGAGTCGGCACACCGACGTGACTCCGGGCCGGCCGCCGCACCCAGGGCGACCGGCCCGTCGCACCATCGCCTCCGCGCGGTACGCGCCGCCTCCGAACCCGGACCGCGCCGCCCAGCGCGTCAGCGCGTCAGCGGCGCAGCGGCGCAGCGGCGCAGCGGCGCAGCGGCGCAGCGGCGCAGCGGCGCAGCGGCGCAGCGGCGCGAGGTTCCAGATCCTCGGCGCTGCGTCGGTGGTGACTTCTCCGCTGGTCAGGAGGCATTCCGGGCGCCGACGTGCCCCGCCCGCCCAAGATCCGAACGCCTTCCCGAGACACCAGGATCCACGTTCGGACGGCCCCGACCCCCGCTGGCGTGCAAATCGCCGAGACCACCACCCTCTGCCGCCCGCCGCCGCCACCTATCCCGCCGGAGACGAGCCTGCCGCCGGCCGCTTGTCAAGATCGTGCTCGTTCCAGGATCGAGTGGCCTCACCGACCGGCCGATGCCACTACATCCTGGTTCGAGCACGATCTTGGGCTAGACGTGGGGCGCGAGGTGCGCGTCATGCGCGGTACGGCGATGGTCGGCGGGGAAACCATTGACTACGGCGGTCAGACAGCGTTGTCTTTCCTGTGGCACCTGGGGAGGGAGAGCGGTGGTTGACGATGTGTCTCTCGTGTTCTGTGTGAGCGCCGACGTGTCGGTACGCGAGCGAATGGTGCGGCGACTCGACGGGCTTGGCACCCTGGTGATCTGCACCGACCTGGCCGAGTTGCAGGCGATGATCGGCCCGCCCACGCTCAACGGCCCGGCCCCGCTCCTCAACCCCACCGCTGAGCCGGCAGCCAGCGCTCCCGCCGCCGAAGGAGCCGCACCCGGGGCAGCCGGAGCGCCTGCCGCCGCGCCCGGAACCGCCGGGACGCCCACCGCCGCGCCCGTAACAACCAGGACGCCCACCGTCGTCTACGGAACAGTCAATGCGCCCACCGCCGGCGCTCCTGCCGCCGGTGCCCACACCACCGGTGCCCACACCACCGGTACTCGCACCCCCGGGGCTCACACCCCGAGTGCTCACACCACCAGGGCTCACACCCCCGATGCTCCTGCCGCCGCGGCCCGAGCCGCGGGCACTTCAACTGCCGCGCCCAGCGTCGCCGCCGTTCCCATTGCCGCCTTGGCCTCGGGACGGATCAGTCTGCGTGATCTTGAGATCTATCCGCTCGACCATCTGGTGACCTGGCGCGGGCAACCGCTGAGCCTGACCCGGCTCGAGCGCAACCTCCTCACCCAACTCGCCACCGCGCCGGTAGGCGTATGGACGTACGAAAGGCTCTTCGAGTCGGTCTGGGGTTGCGCGTACCTCGGCGACACGTCGATTCTGCACTCGGCGGTGAAGCGGTTACGGCAGAAGCTGCGCGCCGCCGATGACACCTTGCGCGTGCATACCGTGCGCGGGATCGGCTACCGCCTCAGCGTGGGCTGACAGCACCAGCAACCAGCACCAGCACCAGCACCAGCACCAGCACCAGCACCAGCACACCGTCGCGCACAAACAAGAAACGGCTCGTCACCGGGTCACTCCGGTAACGAGCCGTTTCCTCTGGTGGGCGATACTGGGTTTGAACCAGTGACCTCTTCCGTGTCAAGGAAGCGCGCTCCCACTGCGCCAATCGCCCGTGCCTTGTTGCCGAGGTGGGGACGGGATTTGAACCCGCGTACACGGCTTTGCAGGCCGTTGCCTCGCCTCTCGGCCACCCCACCGAGGTTGCCCCCGTCATGCGTGGCGGCAGCTCCGAGCGGACGACGGGATTCGAACCCGCGACCCTCACCTTGGCAAGGTGATGCGCTACCAGCTGCGCTACGTCCGCACGCCCCCGGACGTTCCCGGGTGACGGATGAGAACTTTAGCCGAGTAGGTGTTTGACTGCCAACTCGGGGTCGCCTCGGCGCGTCAGGCGTGGCCAGGGTGGGCTCGGCGCCACCCCCGGCCGGCTTCCTAGGCGGCTGGCCTGGCGTCGGAATGTGCCACCGTCCGTCACACTCCGACATCACTAGGCAATGATCGTCATCGTCGCGTCGCATGCCCGACCATCGACGTCTCCGCCCCCCGGCAGTGGGCAGCGGACCTCGATGAACACTCTCTGTTGAACGACCGGAGGGGCTTGGGGAAAGTGTCCGGCTTCCGACTGTCGCCGCGCTGATCGGCGCATGTTCGTAACTGTTCGTGTTCGGTTGGATGGGCTACGGTAACGGTCGTGACGAGACGTGCGGCCGAGATCCGCCTGGATGCCCTGCTGCGCACCGCCTGCGACGTGATCGTGGAGCGCGGTCTGGCCAACACCCGGACGGCGGACGTGGCGAATGCCGCGGGCGTGAGTCAGGCGTTGGTCTTCTACCACTTCGCCACCAAGGAGCGGCTGCTCGCGCAGGCCTTCGCGTACGCGGTCGAGCAGGACCTGGCCCGACTGGACGCGGTGACCCGCTCCTCGGCTCCACCGCTGACCAAGCTCCGCCGGATCCTCAAGCTCTACACGCCGGCCGGGCGGGCAACCTCCTGGTCGATGTGGATCGACGGCTGGTCCGAGTCGCTGCGTACCCCCGAGTTGGAGAAGGTCTCCCGCCGGCTCGACCTGCGCTGGCGGCAGGACCTGGCGGCGGTGATCAGCGCCGGGGTGGCCGACGGCACCTTCCAGTGCGCCGACCCCGACGGGGCCGCCTGGCGGATCAGCGCGGTGATGGACGGCCTTGCCGTTCAACTCGCCGTGCACGACCGGGTGATCTCCCGTCGACAGTTCGGCGAGTGGGTCCGGCTGGTCACCGCCCGAGAGCTCGGCCTGGACCTGGCCGACCTGGACTGAGCTGGGCGACAAGCACCGATCCTCCGGCACCAGGCCGGGCAAAACGGGCTCGGCCGGCCCTTTCGACCGGAACAATCGGCAGCATGGATCTCCTGGAGGCGTACCGCCGAAGCCTGGCCGAGTTCATCGACCGGGTGGACCAGATCGAGCCCGGCCAGTGGTCCGACCCGACGCCCTGCTCGGACTGGGACGTCCGCACGCTTGTCAACCACGTGGTGACCGAGGACAGGTGGAGCGTTCCGCTGCTCGCCGGCCGGACCATCGACGAGGTCGGCGACCGGCTCGACGGTGACCAACTCGGTGCCGACCCGATCGCGACGGCGCGGGAGGCCGCCGCGCAGGCCGAGATCGCCGCCACCCACCCCGGCACGATCGACCGCACCGTGCACCTCTCCGGCGGCGACACTCCGGCCAGCGAATACCTTCAGCAGCTCCTCGCCGAGCACCTCGTGCACGGCTGGGACGTGGCGGTGGCGATCGGCGCGCACCCGCAGCTCGACCCGGACGCGGTGCACGCCGCCGCCACCTGGTTCGCCGGCCAGATCGACGCCTACCAGCGCAACAACCTGGTCCACACCGGGGTACGGGTGCCCGACGGCGCCGACGAGCAGGACCACCTGCTGGCCGCGTTCGGCCGCGACCCCAACTGGGCGCCCGGCGACTGACCACGGCAGCGCCGGACCGACCGACCACGTCCCGACAAACCGAGGCGAACGACCACGCCCCAACCCCCCGAGCGACCGCCACCCGCGGTCGCTCGTCCGGCTGTGCCGCGAGTCGACCTTCGCCGACGGCGACGGCCCTGGACCTTGCCGCGATCCCGGCCTCCTGATATCCACAGATGCGCATGCGTTACCGCGCAGCGACGGCCGGCGACCGCCGGCCATCCCGCTCCCACGAGGAGGTCCCGTGCCACAACCGGAGTGGTCACCCCCGATGAGCCGGCGTCGACGCCGGCTCATCGCCATCCTGGCGACGACAGCGACGGCCGCCGCGCTGCTCCCCACCGGCGTGAGTAGCGCGGCCCCCACCGGCGGGGCGGCGTCCACCGAGCGCCGGTCCGGGCCGTTCGCCGAGGGGCACGCGCCCGCCGACGCCGACAACCGCACCGGTACGGCGGCACCCGACGCCCGTCAACGCGGCCTGGCCCGCGCGGTCGACCCCGACGTCAGGTGGAACCGGCTCGGCACCCCGCAGGCGCTGGGCCCCGGCCGTACTCCCCTGGCGACCGGGCTGCCCGCCGACCCGGAGGCCGCCGCCCGCGCCTACCTGGCCGCGAACCCCGACCTGTACGGCATGGACGCCGCGGCGGTGGCCGGCATGGAACGGGTGCTGGTCCGCCCGATCGGCAGCGGCACGGTGGTCACCCTCCGGCAACGCTTCGGCGACCTGCCCGCCGGGCCGGACGGCCTGGTCACCCTCGCGGTCGCCGGCGGCGCGGTGCTCTCGGTCAGCTCCTCGCTGGCCCGCGACACCGGCACGCCGGTACCGGCCACCCGCACCGCCGAGCAGGCGTACGCCGCCGCGCTCGCCGACGCCAAGCTGACCGCCGGCGCGGTGGCCAGCCACACCGTCCGGGAAGTGGCCGTGCCCACCCCGCTGGACGGGCCCCGGGCCGCCTACGAGGTGACCATGATCGGCGCGGACACCGAGCACCCGACCGCGTTCACCAGCTACGTGGACGGTGGCACCGGGCAGGTGCTGGTCCGGGAGGACCTGGTCGACTACGACTCGGACAACCCGAGCTGGGCGGTGTTCCCGGCCACCCCGCCCCGCGACCTCGGCCCGGGGCAGGACCCCCGGGTGCGCTGGTGCGGCGACCCGACGCCCGGCTGCCAGGCCGCCTGGCGCGACCCGGCCACCGGCCAACCGTGGGACGTTGACGCCGCCACCGGCACGCCGACGTTCACCTCGCGCGGCAACTCGGCGAACACGGTGTTGTCGTGGGGTGCGAACACCGCTGTCGTACCGGCCCCGGCCAGCCCGGAGCGCCGCTACGAGTACCCGTTCACCGACCAGTGGCACCAGGCGAAGTGCAACCCGGCGGTGTTCACCTCCGCCCAGCGCAACGACGCGGACGCCTCGATCGCCAACCTCTTCGCCATGCACAACCGGATGCACGACTGGTCGTACCAGTTGGGCTTCACCGAGTCGGCGTGGAACCTCCAGGCGGTCAACCTCACCCCTGCCGGCCTGGGCGGTGACGCCGAGCAGGGCCGCGCCCAGCAGGGCGCCCTCAGCGGCAACCGGAACAACGCCAACCAGGGCACGCCGCGTGACGGCCTGCCGCCGACCACGAACATGTACCTGTGGCAGCCGCAGGCCGGCGGGCCGTACCCGCCGTGCGTGGACGGCGACTACGACATGACGGTGATCGGCCACGAGTACACCCACGCGATCACCAACCGGATGATCGCCGGCCCGGACAGCGGGATCAGCGGCCACCAGGGCGGCGCGATGGGTGAGTCGTGGGGCGACCTGCTCGCCGCCGAGTACCTCTTCCAGCACGGGCTGCGCGCGCCAGGTGAGACGCCGTTCATCACCGGCGGCTACGTCACCGGCAACCTGGTCAGCGGCATCCGCAACTACGACCTGAGCCGCAGCCCGCTCAACTACTCCGACATCGGCTACAACACCGCCGGCCCCGCCGTGCACGCCGACGGGGAGATCTGGGGCGCCACCAACTTCCGGGTCCGCTCCGCGCTCGTCAAGCGGTACGGCCTCGGCACCCCACAGCGGCAGCTCGACTGCGCACAGGGCAAGGTCGCGGCGGACCAGTGCCCGGGCAACCGGCGGTGGTCACAGCTGGTCTTCGACTCGTTCCTGCTCCAGGCCGCCAGCCAGGTCAGCATGCTCGACATGCGGGACAACATGCTCACCGCCGACCTGCTCCGCTTCGGCGGCGCGAACCAGGACCTGATCTGGGCCGAGTTCGCCCGCTCCGGGATGGGCCGGGACGCCGCCACCAACGGCGCCGCCGACACCGACCCGACACCGAGTTTCGCGTCGCCGCGCGGCGGCAACGCGACGCTCACCCTGCGTCCCCGGGGGGACAGCGCCGACGCGCCGATCCGGGTGTACGTGGGGGCGTACGAGGCGCGGGCCGTGCCGGTGGCCGACACCGACCCGGCGACGCCGATCCCGGACACCGTGCAACTGGTGGCCGGCACGTACGACCTGCTCGCGGTGGCCCCCGGCTTCGGGCACCAGCGGCTCAGCGTCACCGCCAAGGCAGACCAGGAGGGGTACGTGGACCTGCGGCTGAGCCGCAACCTCGCCTCCACCGCGTCCGGCGCGACGGTCAGCGGCGACGGGGTCAACCTGGACCGGGTCGTCGACGACACCGAGGCGACGAACTGGGCCGCCCTGGACGGGGTCGCCGGCCGGCAGCTCACCGTGGCCCTGCCGGGCGGCACTCCGCAGACGGTCAAGCGGGTGAACGTCAGCGCGATGCTGCGCCCGGCGATCACCGGTGACGCCGACACCGGCGCGCAGAACGCGCTCAGCGCCCTACGGTCGTTCGCGGTGTCCGCCTGCAACGCGACGACCACCGACTGCGCGGACCCGACGCGCTGGCAGCGCATCTACACCAGCGCCGCCGACGCGTTCCCGGGCGGGGCGTACCGGGCGTACAGCCGGGACATCAACCTGCGCACGTTCGCGGTACCGACCACCCTCGCCACCCACCTGCGCCTCGAGGTGCTGGCGAGCCAGTGCACCGGCGGGCCCCAGTACGCGGGCGAGCAGGACGACGACCCGGCCACGACGACGGACTGCGCGACCGCCAGCCCGGCCCGGAGCCAGGTCAGGATCGCCGAGTTCCAGGCGTTCTCGAAGTGACACCGTGGGGCCGGCGGACATCCGCCGGCCCCACAACCCCCGATCAGCGATACGCCCGCGGACCCCC
>NZ_JBEZGM010000005.1:0-230967 GCF_040649995.1 Micromonospora sp. NPDC048835 | reverse complement strand
CCGCCACCGCCGGACCAGTCCCGACGCAACCCCCGATCAGCGACACGCCCGCGGACCCCCGCCACCGCCGGACCAGTCCCGACGCAACCCCCGATCAGCGACACGCCCGCGGACCCCCGCCACCGCCGGACCAGTCCCGACGCAACCCCCGATCACCGGTGCGCCCGGCGCCACGGGTCGGCTTCGGCCGGACGTTCCCAGCGCCGGTCCACCGGCGGGTCGTCGGTCTCGGCGGCGTCCCCGGCCGTGGCCCGGGTCAGGTGCCGCAACCGCAGCAGCAGCCCCATCCCGAGGAAGAGCAGTAGCCCGCCGAGGAGGAACGCGAGCTGCACCACGCCGAACGCGCCGGACTGCGAGACCGGACGGTTGGCCGCCGGTGGCGCGGCGTCGGCCGGCTGCTCCGCCACCGACTCCTCCGTCGCCGTGCTCTCGTCGTCGGTCGGCGCGCTCGCCGACTCGGTGGGCTTCGGCGGGGTCGGCTTCGGCGCCCGGGTCGGGACGCCCACCCCCACCACCGAGCGGGTGGCGGTCTGCCGGGCCAGCAACCGCCGGTTGGCGTCGTACGCCTCGGCGGCGAGGGTGACCCGCCCCTGGGTGACGTCCTCGGCGAAGGCCACCCGGTAGCGGGCCGTGACCGTGCGGCCGGGGCAGAGCGTGCCCGGGTCGAGTTGCCGGTCGGTCAGCCGGGCAACGTCCCCCTGGGTACGGATCTCCAGCGGGAAGTCGCCGGTCTCCTCCACCCGGTCCATCTTCACCTGGTCGAGCCGGAGGCCGCCCTGCACGCTGAGCACCATCGACCAGCGCACCTTCGCGCACCTGGCGCGTCGATCGGTCTGGGAGACCACCGCGGAGATCGTCCGCACCTGCTCACCGGCGGTGAACTGTCCGGGTAGGCCACTCATCTCGGTGGTGAAGGCCGCCTGGGCCGGTGCGGCCACCGCCAGCTCCACCCCGCTCAGGCAGGCCAGCACCACCCCAGCCCTCAGCGCATTCCGCCACACCGTCACCACCGCCGCCCTCCGTTCGGTCGCCTCCACCCCGCAACGCTAGAAGCGGGGCACCGACCCGACCAGACGGGTGTGTTCGCACCGGGCGGCAAGGACGGGGTGGGTTTTCACCGACCGTGGTGAACCGGTGACCGCAGCCCCGCGACACGCCGGATGTCGGGCCGCTGGGACAATCACGCCGTGTCCGAGCTCTCCAGCACGTTCGTCCGGCTGCACGCCCGGCTGGCCCCGGTTCCGTTCGTGCCCGAGGTGCGGCTGCACCAGGCGGACGAGCCGATCGGGTTGTGGGAGCTGACCGAGGGCGAGTTCTCCAGCGACCGGCCGCCGCCGTTCTGGGCGTTCGCCTGGGCCGGCGGGCAGGCCCTGGCCCGCTACGTGACCGACCACCCGGAGCTGGTCGCCGGCCGCCGGGTGCTCGACCTCGCGTCCGGCTCCGGCCTGGTGGCCATCGCCGCCGCCCGTGCCGGCGCGGCGTCCGTGCGGGCCGTCGAGGTGGACGAGTTGGCGGTGGCGGCGGTGGCCCTCAACGCCGAAGCCAACGGGGTACGCGTCGACGCCGAGTTCGGCGACATCCTCGACGGCGACGCCGGCGACGCCGAGGTGGTGCTCGCCGGGGACGTCTTTTACAGCGAGGCGATGGCCCGCCGGGTCCTGCGGTTCCTGCTGCGCGCCACCCGGGCCGGCGCACCGGCGCTCGTCGGTGACCCCGGTCGGGCCTTCCTGCCCCGGGACCGCTTCGACGAGGTGGCCGGGTACGACGTGCCGGTGCCGGAGGCGTTGGAGAGCGTGCGGGTGAAGCGCACCACCGTGTGGCGGCTGCGAGCCGGGCTGCCGAGGGCTTCCGGCTAGCGTGTCCGGGTGCTGTTCCGCAGCTGGGCGCAGGTCACCGACCCCGCATGGCCGGACGTGGCCCGGGTGCCGGACCACGTCGGCGGCACGCACCTGGTCGTGACCCGGCACGCGTTGGTCCGCCAGGTCCTCGCCGACCCGGTCACCTACCGGCCGGACAACGCCCTGGACGCGGTGACGCCGATGCCGGTGACCGCGCTGCGGGTGCTCGCCGGGCACCGGTTCCGGCTGCCGCCGACCCTGGCGAACAACTCGGGCGTCGGTCATCCGCAGATCCGGGCGATCGTCGCGGCGGCGTTGCACCCCAGCCGGGTGGCCGCGCAGCAACCCTGGCTCACCGCGCTGGTCCGGGACCGGGTCGCCCGGATCGGCGCCACGCTCGACGCCGGTGCGCCTGTCGACCTGTACGCGGACCTCGCCGCCGACCTCCCGCTGCTGGTGCTGGCCCGGCTGGTCGAGTTGCCGGACGCGCCTGTGCACGCGGTCAAGGAGTTCGCCCGCGCCGCGCTCGAGTTGTTCTGGGCACCACTTGACGGCGACCGACAGGTGGCGCTCGCCGCCGAGGTGGGCCGGTTCCACCGCGTACTGCGGGACTTCGCGTCCGTCGGTGGCGGCTTGGCCGCCGAACTGCGCGCGGCCGGGCACCCACCGGACGTGGTGGTCGGCGCCCTGTTCTTCCTGTTGGTCGCCGGGCAGGAGACCACCTCGCAGTTCCTCACCCTGCTGTTGCACCGGCTGGCCGGTGAGCCCGCCGTCCGGGCCGGCCTGCGGGCCGGCGAGGTGGCGGTGGCCGACGTGGTGGAGGAGGGGCTGCGGCTGGAACCGCCGATCGTCACGTGGCGGCGGGTGGCGTCGACGGAGAGCACGCTCGGCGGCACGCCGGTGCCGGCGGGCAGCAGCCTGGTGCTGTGGCTGGGCCGCGCGGGTCGGGACCCGGCGGTCGTGGAGTCGCCCGACGAGTTCCGTCCGGGCCAGCGTGGGTCACGCCGACACCTGGCGTTCGGGGCGGGTGCGCACCGCTGCGTCGGGGACGTGCTGGCCCGGATGGAGGCGGCCGTGGTGGTGACCGAGGCCGCCCCGCTGCTGGACGGGGTGAGCGTGCTCCGGCCGCCCTGGTGCCCGGACAATCTCACCTTCCGGATGCCTGACGCGTTCGTGGTCCGCCGCTCCCCCGGGGGCACCGGGCTGACAGGTTCCTGACATCCGCTCGGTATGTTTCCGGGCGTGTCAGCCATCACCGCCCGTCGGATCCCCGCCGTAGCAACACTTCTGGCCCTGCTGGCGTTGACCGGTTGCGCAGGCGGGCCCGGCCACCCGGCCTACGCCCGGCAGGTCACCGTGGCCCCGCCGACCCCGTCCGCCCCGGCTCCGTCGGCCGCGCCGTCCGCGACCGCGAAACCCGCGTTCAAGAGCCTGGCCTGGTACGTGTCCCAGGTGCCGACGTTTCCCGAGGCTCCGCTTCCGCAACCGGTGCCGCTGCCGGCGACCGGTTCGGCCCCGTTCTGGCACCGCCTGCCGACCGACCAGAAGGTCGCCTTCATCACCATCGACGACGGCGGGCTGGCCCGCCCACCGGGGGTCGTCGACTTCATCTGGGCGGCGCGCATCCCGGTGACGATGTTCCTGAACTCTCCGGCGGCGGCGGAGCACACCGACTACTTCCGACAGATCGAGGCGGTGGGCGGGGTGGTGGAGAACCACACCATCCACCACAATTCGCTGGCCGGACGCTCGTACGAGTATCAGAAGCAGGAGATCTGCGGTGCCGCGGACCGGCTGGAGGAGTCGTTCGGCAAGCGGCCCACGCTGTTCCGGCCACCGTTCGGCGAGCACGACAGCACCACGCTGAAGGCGGCACACGACTGCGGCGCGAAGGCGGTCTTCCACTGGACCGAGACCGTCCACGAGGGGAAGGTGCGCTACCAGACCCCGGAGAAGGTGATCCAGCCCGGCGACGTGCTGCTGATGCACTTCCGACCGGCGCTGATGGACGACCTTCTCGCGGCGTTGAAGGCGATCCACCGGGCCGGGCTCACACCGGCACTGCTGGAGCAGTACGTACGGTGACCAGCCCGCCACCGACCTGACGAAAGTCAGGGACGGGTGGTGCCGTTCGGGCGCGGTGCGACAGCGGGCCGCTCGCCTAGCGTCAGCTCATGATCACATTACGTGGGTTGACCAAACGGTTCGGGTCGACCGTCGCGGTCGACGCGTTGACAGTCGACGTCGCGCCCGGCCGGGTCACCGGCTTCCTCGGCCCCAACGGTGCCGGCAAGTCCACCACCATGCGGATGATTCTCGGGCTGGACCGCCCCACCGCCGGGCAGGCCCTGGTGGGCGGGCGGGCGTACCGGGAGTTCCGCCGGCCACTGCACGAGGTGGGCGCGCTGCTCGACGCCCGGGCCATCCACCCGGCCCGCTCCGGCCGGGCGCACCTGCGGGCCATGGCGCAGAGCAACGGCATTCCGACCCGCCGGGTCGACGAGGTGCTGGACACCGTCGGGCTGGACGGGCGAGCCGCCGGCAAGCCGGGCCGGACGCTCTCCCTCGGCATGGGCCAGCGGCTCGGCATCGCCGGTGCGCTGCTCGGCGACCCGCCGGTGCTGATGTTCGACGAGCCGGTGAACGGGCTCGACCCGGACGGGGTGCGCTGGGTGCGGCAGCTCATGCGCTCGTTGGCCGACGAGGGGCGCACGGTCTTCGTCTCCAGCCACCTGATGAGCGAGATGCAGCTCACCGCCGACCAGCTCGTGGTGATCGGTCGGGGACGGCTGCTCGCCGACGCGCCGATCGGCGAGGTGATCGCCGGCAGCACCGTCGCGGTCCGGGTCCGCAGCCCGCAACCCGACGGGCTGGACGCACTGGCCGCGCGCCTGAGCGCCGCCGGGGCGAGCGTCGAGGCCGCCGGCCGCACCGAGCTGACCGTCACCGGCGTCACCGCCGACCAGGTCGGTGACCTGGCCCACGAGCTGGGGGTACGACTGCACGAGCTGAGCGCGCACGCCGCGTCGTTGGAGCAGGCGTTCATGGAGCTGACCGCCGACAGCGTCGAGTACGCGGGCGGCCCGATCGAAGGTGGGCACCGATGAGCACGCGGACCGACACGGGCACCCGCCCCGCCATCGCGCCGGCCACCGGCGCGCCGGCAGTCTTCCGGGGGGCGGTGGCCGCCGAGTGGACCAAGCTCGCCTCGGTCCGGAGCACCTGGTGGACGGCGCTGGCCGGCCTGGTGGTGACGGCCGCGAGCGCCGGTCAACTGGCCATCTACGCCGCCAACGGCAACACCAACGACGATCCGACCGACGACCGGGGGATCGTCACCGTCGGCAGCGTGCTGATCGACTCGGTCGAGCTGACCCAGTACGTGGTGCTGGCGTTGGGCCTGCTCGCGATCACCGCCGAGTTCACCAGTGGCACCATCCGGCCGACGTTGCAGTGCACCCCGTCGCGCGGTCGCGTACTGCTGGCCAAGGCCGCCGTCACCGGGGCGGTGACCTTCGCGCTCGGGCTGCTGCTCGGCGGTGTCGGCGTCCTGGTCGCCCGGCCGGTGCTCGGCGAGTGGGGCAGCGCCCCGGCCGCCGACACGATCGGCGACATCGTGGCGGTGGCGGCCTACCTGGCGCTCGTCGGCGTGCTCGCCCTGGGCCTCGGCGCCGCGCTACGCAGCGCGGTGCTCACCCTCACCGTGCTGCTGGCCACCCTGATGATCGTGCCGCTGTCCCTACAGGAGCCGGACATCGACGTGCTGACCCGGATCGCCGACGTGTTCCCCGGTGTGGCCGGCGGGCACTTCATGGCCGGCGACACCGAGCCCTACCCACCCCTGGTCGGGCTGCTCCTGCTCGCCGGGTGGGCCGGCGCGGCGCTGCTGCTGGGCCGGGCCGCCCTGCGCCGACGCGACGCCTGAGGCCGGCCGGCTGAGCGGGGGCCACCCGGCCCCCGCTCAGCCGTCGACCAACCCCGCCTCGTACGCGAGGATCGCCGCCTGCACCCGGTTACGCACGTCCAGCCGGGTGAAGATGCTTGTCAGGTAGCTCTTCACGGTGCCCTCCACGAGGTGCAGCCGACGGGCGATCTCGGCGTTGGAGAGGCCCGCCCCGACCAGGGCCAGCACCTCCCGTTCCCGCTCGGTCAGGCCGGCCGTACGGTCCCGGGCGGCGGGCCGGCGAGCCAACCGGTCGGCCCCCAGCTCGATCACCCGGCGGGCCACCCTCGGTGACAGGTACGCCCCACCGTCGGCGACCGCGTGCACCCCGGCGATCAGCTCACGCGGGTCACCGGCCTTGAGCAGGAACCCGCTGGCACCGTGCCCCAGCGCCCGGGCCACGTGGTCGTCCTCGCCGAACGTGGTCAGCATGATCGTCGCGGTGTCCGGCACGACCCGGCGGATCTCGGCGGCGGCGGCCAACCCGTCCAGCCGCGGCATCCGGATGTCCAGCAGCGCCACCCGGGGACGGTGGGCGCGGACCAACTCCACCGCCGCGTGCCCGTCCCCGGCCTCGGCGACCACCTCGATGCCCGGGTCGCTGGCCAGGATGGCCCGGACGCCGGCCCGGATCATCGCCTCGTCGTCGGCCAGCACCACCCGGATCGGCGGTATCCCCGTCGTGTCGGCGTCCACTAGGCGATCCACTCCTTGCTGACCAGCCGGCCATCGGTGAAACAGAGCCGCCAGGTCGGCGCGGCGAGGGGAAAGTTACCGTCGGTGTAGTACTCGCAGCCGGCCCGGTCGACAGCCGCAGAACGTTCCAACTGCCGCCGGGGCAGCCCGACCAACTCCGAGCGGGCCGCGCCGACGCGCAACTGGTCGAAGGTGGCCCGGTCCAGCACCGTCCCGGCGGTCGCCACCGGGTAGTAGACGAACGAGAGCACCAGGGCGAAACAAACCGGGGCGACGAGCGCCACCAGCAGGCTGCGCCGAACCCGCCGGCGGGCGTCGTGCAGCCGCCGCTCAGCGTCCACCGGCCGCTCGGCCGGTCCGGATCGCTCGTCGGACCAGGACGTCGGCACGACCTCGGCCACCGACCCGATCGCCTCGGGCGGCGCCGCGGTGGCGGGCAACACCGCCCGTACCGTGAACCCGCCCTCGGCCCGACGGCCGGCGTCGAGCGTTCCACCGGCGAGGCGGACCCGCTCGGCGAGGGCGAGCAGCCCACTGCCCTGCGACGGCGGGGCGGGCAGCGGCCCGGCCGGCGGAACGTCGTTGACGACTGTCACCTCGACCCGGTCACCATTGCGGCTGAGGCGCACGTCGACCGAGGCGCCCGGCGCGTACCGGGCCGCGTTGGTGAGCGCCTCCCGGACGATCCGGTGCGCCGCGTGACAGGTCATCGCCGGTAGGTCCGCGACCGCCGGGGCGGCCTCCAGCCGTACCACCATGCCGGCCTCGCGGGCACCGTCGACCAGGTCGGCCACCGTCTCCCCACTCGGGCGCAGCGATGCGCCAGCCTCCTCGCGGAGCACCCCGATGATCTCGTGCAGCCGCTCGGTGGCGGCGGAGACGCTGGCCCGCAACTCCCCGGCCGCGGCCCGGTGCCGGTCGTCCAGGTCGGCGGCGACCTCCAGGGCGGCGGCGCGCACCGCGATCAGGCTGAGGTCGTGACCGAGGGAGTCGTGCATCTCGCCGGCGATCCGGGCCCGCTCACGCAGCCGGATCCGCTCGGCGGAACCCCGCTGTTCGCGGGTCAGCGCGTCGACGTGCCGGCGGCCGGCGTCGGTCAACTCCTGCTGCTGGCGACGGTACCGGCCGACCAACCAGGGGAACACGGCGGCGAAGAGCAGCACCGAGGCGAGCAGGAACCAGGTGGCCGCGCCAGCGCCGAGGAACCCCAGGTTGAGCGCCGTGCCACCGGCCGTGATCAGCACGAAGACCAGGATCGCCGGACCCACCGTGGCGCTGCGCCGCCCGGCGAGGTAGCTGAAGACCGGAATGGCGAACACGAAGTTGCCGTCGACAAGCGACCCGAGCACCGCAAGCACCAGGGCGACCAACGGCTGACGTCGAGTCGCCAGCACCGCCACACCGAGCAGCAGCACCTTGCCGACCAGCAGCGGCACCGTGTACCGCGAATAGGGCGGGCTGGCCTCGGCGTAGCCGACCGGAGCGGCCACCACCACCCAGAGCAGCACGTCCAGCAGCAGGCGACGCCGCCGGTGCAGCCAACCCGGCGGCGGGTAGTCGAGGATCCGCACGGCGGCCAGGCTACCCACGCCCGACCTGCGCGGACACCGACGAAAGTCAGGTGTTCAGCCGCTCTCCTCGGCCCAGACCCGCCAGTCGTCCAGCACCCCGTGCAGGGCCGGGGTGAGCCAGCCCGGCGCGGACCGCCGGAACACGCC
Organism: Micromonospora sp. NPDC048835; assembly: GCF_040649995.1. Lineage (NCBI taxonomy): Bacteria > Bacillati > Actinomycetota > Actinomycetes > Micromonosporales > Micromonosporaceae > Micromonospora > Micromonospora sp. NPDC048835. The sequence continues at coordinate 222,772 of NZ_JBEZGM010000005.1, read as the reverse complement.
CGGGTCCATCGCGCCCGCGCCGTCGGGCAGCGCACCGAGCAGGTTCGGCACCAGGTCGGCCAGGTTCGTCCAGTGCACCAGCTCCGGCCGGGCCGGCCAGGCGCCGATCACCACACCCGCCGGCACCGCCCGACGATCCAACGCCTCGAGGGTCAACGCGGTGTGGTTGAGCGTGCCCAACCCGGCGCGGGCGACCACCACCGCGGGCGCGCCGAGCGACACCGCCAGGTCGGCCATCGTCCACGGCTCCCCCGAGGGCCGCAGCCCCATCGGCACCAGCAGCCCACCCGCGCCCTCGACCAACACGAGGTCGTGCTTGTCGGCCTCCGCCCGGACCGCGTCCACCGCCGCGTACAACTCCAACGGCGGCAGGTCGGCGACCCGCGCGGCGGCCAACGGGGCGAGCGGGTCCGGGTAGCTGGCCAACGTACGGCCGGTCAGCGGCGCAGCCAGCCGATCGACCACGTCCACGTCGCCGGGCTCACCGCCGGCCGTGCCGGTCTGGCCCGGCTTGACCACCGCCACCCGCAGCCCGGCGGCCTGCGCGGCAGCCGCGATCGCCGCGGTCACCACGGTCTTGCCGACCTCGGTGTCCGTGCCGGTGACCAGAACCGGCCCCGCCCACCCGCTCACTGGATCACCCTTGTTCGCGACTGCGGGGCTCGCAAACCCGGCGCACTCCTCGCGCTCACGGGATCACCTCTGTTCGCGACTGCGGGGCTCGCAAACCCGGCGCACTCCTCGCGCTCACGGGATCACCTCTGTTCGCGACTGCGGGGCGCTCACGGGTGCCGTGGCCACTATGACGTCCAGCGCCCGCTCGAACGCCGCCCGGGGAACCCCCGCGCTGACCGTGAGTCGCAGGCGGGAGCGGCTGTCCGGGGTGGACGGCGGCCGGAAACAACCCACCGCGACGCCCCGGTCCCGACAGTTCGCGGCCCAGGCGGTCGCCGCCTCCGGGCCCGGGGCGGTCACCGAGATCACCGCCGCGTCCGGAGCGGAGACGGTCAGCCCGGCCGCGCGCAGTCGGCCGACCGCCAACCCCACCCGATCAGACAGCTCGGCCCGCAGGTCGTCACCGTCCTGGGCGAGCCGCAGCGCGGCGTGCACACCTGCGGCGACCGCCGGCGGCAGTGCCGTGTCGAAGATGAACGTCCGCCCGGTCTCGATCAGGTGCCGGACGAACTCGGCCGGGCCGGCGACGACGCCACCGGCACCACCGAGCGCCTTGGACAGGGTGGCGGTGACCACCACGTCCGGCTCGCCGGCCAGCCCGGCGGCCGCCACCGCGCCCGCGCCCGCCGGGCCGGTCAGGCCGAGCGCGTGCGCGTCGTCGACGAGCAGCAGCGCGCCGTGACGGCGGGCCACGGCGTGCAGCCGGGCCAGCGGGGCGAGGTCACCGTCGACAGAGAAGACCGACTCGGTCACCACCACCGCCGGCCGGCCCGGAGCGGCCGCGAGCGCGGCGGCCACCGCGTCCACGTCGGCGTGCGCGGTGACCACCGTCTCGGCACCGGAGAGGCGGCAGCCGTCGATCAGCGACGCGTGGTTGTGCGCGTCGGAGACGAGCAGCGTCCGGGGTTGCACGAGCGCCCGCAGCGCGCCGAGGTTGGCCAGGTAGCCGGAGGAGAAGACCAGCGCGCCGTCGGTGCCCAGCCAACGGGCCAGGTCCTCCTCCAGCGCGCGGTGCGCGTCGGTGGAGCCCCGCACGAGACGCGACCCGGTCGCCCCCAGCCCGTACGCCGACAGTGCCGCCGTGGCCGCGGCGGTGACCTCCGGGTGGGTGGCCAGGCCGAGGTAGTCGTTGCCGGCCAGATCGGTCATCTGCTCGTCGGCCGGACGCGGGTGCAGTCGCCGGGTGAGCCCGGCCTTCGCCCGCAGTTGCGCACGGCGGTCGAGCGCCGCCAGCCAGTCCGCCACCGTCACCCTCCCCCGCCGTGCGTGCCGGTCGGCCCGGACACCCGCCGGGCGAAATTATCACCCGCCGCCACCGGCCCGACGAATCCACTCGGTGCGAGCTGTCCCACGCGCTGGCAGGTCATTCCGGGCGACCGGACGGTTCGGGGCCGGTGTCGGGGCACCTGGCCGGGCCGGGACTTTGGCACCGGCCTAGTAGGGTACGAGCCATGCCAGAGATCCTCGACCAGGCCCGGACCCAGGTCCTGGGTGACGGTGTCGGCCTCGATCAGGCCGGCATCCTCGCCGTGCTGAACCTGCCCGACGAGCACCTGCCCGCCGCCCTCCAGCTCGCTCACGACGTGCGGATGCGCTGGTGCGGCCCGGAGGTCGAGGTCGAGGGCATCGTCTCGCTGAAGACCGGCGGCTGCCCGGAGGACTGCCACTTCTGCTCGCAGTCGGGCCTGTTCACCTCGCCGGTGCGCTCGGTCTGGTTGGACATTCCGTCGCTCGTCGAGGCGGCGAAGCAGACCGCCGCGACCGGGGCGACCGAGTTCTGCATCGTGGCCGCGGTGCGCGGCCCGGACGCCCGGCTGATGCAGCAGATGCGCGAGGGTGTCGCCGCCATCAAGGCGGCGGTCGACATCCAGGTCGCCGCGTCGCTGGGCATGCTCACCAAGGAGCAGGTCGACGACCTGGTCGACATGGGTGTGCACCGCTACAACCACAATCTGGAGACCTGCAGGTCGTACTTCCCCAACGTGGTCACCACGCACTCGTGGGAGGAGCGCTGGGAGACGCTGCGGATGGTTCGCGACTCCGGCATGGAGGTGTGCTGCGGTGGCATCCTCGGCCTCGGCGAGACCGTCGAGCAGCGGGCCGAGTTCGCCGCGCAGCTCGCCGAGCTGAACCCGCACGAGGTGCCGCTCAACTTCCTCAACCCGCGCCCCGGCACGCCGCTGGGTGACCGCCCCGTGGTGGAGGGCAAGGACGCGCTGCGGGCCATCGCCGCGTTCCGGCTGGCCATGCCGCGCACCATCCTGCGGTACGCGGGCGGTCGCGAGATCACCCTCGGCGACCTCGGCACCCGCGATGGTCTGCTCGGCGGCATCAACGCGGTGATCGTCGGCAACTACCTGACCACACTGGGTCGACCGGCAACGGCCGACCTGGAGCTGCTGAACGAGCTGAAGATGCCGGTCAAGGCCCTCTCCGCCACGCTGTGACGACGATGACGACGACGGAGCTGTGGTGCGACAGGTGCGGTGAGTCGGCGACGGCCACCGCCCACCCGGCCTGCGCGTCGGCCCGTCAGTTGGAGCCGCCCCGGTTCTGCCCCGACTGCCGACGCCGGATGAAGGTGCAGGTGCTGCCGGTGGGCTGGTCGGCGGTCTGCGTCGAGCACGGCGAGATCCGGGGCTGAGCCGATGCTGCGAGGGCGGGCGGTGACACTGCGACCGGCAACGGTCGAGGATGTGCCGGCCCTCGCGGCGATCCGGGCCGACCCGGAGGTACGCCGGTGGTGGCGGGGCGGCGACGACCTGGCCGACGCCGTCCGCGCCGACCTCGCCGACGACGACCTGCACGTGTACGCGGTCGAGCACGACGGTCGGGTGATCGGCGCGATCCAGTGGCACGCCGAACCGGACCCGGACTACCGGCACGCCAGCCTGGACGTCTTCCTCGACTCGGCGGAGCGCGGCGCCGGCCTCGGTGGTGACGCCATCCGCACCCTGGCCCGACACCTGATCGACGAGTACGGCCACCACCGCTTCACCATCGACCCGGCGGCGGCGAACAGCGCCGCAATCCGGGCGTACGCGAAGGTTGGTTTTCGCCCGGTGGGGGTGCTGCGCCGTTACGAGCGTGGCGCGGACGGCCGCTGGCACGACGGTCTGTTGATGGATCTGCTCGCCGACGACCTCGTGGAGTGAGCGGGCGATCCACCTCGTTCGGCGCGTCCCTGTTTGCGGCATTTATCCCATAACACCCATATCGGGCTTATCGTGCCTTGGGTGAGAGTGGAGACGAGGGGACCCGCTACCAGCCCGATCCTCGCGGGACGGTTCCGTGGCGACATCGAAGGACTGCGCGGGCTCGCGTTGGTGCTGGTGCTGGTCGGGCACGCGGGCATTCCCGCGCTCCCCGCCGCGTTCGTCGCCGTCGACGTCTTCTTCGTGATCTCCGGCTTCCTGATCACCGGCCTGCTCGTCGACGAGATCCGCCGGACCGGCGGAATCCGCATCGTCGACTTCTACGCCCGACGGGCCAAGCGGTTGCTGCCCGCCGCCAGCGTCGTCCTGGTGGCGAGCCTCCTGCTCACCTACCTCTTCCTGCCCCCGATCCGGTGGTCCGAGACGGCCCGGGACGCCCTCGCCAGCGCCGTCTACGCGATGAACTGGCGGCTGGTGGAACAGTCCACCGACTATCTGCGCACGGAGGAGGCCCCGAGCATCCTCCAGCACTTCTGGTCGCTCGCCGTGGAGGAGCAGTTCTACCTGGTGTGGCCGCTGCTCCTGCTCGTCGTCGCGCTGCCTGTCGCGCGCCGCACGTCGGGGAGTACCGGCGCACGGCCTCCGATGCCGCGCGGTCGCGCGGGCCGACACCGCCGACCGTTCCTCGGCGACCGGATGTCCCCGTGGCTGCTCGGCGCCTTCGCCCTGGTCGGTGTCCCGTCGCTGGCCTGGTCGATGCACCTGAGCCAGACCGAACCCGCGCGTGCGTACCTGGTCACCACCACCCGGATGTGGGAACTGGCGTTGGGCGGCGGCCTGGCGATCCTGGGTGGGCACCTGTCCCGGCTGCCGCGTCCGGCCGCGATCGCGCTCGGCTGGGCCGGTATGACCACCGTCGCCCTCGCCGCGACGCTGATCCGACCGGAGACGGCGGCCTACCCGGGATTTCTGGCGTTGCTGCCGACGCTCGGCGCCGTCGCGATCATCGCGGCCGGTCCCGGCGCCGGACGGTACGGGCCGGCCCTCCTGCTCAACAGGCGGCCGACGCGCGCGGTCGGTGCCGTGTCGTACTCGTGGTACCTGTGGCACTGGCCGTTGCTCGTGGTGGCGGAGGCGCGGTGGGGGCCGCTGGGCACCACCGCCGGACTCGCGATGATCCTCTGTTCGGCGGTGCCGGCGGTGCTGACCTACCACCTGGTGGAGAACCCGTTCCGGTACGCACAGATCTCCGGGGCCCGCGTGCTGCGCATGGGCCTGGCCGCCACCAGCCTCACCGTCCTCACCGGAGTCGGGCTGCAACTGGCGGTCCGACCATCCACGCCGCCAGACCTGGCCGGGGCGCCACTCGCCGGGGCCGCCTCGGTGGGGGCGTCGCCTGTCGATTGGTTCGCCCGCATCACGCCCGATCCGCTCGACGCCCGTGACGACCTGCCCGACGTCTACCGGGACGACTGCGTCACACAGGCACAGGACGCGAGCCTGCGCAGCTGCACCTACGGTGACCGGGACTCGGCGGTCGAGGTGGCCCTGGCCGGCGACTCACACGCGGCGCACTGGGTGCCGGCCCTCCAGGTCATCGCGGCGGAACGCGGCTGGCGGCTGGTCACCTACATCAAGACGACGTGTTCCTTCCTCACCGCGCCGGTCAGCATCGCCGGGCGACCGGACCACAGCTGCACGGAGTGGAACCGCAACGTGCGGAGCGCACTCACCGGCGAGCGGCGGCCCCGGCTGCTCATCGTCTCCAGCGTGACCCAGATCCCGTTGGTGAACGGCAGCACGCCGCCACCGGGCCCGGCGACCGCGGACGCGCAGACGGCGGCGTTGTCGCAGACCTGGTCCGAGCTGACCAGCGCCGGCCTGCCGCTGGTAATTCTTCGGGACACCCCGTCGTTCACCGTGGACATGGCCGAGTGTGTCTCGGCCCATCGCGAGCGGCTCAGCGCCTGCGCGCAGCCCCGGAAGCGTGCGCTCGCCTGGGGCATACCGCAGGAGCGCGCGGCGTCCGCGCTCCCCGACGTGCGTCTGGCCGATCTCAACGACGCCATCTGCCCCACCGAGCCGTGCCCCGCGGTGATCGACGGGTTGCTCGTCTACCGGGACGCCCATCACCTGACCGCCACGTACGCCCGCAGCCTCGCCCCACGGCTGCACGACCGTTTGCGTCAACTCGTGTCGTCGCACCTGCCGTAGGCGGGCGTTGCCGCAGATCTTGGACAGTTACCGTCCGCGCGGAACGGTAACTGTCCAAGATCTCGTCGTGGCGCGGGTCAGGCGATGGCGCAGGGGGTGTTGTTGACGGTGAAGGCCGCCGGTTTCGGGTTGCTGCCGTTGTGCGAGCCGTTGAAGCCGAAGCTCACCGACGTGCCCGGCGCGACCGTGCCGTTGTAGGACAGGTTCGTGGCGGTGACCGCCGTGCCGCTCTGGCTGACCGCCGCCGACCAGCCCTGACTGACGCTCTGCCCAGCGGTGAAGCTGAACCGCAGCGCCCAGCCGTTGATCGCCGTGGTGCCGGTGTTGGTGATCGTGACGGTGGCGGTGAAGCCGTTGTTCCAGTCGGTGGTGGCGTACCCCACCGAGCAGGTGCCACCGACCGGCGGAGCCGCGGTGGTCACCGCGACCGGCGCGGACGCCGCGGAGGTGTTGCCGGCGGCGTCCACGGCCACCACGTAGAACTGGTACGCCGTCGACGCGGTCAGCCCGGTCACCGCGACCGTGCTGCCGGTCGGCGAGCCGACGAGCACGTCGGTCGTGCCGGCCTCGCGGTAGACCCGGTAGCCGGTGACGCCCACGTTGTCGGTCGACGGGGTCCAGGCCAGGGTGAGCCCGGTGGCGGTGACGGCCGAGGCGACAGGCGTGCCGGGGGTGCTCGGTGCGGTGGTGTCGGCGGTGCCGGCGGGCGGCGTGGTCACGGTGAGCTTCGGTGCGGCGGCCGAGGTGTTGCCGGCGCCGTCGCGTGCCACGACGGTGAACTCGTACGACGTCGCCGGCAGCAGCGTCGTGATGGTCAACGTCGTGCCGGTGATCGGTCGGACCAGAACCGTGTCGCTGTTGACCTGGACTTCGCGGACCTCGTAGCCGGCCAGGCCGCTGCCGCCGCTGTCGGTGGACGGCGCCCAGTTCAGGGTGACGGTGCGGGGCCCGAGGGCGGACGCCACCGGGGTGCCCGGGACGGTCGGCGCGGTGGTGTCCGGCACCACCGGCCCCGGCTCCTCACCCCAGACCCGGGTGGTGCCGGAGTACAACGGCACCTTCCGGTTGGGCCCGGCGGTGGCCTGGTACGACGGGTCGTTGGTCGGGTCCCAGGTGCCGCCCTCCGGCACACCGACCTTGAACTGCACCTCCATCCGGTGCTGCGACTGACCGGCCGGCGCGATGGTGTAGCCGGTGCAGTCCACCTCGACGTACCAGATGTCGCCGCTGTACTGCTTGGCCGTGGTCGGCGACGGGCAGCCCTGGGTGTAGCCGGAGGTCACCTGCACCGGGCCGGTGCCGTCGGGCCGGAAGTAGTACCGGAACTTCCCGTCGGTGAGCGCCCGGGCCGGGAACGCGGACTTGTTGTAGACCATCACCTTGAGCCCGGTGGCCCGCGGCTCGGCCTGCGCCACGGTGGTCTCCACGGTCAGCTCGGGGATGTCCGGCGTCTCCGCGACCGGGAAGTTCGCCAGCGGCGTACCGCCGTACTCGGAGGTCAGCCGGACCAGCGCGGACGTGAAGCCGGCGTTGTAGTCGGTGGCCACCTCGTTCATCACGTAGTCCGACCGGCTGTCGCTGTACGCGTCGTTCGCCGAGGACGGGCCGCCGACGAGCGCGCCGTAGAGGGTGTGCCGGGTCTCCACGGGGACGGTCTGGCTGTCCCACCACGACCCGTGCGCGGTGCGGTGGTGCGGGTTCTTCGGCGGGTTGGCGCCGAACCCGATCACGTAGCTGGAGTTACGCGGGTTGTCGCCGAGCGCGTAGTTGATCTGCCGGACGGCGAAGTCGTGGTAGCGGGCCTTGCGGGTGGTGTCGGTGGTCTTGTCGCTGTACACCAGCGCGGCGAAGGAGGTGTTCGCGGCGTAGCGCAGCGCGCCCCACGAGTCGAGCACCGCCATTCCGCCCGGCGAGTACGGCACCCGCTGCCCGTTCACGCCGACGGTCCAGTAGTCCAGCCACCTGTTGGCGTCGTCGACGTACTTCTGCTTGCCGGTCAGGTTGGCCAGCAGCACGTACGCCCCGAACTGCTTGTTGTCCCAGGCGATCGTCCACTTGTAGGAGCGGGTGGTGGTCTGGTTCTCGGTGCCGAGCTTGTCGTACTCGCTCTCGGCCTTGGTCAGGTAGCTGGCCTCGCCGGTGGCCCGGTGCAGCCAGATCGCGGCCCAGACCAGCTCGTCCTGCCAGCCGCTCCACGAGCGGTAGAAGCTCGTCGCGTCGGTGATGCACTCGTGGTAGGCCTTCCGCACCGTGTCGGCGAACGTGTAGAGCTGCCGGGCGTGCCCGAGCAGCTTGTCCGCGTAGGTCGCGTCGGTGGGCCGGAACACCATCGACGACGCGGCCATCGCCGCCGCCGTCTCCCCCGCCAGGTCCGCGCCGCCACAGCTCGCATCGATCTTGTACGCGGGTCGCGCCATCGGCATCACCTCGGCCGGGCCCCACCACTTGTGGTCGTCGTCGCCCTTGCCGACCTGCCCGTAGAGGACGTTCGCCGACGGGTGCGCCTTGATGAAGTAGTCGTTGACGAAGCGCAGGTTGTTGAGCAGGTGCGGCAGTTGCCCGGAGGAGGCGTAGCCGCTGCGGTACTCCACCGCGCCCCAGGCGAGCATGGTGGCGCTGAACGCCATCGGGAAGCCGAACTTGACGTGGTCGCCGGCGTCGTACCAGCCGCCGGTGAGGTCGACACCCGTGCCGGCGCCGTCGGTGAGCGCGCTGTCGCCACGCCAGGAGACGCGGTTCCAGTCGGGTAGCCGCCCGGACTGTTGCGCCTCGTAGAAGAGCAACGACTTCTGCAACGCCTCGGAGTAGTTGTAGGTCGCCGCCGGAGCGGCGGCTGCCGGCCCGGACGGCGGCGCGGTCACCGCGAGGGACGCGCCGGTGAGCAGCGCGACGCCGAGGGCCAGCAGCCGCCGCGGCCAGGGCTGGTCGGCGGCCGGTGACCGGCCGGGTTGGCCGCTGAACGGCCGGGTCAGGTGGCGCATGGCGGGCTCCTGTCGGAGGCGCCGCCGGCGGTCGCGTCGACGCGGGACGGCGTACGGGCGGCACGGCCGCCGGCGGCAGCGGGGGTGGCGGGGTGAACCACGGGTCATGGAAGCGCTCCCATGGATAACCGACAATGTAATGGGCGGTTCGCCGGTTGGGAAGTGGGCGGCCAGCCAAACAAGACCCGTGGATGTTCGGCGCACACGAGGGGCCCTCGTCGCCGCTTACGGTCGGGAGATGGCACTGATCGCACAGCTCTCCCTGGGCGTGTCCGACGCCGAACGGGCCGGAACGCTCTGGGCCGCGGCCCTCGGCTACCGTCGCCGCGAGCCCCGATTCACCGGCGACGAGTGGATCGTGCTGGAGCCGCCGCCCGGGTGTCGGGCGCAGCCCTCGCGATGGACCTCAGCGCCGCGAGCCGCCCGGGCCCTGAGCCGGGCCCTAGGCGAACGCGCCCGTCCGATGCGCCCCGGCGGGGACAGCGAGCGGGACGGTGAGGGTGAGCAGCCCGCCGTCTCGTTCCCCAACGGTGGGCCGGCCCAGCCGGTGCAGCGTCCGCAGCATCGGGTCGTTGCTGGCCTGCACGTGCAGCACCAACGCCGCGTACCCGGACCGGTCGGCGTGCAGGACCATCCGGCGCAGCAACGCCGAGCCGAGCCCACGCCGCTGCCAGTCGTCGCGCACCAGCAGCGCCACCTCGGCCTCGTCGCCCTCACCGAGCAGGTTCGCCATGGCGACCACCGACTCGGCCGTGCCGTCGGCGCCGGTGCTGGTGGCGATCAGGGTCAGACCTCGGCTCGGCTCCAGCAGCCGACGCAGCCGGGCCGGCTGCGGTAGCGCCGCCCCGCCCAGGTAACGCCGCTGCCGGCTGCGCGGCGAGCACCCCTCGTGCAGCTCCACCACGCCGGGCAGATCGTGCGCGTTCGCCGGTCGGACCGCCACCTCGGCGCCGTCGGGCAGCACCAGGGTGACCTGTTCGGCAGCCCGTCGGGCCACGGTGGCGGCCAACTCGATGAGGGCCTGCGCCCGCGCGTACTCCGCCGGGGTGAAGTCGGGCGCGGCCCGGCGCAGCGCGAACGAACCGCCCGCCGGGTCGGCGAGCAGCATGTTGGCCCCGTTGATCCCCCGTTCGACGCCGGCCGCCGCGGGACGCCAGCTGACCACGTCGGCGGCGAGCAGGGCCCGCAACGCCTCGCCCGTCGCGTCCGGGTCACGCACCAGCCGGTTCGCCAGCCCGAGCACCCGGGTGGGCTGGTCGGCCAGACCACGCGCCTCGCTGCGCTCCACCCAGCAGTCCCGACCCCGACCCCGCTCGACGGCGGCGACCAGCCCGGCCTCGTCGAGCGCGTCCGGCGCGTCGACGAGGAAGTCGTCCACCGCGCCCTGCTCGGTGGGCTGCACCTGCACGGTGAGGATGTTGACCCCGCGCAGCGCGAGGCTCGCCGTGAGCACCGACAGGTAACCCGGTCGGTCGTCCACCGTCGCCCGGATCCGCCACAACGTCATGGTTGGCTCCCTTCCCCGGTAAGAGCCTCACCCCCGCCTGTTGCCGCTCGGTTGCCCGGCCGTGTCGGCCCGGGAACTCCTCGGGCCGCTCAGGGGCCGGCGACCACCGGCGGCGCGCCGACGAGGTCGAGGCGGTCACCGAGGATCACGGTGCAGGCGCGGACGAGCTGGGTGAGCCGGTCCACCTCGGTGCTGTGGAAACCCGCCGCGGAGAGCGTCTCGCTGCGCTCGCGGGCCACCACCAGCACCAGGCCCGCCCGGCCGAACGGCGCGATCGCGTGGTGGGTGCCGTCGGGCGTGGTCATCGACCGACCCCGCAGCGGGGTCACCTCCGGCAACCGCGGGGGTACGGGGGCACGCCAGCTCGCGTGCCCCACGGTCGCCCCGCCACCCCCGGTGCGCGAGGCCCAGTCGACCGGCACCACGGCGGCCACCGCCCAGTCGGCGGCCAGCAACCCGGGCACCGCGTCGACGAGGGTGGCCAACCCGTCGGCCGGGTTGGCCGCGACCTGGGCCAGCAGCTCCGCGTCCTGGCCGGTGGTGGTGGGCGCGCCGATCGCCCGCCACACACCGTCCACCCGCACCCCAGGAATCGCCGCGAGGCCGGCCAGCAGGCGCTCCACCCGTGCCGCACCCGGCCAGACCACGGTGAAGTCGTCCACCGCGCGCCCGCCGAGCCGTTCGAGGACCACCACCTGGACGATGTCCGCCCCGGAGACGCCCAACGTGCGGGCGACCTGACCGAGGGTGCCCGGACGGTCCGGCAGGGTGACCCGAACTCGCAGCAACATGTCTGTCCCTCCGCTCGGCGGGCCGGCGAAAGGAGCCGCCGGCAGGCTGCTCCCAGCCTGGTCGTTGACCATTTCGTCCCTGTTGCAGCGGCATATCCCGGCGGGAAATTCTGACCTTGACAACGTGAGCGGGCTGCCATCAACTAGTCGGATGAGTGATCCGGCCGTCGATGCGTCGCGGCCGGAGGCCGTCCCCACCTCACCCGCGGGTCTGCCCCTGGACCGCCTCGCCGACCACCTGGCCCAGCACCGACCCGAACTGCTCGTCGGGCCGTTGCGCGCCCAACTGATCGCCGGCGGCAAGTCCAACCTCACCTACCTGCTGCACCTCGGCGACCGCGAGATGGTGCTGCGCCGCCCCCCGCTGGGGCACGTGCTGGCCACCGCGCACGACATGGGGCGCGAGTTCCGGGTCATCTCGGCGCTCGCGCCGACCGAGGTGCCGGTGCCGGGCGCGCTGCTGCTCTGCGCCGACCCCGAGGTGATCGGCGCACCGTTCTACCTGATGGAACGGATGCCCGGCGAGGTGTTCCGCACCCGCACGCAGACCGACCCGCTCGGCGACGAACGACGCCGCGACCTTGCCATGGCGATGATGGACACGCTCGCCGCACTGCACAGCGTCGACCCGTCCACCGTCGGGCTGGCTGACTTCGGCCGCCCCGAGGGCTACCTCGCCCGGCAGGTCCGCCGCTGGGCCGGGCAGCTCGACCGCTCCCGCAGTCGCCCACTGCCCGGCATCGACGAGCTGCGGGACCTGCTCGCGGCGACCGCCCCGGAGGGCGCGAACGCCGGCCGGATCGTGCACGGCGACTACCGGCTGGACAACCTCCTCGCCTCGGCCGACCCGATCGCCGTGCACGCGGTGCTCGACTGGGAGATGGCCACCCTCGGCGACCCCCTGGCCGACCTGGGGCTGCTGCTGACGTACTGGGACGTGCTCGGGGGCAGCGACACCGCCGCGGGCAACCCGGTCGCCGACGGGCTCGGCCCGCGCGCCGGCTTCCCCACCGGCGGCGAGCTGATCGACCGGTACGCCGGCCGCAGCGACGTCGACGTCGGGCCGCTGCACTGGCACGTGGCGCTCGGCTGTTTCAAACTCGCGGTCATCTGCGAGGGCATCCACTACCGCCACACGCTCGGGCAGACGCTCGGCGAGGGCTTCGACCGGATCGGCGAGATGGTGGCACCGCTGGTCACGCACGGGCTGAGCGCCGCCAGGGAGCGGTGATGGACTTCTCATACGACGCCCGGACCGAGGAACTGCGCGACGAGCTGACCCGGTTCCTGACCGAGCACGTCTACCCGGCCGAGCCCGTGCACGCCGAGCAGGTGGCCGCCGGGGACCCGTGGTCGCGTACCCCGGTGTTGGCCGAACTGAAGGCGGAGGCCCGCAAGCGCGGCCTGTGGAACCTCTTCCTGCCCGACCCGCGCTACGGCGCCGGCCTGACCAACCTCCAGTACGCTCCCCTGGCCGAACTGACCGGCCGCAGCCCGCACCTCGCGCCGGAGGCGGTCAACTGCGCGGCACCGGACACCGGCAACATGGAGTTGCTTGCCGAGTTCGGCTCGGACGCCCAGCGCGAACGCTGGTTGATGCCGCTGCTGGAGGGCGAGATCCGCTCGGCGTTCTGCATGACCGAGCCGGACGTGGCGTCCTCCGACGCCACGAACATCGCCACCCGGATCACCCGCGACGGCGACGAATACGTGATCAACGGGCGGAAGTGGTGGTCGTCCGGGGCGATGGACCCGCGCTGCGAGATCTTCATCGTGATGGGCAAGACCGACCCCACCGCCGACCGACACCGCCAGCAGAGCATGGTGCTGGTCCCCCGGGACACCCCCGGGGTGACCGTGCGCCGGGGCATGACCGTCTTCGGTTACACCGACGGTTCGCACGGCGGGCACGCCGAGATCGACTTCACCGACGTCCGGGTGCCCGCGGAGAACCTGATCGGCGCCGAGGGCACCGGTTTCGCCATCGCCCAGGCCCGGCTGGGGCCGGGCCGGATCCACCACTGCATGCGATTGATCGGAATGGCTGAACGGGCATTGGAGCTGCTCTGCAAGCGGGCGCTCGAGCGGATCGCGTTCGGCCGACCGCTTGCCGAGCAGGGCGTGGTCCGGGAGTGGATCGCCGAGTCCCGGGTCCGAATCGAGCAGGCCCGGCTGCTGGTGCTCAAGACTGCCTGGCTGATGGACACCGTCGGCAACAAGGGCGCGCACACCGAGATCCAGGCGATCAAGATCGGCACGCCGGCGATGGCGGAGTGGGTCATCGACAAGGCAATCCAGGGGTACGGCGGCGCCGGCGTCAGCCAGGACACCCCACTTGCCGCCCTCTGGGCACAGACCCGCACCCTGCGCCTCGCCGACGGTCCCGACGAGGTCCACCGCAACTCCCTGGCCAAACGCGAACTCCGCCGCTGGACCCCCTAACTGCGGGTGGGGTCAGGCGGAGGCTCGGTGGACCAGTTGGGTGTCCAGCAGGATGTGCGAGGCGGGTAGTTCCTCGCCGCGGATCCGGGCCACCAGCAGGCGCGCCATCTGCCGGCCCATCTCCTCCACCGGCTGAAAGACCGTGGTCAGCGGTGGCTCCGCCCGTAGCGCGATCGTCGCATCGTCGAAGCCGATCACCGCGACGTCCTGCGGTACGCGACGGCCGGCCTCGCGCAGGGTACGCAGCGCACCGAACGCCATCAGGTCGGAGGCGACGAAGACCGCGTCCAGGTCCGGGCAGGCGTCCAGCAGTCGACGCATGGCGGCGGCGCCGCTGCTCTCGCTGAAGTCGCCGTACGCGATCAGGTCGGGGTTGACACCCGCCCCGGTGGCCTTGACCGCCTCGGTGTAGCCGGTCAGCCGGGCCAGGCCGACGCCCATGTCCTGCGTGCCGGCGATGGTGGCGATGCGTCGCCGGCCCTGCCGTGCCAGGTACTCCACCGCCTGCCGGGCCCCGCCAACGTTGTCCACGTCGACGAACCAGGCCGGTTGGGCACCCGGTTGGAGCATCCGGGCGGGGCGACCGCCGAGCACGGCGGGCAGGCCGCGCTCCTCGAGCAGCGTCGGCAGCGGGTCGGAGTCGTGCAGCGACAGCAGCAGGACGCCGTCGACGTGCTGGTTGGTGAGGTGGTGCTCGACCCGCTCCCGCTCCACCGGCGACTGGGCCATGGCCAGCCAGAGCTGCATCGGCGTCTCCAGCAGCCCGGAGCTGATGCCCCGCACGATCGCGGCGAAGAACGGCTCGGTGAAGACCCGCTCGCCGGATTCGGACACCACAAGCGCGACGGAGTCGGTCCGCTGGGTCACGAGGGCACGAGCGGCCCGGTTCGGCACGTACCCCAGCTCGGCGATGGCCTGTTGGACCGCGGCCCGGGCCTCCGGGCTGACCTGGGGCGAGCCGTTGACCACGCGGGAAACCGTGCCCCGGCCGACGCCGGCACGCGCCGCGACCGCGTCGAGGGTCGGGCGCCCGAGCGACCGGGTGCGCTGCGTTGTCATCGTCTGCTCCTCCGACGGCGGGCGGACCCGGCGCCACCTGCGGGAGGTGGGCACCGGGGCCGTCCTGATGGCTGGCCCGAGCCTACTGTGCGGCCAGACCGTTGCGCCGGATCACCGAGGCGTACCACTTGGCGCTGGACTTGGGGGTGCGGACCTGGCTGTCGTAGTCGACGTGGATCATGCCGAACCGCTTGGTGTAGCCCCAGGCCCACTCGAAATTATCCATCAACGACCAGGCGAAGTATCCCCGCAGCGGCACCCCGGCGTCGATCGCCTCGTGCGCCGCCCGCAGGTGGGCGTCGAAGAAGGCGAGCCGTTCGACGTCGTCGACCTCCCCGTCGACGACCGAGTCGACGAACGCGGAGCCGTTCTCGGTGACGTACAGCGGCAGGTCGGTGTAGCCGTGCACCCGACGCAGCGTCTCGGTCAGGCCCGGAGCGTCGATCTCCCAGCCCATGTCGGTGACGGGGACACCGCGGCTGACGAACCGGACGTCCTCGCTGCCCGGCCAGCACGACGGGGTCAGGTCGGCCACGACGCCCTCGACCGGCGCGGCGACCACGTGCCGGCTGTAGTAGTTGACCCCGACCAGGTCCAGCGGCGTGGAGATGGTCGCCAGGTCGCCGTCGCGCACGTGGTCGAAGTCGGTCACCGTGCTCAGGTCGGCCACCAGATCCTCCGGGTACGACCCGCGTAGCAGAGGGTCCAGGAAGAACCGGTTGGCCAGCCCGTCGATCCGCCGGGCGGCGTCGACGTCGGCCGGGGTGTCGCTGGCCGGGTCGACCGGGTAGAGGTTGACGGTCACACCCACCTCGGCGGTCGGCCGGGCGGCCCGCAGTGCCTGCACGGCCAGGCCGTGACCGAGCATCAGGTGGTGACCGGCGCGCACCGAATCCGCCCCGTTGGTGCGGCCGGGGGCGTGCACGCCGGAGCCGTAGCCGAGGAACGCCGAGCACCACGGCTCGTTGAGCGTGGTCCAGTAGCGCACCCGGTCACCGAGCGCGTCGGCCACCAGGCTCGTGTAGTCGGCGAAGCGGGCCGCGGTGTCCCGGGCCGGCCAGCCGCCGGCGTCCTCGAGTGGCTGCGGCAGGTCCCAGTGGTAGAGGGTGAGCCACGGCTCGATGCCGTTGGCCAGCAGTTCGTCGACGAGCCGCCGGTAGAAGTCCAGGCCCTGCGGGTTGGCCGCGCCGGTGCCGCCGGGCTGCACCCGGGACCAGGAGACCGAGAAACGGTACGACTTCAGGCCCAGCTCGGCCATCAGCGCGACGTCCTCGCCGAGACGGTGGTAGTGGTCGCACGCCACGTCGCCGGTGTGCCCGGCGAGGACCCGACCGTCGGTGTGGCTGAAGGTGTCCCAGATCGACGGGGTGCGGCCGTCGACGGCCGCCGCCCCTTCGATCTGGTACGCCGCCGTCGCGGCCCCCCAGAGGAATCCGGGTGGAAAGGTCAGCCCGGGGCGCTCGTCGAGGACGTCGACGGCGGGTGGGCTGGCGGGGTTGCTCACGACTTGACGGCACCTTCCATGATCCCGCCAATGATCTGGCGGCCGAACACGAGGAAAACGATCACCAGGGGGATGGTGCCGATCGCCGTGGCGGCGAACACCTGGGAGTAGTCGGTGTAGTAGGCGTACGAGAGGAAGGAGAGCGAAACCTGCAGGGTCGGGTTCTCCGGGGTGAGGATGGCGTACGGCCAGAGGAACGAGTTCCAGGTCTCCATGAAGGTCAGCAGACCGAGGACGCCGGCGGCGGGGCGCAGTGCGGGAAGCACGATGTTCCAGTAGATCCGGAACGTGCTGGCCCCGTCGACCCGACCGGCCTCGATCAGCTCGTCGGAGATCGCCTGGCTGGCGTACTGCCGCATCATGAACACGCCGAAGGCGCTGACCAGGAACGGCACGGTCACCGCGTAGAGGGTGTCGTACCACCCGAGGTCCTGCATCATGCCCCAGAGCGGGATGATGCCCATCTGGGTCGGGATCATCATGGTGATGATGATCGCCAGCAGGAGGGCGTTGCTGCCCCGGAAGCGCAGCTTGGCGAAGGCGAACCCGGCCAGCGAACCGGTGAGCACCACCGAGATGGTGACCACCGAGGAGACGATGATCGAGTTGATCATGCCGGTGAAGAAGTTGGCGGCGTCGTTGTCGAGCACCCGCTGGAAGTTGTCACCGAACGCTCCGCCGGGGGTCACCGGTGGCGGCACGTCGTTGATGTTGTCCAGACTGCGGGTGCCGATCACGATCATGTAGTAGAACGGGTAGATCGACAGCAGCGCCGCCAGGACGAGCGCCACGTAGGTCAGCGGGCTGGTGCGCCACAGGCGCTGGGAAGCCGAGATCATCGATCTCTCCTCACTTCGCCGAGCGGCGGACGAGTAGGAAGTTGAACAGCGACACCAGGACGATGATCATGAAGATCGCCCAGGCGACCGCGGCTCCGTAGCCGGCGGTGTTCAGGTTCTCGATGCCCATCTCGTACATGTACATGGCCAGCGTCTGGAACTCTCGCTGGTCGCCGCCGAGGATGTTGCCGTTGCCGAAGAGCAGCGGCTCGGTGAAGAGCTGCATGCCGCCGATCGTGGACAGGATGACCACGAAGATGAAGGTGGGCTTGAGCATCGGCAGGGTGATCTGCCAGAACTGCCGCCACGGGCCGGCGCCGTCGATCTCCGCGGCCTCGTAGAGGTCCTTCGGGATCGCCTGCATCCCGGCGAGCAGGATCAGGGTGTTGTACCCGGTCCACCGCCAGTTGACCATCGTGGAGATGGCGAACCAGGAACTCCAGCGCTGCGAGTCCCAGTCGACCGCGTCGACACCGACGAGGCTGAGCAGCCAGTTGAACAGGCCGAACTCCCGCTGGAACAGCATCCCGAAGACGATCGCGACCGCCGCCACCGACACCACGTTCGGCACGAAGATGGCCATCCGGAAGAAGGTCTTGGCACGCAGGAAGGTCCGGTTGAGCAGGTTCGCCAGGAAGAGGGCGAGCAACAACTGCGGAATGGTCGACAGGGCGAAGATGCCGAACGTGTTGACCAGCGCGTTCCAGAAGTACTCGTCGGACACCAGCCGGGTGTAGTTGTCGAAGCCGATGAACGAGTGGTCGCCGATCATGTCCCAGTCGTGCAGCGACATCCAGGCGGTACGCAGCATCGGGTACAACCCGAACACGCCGAAGATCACGAAGAACGGCGCGATGTAGAGGTACGGCGAGTACTTGACGTCGAGACGGTTGAATAACCTGCCCCGGGTACGTCGGGAAGAGACGTCGGGGGAAGGCGGTGCTGCTGGCGACGGCGGTGCCGTCGTGGCCGACAGGCTCATGCGAAATTCCTTTTCCGGCGAGGCCCGGGGGCCCTCGCGCAGGGCGCTACGCGGAGGGGACCGGCCGGTGGCGTCCGGGAAGCCCCGAACGCCACCGGCAGGGAATCACTCAGAAGGCGCCCTGAGTCTTGGCGTCCTTCGTGAACTGCTCCCAGGCCTTCGCCTTGTCGGCCTGCCCGTTCTCGAACGCCCGCAGTGCCGGCTCGAACGCGTTCTCCTTCACCGCCTGGTGCTTCGGACCCAGGTGGGTCGGCTGGATCTTGGCGACGCTCTCACCGAAGATCTTGCCGGTCGGCGCGTTGCTGAAGTACTCGTTGGTGTAGCTGAGGAACGCCTCGTTCTTCAGCGCCTCCAGGTTGGTGGGCAGCGGGCCCTTGAGCTTGAAGGCCTCCACCTGGCTCTTGGCGTTGGTGAGGTACTCGGCGAGCTTCGCCGCCTCCTTCGGGTACTTGCTCTGCTCCGGAACCGCGAGCCAGGAGCCGCCCCAGTTGCCGCCGCCACCCGGCACGGACGCGACGTCCCACTTGCCCTTGTTCGCCGGACCGGAGTTGTCCGAGACGATGCCGAGCATCCAGGACGGGCAGAAGGTGACCGCGAAGGTGCCCTGCTTGAAGCCACCCGACCACTCCGGCGACCAGGTGGACGTCTTGGCGGAGATGTCCACCATCGACGTGGCGGTGTCCCAGGCGTTCTTCACCGCGGGGCTGGTGTCCGCGATGATGTTGTTCTCCTTGTCGTAGAACAGGTCACCGTTGCCCTGGAACATGACACCGTTGGAGACGGCGGTGATCGAGTCGACGAACGCCTTGCCGGTGGCCTGCTTGTACTTCCGCCCGGTCTCGTGGAAGCCGTTCCAGTCCGACCAGAGCGCCGACACCTGGTCGCGCTCGGTGGGCAGGCCGGCAGACTGGAACAGGTCCTTGCGGTAGCAGACGGCGAGGCTGCCGACGTCGGTCGGCAGGCCGACCAGCCGGCCGTCCTGCGACTTGCCCAGCTCCCACTTCCAGGGCAGGTATTCCTTCGAGTGGTCGGCGATCAGCGGGTTGAGGTCGACCCAGTTACGCGGGTTGGTCTTGAACTCGTTGAGGATGCCCTCTTCCAGGGCGGTGACGTCCGCCGCGCCCTTGCCGGTGGCCAGGTAGCGGACCAGCTTCGGCCGGTACTCGCTGAGCTGTGCGGTCTTGCGCAGCTCGACCTTGATGCCGGTGTCCTTCTCGTACTGCTTGACGAGCTCGTCGTAGCCGAACTCGCTGAAGGTGTCGACGACCAGCTTGGTCGGCTTCTCGCCGGCCGCCGGCTTGTCGTCGTCGTTGCCGCAGGCCGCGAGACCGCCGATTGCGGTGATCGCGGCCAGGGCAGCGGCCGCCAGGCGGGTACGCCGCGTGGTGACACTCATGCGCTGACCCCTCTTTCCGGGTGGTGAGGCTGGATGGGTGTGGTGGGGGGTGCCCGTCGCGCCAGGCCGGAGTTCGTGAGTGAGCCACGCCACCTCCGGGAGCGCTCCCATGAGATTGCCGGCGGGTAACGGGAGTGTCAATAGGACGTTGGGAGCGTTCCCAGATCGTTACCGCTGCCCACTCCCACCCCACCGACAACACAAACTCCGAGGCCAAACCCCCGCCCGACCCCCGCCGCAGCCGGCCACACCCGGTCGCACCCCCTCGACACCCTCTGTCGATCAAGAGATTTCGGTCAGCAATCACGGCTCCGCTGACGCAAACCTCTTGATCAACAGAGAGGCGATCGGGCCCCGGTGGGGGTTGGGGGGTTGGGGGGTTGGGGGGTTGGGGTTGGGGGGTGGGGGGTGGGGGTTAGCAGAAGCGGCGGAGCAGGGTGGTTGCCCGGTCGGCGTCGAAGCGGGACGGGTCGAAGGTGGGACCCGCCCAGTCACGCAGGAGCGCGTGGCGGGAGCTGGCGAGGTCGGCCGGAGCGGCCTGATCGTCCAGGGCTTCAAGCAGCGCCTGATAGCCCAACGGCCCGCCGATCCCCTCCGGCGGGCAGGCCCCCTCGCCGGCCGGGCAGACCGGGTAGCGCTCGTCCGGGTCGGCGGTCAGCGCGTCCTCCACGACCAGATCGTGCTCCCACCAGTCGCCGAAGTCGTAGGTGTAGGAGAACCGGCTGCCCTTGCCGAGCACCGCGTCCAACCGCGCGTCCAACTCGTCGTGCAGGCCCAACTCCCCGTCCGGGTCGGGCTCGCCGTACTGCACCGCGTCGATCTCGAACGAGTGCAGGTGACAGTCGCGCCACCCCATCGCGTGCTGCACCACCCGGTGCAGCCGGTCCAGCGTGTAGCCGGCCGGCACGAGCACCCGACGCCACACCGGCGGGCGGGTGCCGGCCAGGGACATCTTCAGCTGGAAGATCTGACGCGGCATGCTGTCCTGTCCTCCCGCGGCTTAGGCTGCGAGCATGATCTGCCGAGCGTGCCGGGCCCGGCGACACGACGACTGCCCGGGCCGGAACTGGTGCGACTGCCAGCACCGTACCGCCGAACCGACCCCTCCGGTCATCGGTCCGGTCGGCGAATGACCGTCGGAATTCCGATCCGACGGCTCTGGCCGGAGCCGTCCACGCAGCCGCTCGACGACGCCGCGCTCACCACCCTCTACGGTCGTGTCGACCAGCCCCGGCTGCGGGTCAACTTCGTCGCCAGCCTGGACGGGGCGGTCACCGTGGACGGCTACTCCGCCGGGCTCTCCGGCGCGCCGGACAAGCGGGTGTTCGGCCTGCTGCGGATGGTGTGCGACGCCCTCGTGGTGGCCGCTGGCACGCTCCGCCACGAGGCGTACCGGGCGGTTCGGCTGAACGAGACCCGCCGCGCCTGGC
This sequence comes from Micromonospora sp. NPDC048835, assembly GCF_040649995.1. Classification (NCBI taxonomy): domain Bacteria; kingdom Bacillati; phylum Actinomycetota; class Actinomycetes; order Micromonosporales; family Micromonosporaceae; genus Micromonospora; species Micromonospora sp. NPDC048835. Next base: position 201,797 of record NZ_JBEZGM010000005.1, on the reverse strand, counting down.
GTCGCGACCACGGGCTGGCCGAGTACCCCACGCTCGTGGTCGTCTCCAACTCGCTGGACCTGGACCCTGCGCAGGCCGCCTTCGCCGACGCGCCGGCACGGCCCATCGTTCTCACCCACGCCGACGCCGACCCGCCGCCCGGGCTGACCGACGTCGCCGACCTGCTGCGGTGCGGCGCCGAACGGGTCGACCTGACCGCCGGCCTCGCCGAGCTGCACGGACGCGGGCTGACCCAACTGCTCTGCGAGGGCGGCCCGCACCTGTTCGGGGCCCTCACCGCCGCCGACCTGGTGGACGAGCTGTGTCTCACCGTCTCGCCGCTGCTGGCCGGCCCGGGCCCCGGCCGGATCACCGCCGGCGAGGCCGCGCCGCCCCGGCACCTGCCACTGCGCCATGTGCTGGCCGCCGAGGACGGCGTCCTCATGCTCCGCCACGCCCGTCCGTGACGGGGTGTCGCCGGCTCGCACACCCACCGTCGTGACCGGGATGCCGCATGGTGTCGTCCGCCGCGTCGCGTGGCGACCTGTCGTACTCCTCGGGCAGGATGCACGTCATGCTTCCCGAACGTGCTGCCCGAGCGACCCGAGCCGCCCGATGACCGACGCCGACCTCGACAGCCCTGGCGAGGCGGTCGGGCGGGTGCTGGGCACCGCCGACGCCACCCCGTTGCAGTTCTGGACGGCCGTGGCGCCCGGCAGCTATCTCCAGCTCGACGACGTGGTGGTCACCCGACGGGAGCTGCCGGACCGGGAGCCGGTGACGATCGCCGGGGTGGTCACCCAGGTCCGCGCGCGGCACGAGGGCGCCCAGTTCGAGTCCGACGTGTTCGCCATCGCCGACGGCACGCTTCCCGCGCAGGTGCAGGAGGCGGCCGAGGTCACCACCACCCGGGTCGATCCCGAGCTGTACGTGCCGCCGGCCCCGGGCGCGGTGGTGCACCGGGCCGAGGGGGACGCCCGCGCGCGTGCGCTGCACTTCGACCGGATGGAGCGGCGCATTCCGATGGGGATGGGCCGGGACGGGGTGCCGGTCTATCTGAACGCCGACTTCCTCGACGGCAGCCGGGGTGCGCACGTCTCCATCTCCGGCATCTCCGGGGTGGCCACCAAGACGAGCTTCGCCACCTTCCTGCTCTACTCGGTGTTCCGCTCCGGCGTGCTCGGCGGCGACGCCGTCAACGCCAAGGCGCTGATCTTCAACGTCAAGGGTGAGGACCTGCTCTTCCTGGACCACCCAAACACCCGCCTCGACGAGCCCACCCGCGCGGCGTACGCGAAGCTCGGGTTGAACGCCGGCGCGTTCCCGGACGTCCGGGTGTACGCCCCGCCCCGGGTGGGTGACCCGGCCGGCACCCCTGATGTGAGCAGCCGGCTCACCGGCGTCGACAGCTTCTACTGGACCCTGAGCGAGTTCTGCTCCGACCGCCTCCTGCCGTACGTCTTCGCCGACGCCGACGACGAGCGCCAGCAGTACACGATGGTGGTCCACTCGGTGGCCGCGCACCTGGCCCGTTACGCCCAGCCGGCGGACGGCGGGGTGAGCATCGACGGGGTGCGGCTCGGCTCCTACGGTGACCTGGTCGACCACATCGTCGACCAGCTCAACGACGACGAGACCCGCTCCGACTGGGCCGGCAGCGCGGTGGGGTTGGGCACCGTCAACGCGTTCGCCCGGCGATTGATCGGCAGTAAGAAGGACCTTGCCCGGCTGATCCGTGGCGACCTCGCGGCCCGTCGCCCCCACTCGATCAACACGAGCGAGTCCGCGCAGGTCACCGTCGTCGACCTGCACAACCTGCCGGACCGCGCCCAGCGGTTCGTGGTGGGTGTGACGCTCAAGAGCGAGTTCGAGCGCAAGGAGAAGTCCGGCACCGCCAAGCCGTTGCTCTTCGTCGTGCTCGACGAGCTGAACAAGTACGCCCCCCGGGAGGGCTCCTCGCCGATCAAGGAGGTCCTGCTGGACATCGCCGAGCGGGGCCGCTCGCTCGGGGTGATCCTGATCGGTGCGCAGCAGACGGCGAGCGAGGTGGAACGGCGGATCGTCACCAACTCGGCGATCCGGGTGGTCGGCCGGCTCGACCCGGCCGAGGCGTCCCGCCCGGAGTACGGTTTCCTGCCGCCCGCGCAGCGCCAGCGCGCCCTGTTGGCCAAGCCGGGCACCATGTTCGTCAACCAGCCGGACATCCCGGTGCCGCTCTGTCTGGAGTTCCCGTTCCCGGCCTGGGCCACCCGGGTCTCCGAGGCGGGCCGGGCACCATCGGAGACGCTGCGCTCGATCACCCAGTCCGCCGACCCGTTCGCCGTGGTGGGCTCGGGCGGCGGCAGCACCGACGACGACATCCCGTTCTAGGGGGCCGGCAACCCATGAAGATCCTGCACACCTCCGACTGGCACGTGGGAAAGGTGCTCAAGGGGCAGTCCCGGGCCGACGAGCACAAGGCCGTGCTGGCCGGGGTGATCGAGATCGCCCGTGCCGAGCAGCCGGATCTGGTGATCGTCGCCGGTGACCTCTACGACACCGCCGCGCCCAGTTCGGAGGCGACCCGCCTGGTGACCCGGGCGTTGACGGCGTTGCGACGCACCGGCGCGGACGTGGTGGCGATCGGCGGCAACCACGACAACGGCCCCGCGCTCGACGCGCTGCGCCCGTGGGCCGATGCCGCCGGCATCACGCTGCGCGGCGGGGTGCGGGAAAACCCGGACGAGCACGTCATCGACGGCACCACCGCCGGCGGCGAGCGGTGGCGGTTGGCCGCGCTGCCGTTCCTGTCCCAGCGGTACGCGGTGCGCGCCCTGGAGATGTACGAGCTGACCGCCGCGGAGACCAACCAGACGTACGCCGACCACCTGGGCCGGGTGCTGGGGCGGCTGACCGAGGGTTTCACCGAACCGGACCGGGTGCACCTGGTCACCGCGCACCTCACGGTGACCGGCGCGGCTGCCGGCGGCGGTGAGCGCGACGCGCACACCGTGTTGGGTTACGCCGTTCCGGCCACCGTCTTCCCGGCGACCGCGCACTACGTGGCGCTGGGTCACCTGCACCGGGCGCAGCGGGTCGAGGGGCCCTGCCCGGTGCGGTACAGCGGCAGCCCGCTCGCTGTCGACTTCGGCGAACAGGAGAACATCCCGTCGGTGACGATCGTCGAGGTGACGGCCAGCACCGCCGCGCGGGTGCGGGAGGTGCCGGTGACGGCGGCGAGCGCGCTGCGGACGGTGCGGGGCACCCTGGCCCAGCTCGCCGAGATCGAGGCACCGGACGCGTGGTTGCGGGTGTTCGTGCGGGAGCAGCCCCGCGCCGGCCTGCGCGAGGAGGTGCAGGAGCTGCTGCCCCGGGCCCTGGAGATCCGGATCGACCCGGAGCTGTTGGCCGCGCCGGGCAGTGGCGCGCGCATCGCCCAACGGTCGGGGCGCTCACCCCGGGAGTTGTTCGCCGACTACCTGGACAGCCGGGGTCACTCCGACGAGGGTGTCCGGGAGCTCTTCGACGAGCTCTTCGAGGAGGTCGAGCACTGATGCGTCCGATGCGACTGGACCTGGCCGGGTTCACGGTCTTTCGGGACGAGACCACCGTCGACTTCACCGACGCCGACTTCTTCGCGCTGATCGGCCCGACCGGTTCGGGCAAGTCGACGATCCTGGACGCCATCTGCTTCGCCCTCTACGGCATGGTGCCGCGCTGGGGTGGTGCCCGAGGGTTGGCGAACGCGCTCGCGCCGTCGGCGACCGAGGCCCGGGTGCGGTTGGTCTTCGAGTCCGGTGGCGCCCGGTACGTGGCGACCCGGGTGGTCCGGCGGGACGGCCGGGGCAACGTGAAGACCGCGAACGCCGGGTTGCAGCTCATGCCGGCCGGCTTCGACGTGACCAAGCTGGACACCGGGCTGAGCCCGGACGACCTCGGCGAGGTGGTGGCCGGCACCCCCGCCGAGATGGAGCAGGCGGTGCTGGAGGCGGTCGGGCTGCCGTACGAGCAGTTCACCAGCTGTGTGGTGCTGCCACAGGGGCAGTTCGCCGACTTCCTGCACGCCAAGCCGGCGACGCGGCAGCAGATCCTGGTCAACCTGCTGGGCCTCGGCGTCTACGAGGATGTGCAGAAGAAGGCGACGGCGCGCGCCGGGCAGGCGGAGGCCCGGCTGGAGGCGGTCGACCAGGTGTTGGCCGGGTTGACAGGCGTGGACGACGAGGCGTTGGCCGAGGCCGATGCCCGGGTGGACCGGATGGCCGAGCTGGCGTCCGCGGTGGCCGACGCGGTGCCGGAGTTGACGGCGGCCCGGGTCACCGCGCGGGAGGCCGCGGCGGCGCTGACCGCGCTTGACGACGAGTTGAGCGTGCTGACCGGGGTGCGCGCCCCGGGTGGGGTGACCGAGGTCGCCCGCGCGGTCGCCGGGGCGCGGGCCGACGCCGAGGCGGCGGCGAGCGGGGTGTCGCTGGCCGAGGAGCGGGAGGACAAGCTCCGCGGCGAGCTGGCCGCCGCCGGTGACGAGAGCGCACTGCGACTGCAACTGCGGGCGTACGACGATCGGGACCGGCTCTCCGGCGAAGCCGCCACGGTCCGCGCGGCGGTGCGCGCGGCGAACGACGAGCACGCCACGGCGGTGGCGGCCCTGGCCGCCGCGCGGGTGGTCGCCGAGCGGGCCGACGCCGAGTTGGAGGCGGCCTTCCGGGCGCACGAGGAGGCGAAGGCCACCGACCTGGCGGTGAGCCTGCGGGTGCACCTACACGCGGGTGCGCCCTGCCCGGTGTGCGAGCAGCCGGTGGCCGAGGTGCCCGCGGTGCCGGCCGACTCGGCGGTGGCCGCCGCCACGGCGGCCGGCAAGGCCGCTCGGGCGGCGACCAAGGCCGCGCAGGAGACGGTGCAGCAACGGGACACGGCGGCACGTGAGCTGGAACGGCTGCTGGTGCAGGCGCGTGCCCGGCAGGAGCAGGTGGAGGCCCGGCTTGCCGAGCTGGACGGGCAGCTCGCCGGGGCGGCCGAGCCGGTCGTGCTGCGCCGGGAGTTGGCCGAGCACGCCCGGTTGCGCGGTGCGTTGGAGGAGGCGGCGACGGCGGTCCGGGCCGGCCGGGAGACCGCTCGGCGGGCGCGGGCCGGGGTGGACGCCGCCGAGGAGCGGCTGCGGGCGGCGTGGCGGGCCTTCGACACCGCCCGGGACGGGCTGGCCCGCTTCGGCCCACCGGCGACCGACCGGGACGACGTGGCCGCCGCGTGGGCGGCGTTGACCGGTTGGGCGACGACCGAGGCGGACCGCCGCCGGGCCGACCGGGCCGGTCGGGCCGCCGCGGTGGCGGAGGCCGAGGCGGTGGCCGACGGGGTGCAGCGGGCCCTCACGGCCATCTTCGCCGCGGCCGACGTGCCGGTCGGGGACGACCCGGTGCACGCGGCGACCGTGGCGGTGGAACGGGCCGACGCCGACCGGCGGCGGCTGCACGAGCGACGTGAGCAGGCCGGGACGTTGCGCGAGCAGCGGGCGGGGCACGAGCGGGAGGCGCAGGTGGCGCGCGCGCTCGCCGGGCACCTGCGGGCCAACAACTTCGAGCGGTGGTTGCTGGCCGAGGCGTTGGACCTGCTCGTCGACGGCGCGTCGGGGATCCTGCGGGAGCTCTCCTCCGGGCAGTACGAGCTGGTGCACGACAAGGGTGAGTTCGTCGTGGTCGACCACCACGACGCGGGGCTGCGTCGTGGTGTGCGCACCCTGTCCGGCGGTGAGACGTTCCAGGCGTCGTTGGCGTTGGCGTTGGCGCTCTCCGAGCAGTTGGCTGGGATGTCCACCACCGCGGCGAGCCTGGAGTCGATCGTCCTGGACGAGGGTTTCGGCACGCTGGACGCTGCCACGCTGGACACGGTGGCGGCGACCCTGGAAAACCTGGCGGCCCGGGGCGATCGGATGGTCGGCGTGGTCACCCACGTGCCGGCGTTGGCCGAGCGCATCCCGGTCCGCTTCGAGGTGCGCAAGGATGCCCGCTCGGCGCGCGTGGAGCGGACGGGCCGGTGAGCGCGAGGGACGCCGCGTTCTTCGTGGATTCGTGGGATCCGGCCTACGGGGCGTCGTTCGAGGCGTCCGCGACGGGACCGGCCGCGCCGAGCAGCGCCCAGGTCGACGCGGACGTGGAGCTGCCCGCCGTGGACTGGCGGGCCATCGGGGTACGCCCGGAGGTGCGGGCACCCGACGTGGTGTTGCTTGTCGACGGGGTCCGCCGGGTCGATGCGAGCATCTGGACGGCCGAGACGGACGGCGGGTCGTTCCCCGGGTTGGCCGCCTCCTATGCGGCCGGGGTGGTCCGGTGTGATCTGGGCCGGGGTGCGGCGCAGTTGGCGGGCACCCGGGTTGCTCGGGGTCTGTTCACCGCGAGTCCGTCGGCGCAGGATGTGGTGGCGGGCGCGATCCGTTACCCGGTGCACCGGGTGGGTGGCAGCGGTGAGCTGGCGAAGTTGCCGGCCGCCGTGCAGGGTCCGCTGACGGCGTTGGAGGTGGCGGTGTCCGACGCCGCCCGGGTCGACGGTGATCTGTTGGTGGTGGACGGGCCGTTGCGCAGCCGCCGGCAGTTGCCGCGCACGCTTGGCTACATCAAGACCCAACACAGTCAGTACCTGGATGCCCGGCTGACCGCGGTGGTGACCGGCATGGCTCCTGGTGAGCGGTCCCCGGTGTTCCGGCTGGGCACCGCCTGGGGTGGTTGGTCGTGGTATTTGCGGCTTCCGGTGGCGGTCGGTGCGCCGTGGGCGGGCATCGTCCGGGTGGAGTGCTCCGCCGACCTGCCGGTCGAGGCGGCGGTGGAGCTTGCCGACCTGTCGCTCGTCACGTTGCCGCGCTTCGCGTCCACTCCGTACAAGGATCCGCGGGCTCCGCAGAACCTGATCCCGATCGCCGGCCTGGAGCGCCGGTTGCGTGCCCTGCTCGGCGATGCCCGGCTGCTGCACCGCGCGTTGACCGCTGCGGCGCGCGCGGCCCGGTGAGCGCGGGGGCTGGTTCCGGTGGGGCGTAAGCGGGCGGGTGACCGGGTGGTCGAGCAGGTGGACACCGGGCTGGCCGAGTTGGTGCCGGATCCGGACCGGGCCGGGTCGTGGACGCTGCTGCTGGACGGCGCACCGCAGTCGCACGTCGACCTGGGCGATCCCACCCACCTGGAGTTCGAGTACGTGCGGCGGCTGGCCGCCGCCGTGGACCTGGTCGCCCCGGCCGGTACGCCGCTGCGGGTGCTGCACCTGGGTGGTGGCGCCCTGACGCTGCCCCGGTACGTCTCCGCCACCCGGCCCGGGTCGACGCAGCGGGTGTCCGAGGTGGACGGTGCGCTGGTGGAGTTGGTCCGGCGGGCGTTGCCGTGGCCGTCCGACGCCCGGTTGCGGGTCCGGGTGGAGGATGCCCGCGCGGTGCTGGCGTCCACCCGGGAGGCCAGCTACGACGTGGTGGTCGCCGACGTGTTCGCCGGTGCGCGTACCCCGGCCCACCTGACTTCGGTGGAGTACGCGGCGGAGGTGGCCCGGGTGCTCCGACCCGCCGGTTTCTACCTGGCGAACCTGGCCGACGGCCCGCCGTTGCGGCACGCCCGTGGGCAGGTGGCCACAATCCGTTCGGTGCTGCCGCAGGCCTGCCTGGTCGGGGACGCGGCGGTGCTGCGGGGGCGCCGGTACGGGAACCTGGTGCTTGTCGCCGGGCGGTCCACGCCGCCGGTTCCGGAGCTGACCAGGCGTGCGGCCGGTGACTGGTTCCCCGGCCGCGTGGTGGCCGGCGACGAGTTGGACCGTTTCGCCGGTGGTGCGCCGGTGGTTCGGGACGCCGACGCGACGGGCTCCGATCCGCCGCCGCCCGGGCTGTTCTCGGTGCGCCGCTGACCGTCCGCTCGGTCGGGCGCAGAAATTTTTCCTCCGTTTGTTGATCCGCTGGGGCCGGCGCTGCGTACCACCGGGCGGCCCACCTCGTGGGCCGGCGTTGGTCACGGACATCCCGGAGGTCTGCATGCACGCGGTGGCGGCCGGTTGGCATGGCGACACGGTCCGCGCTGACTGGTTGTCGGCGCGGCCCTCGTCACGGTCAACCTCGTCTGCCCGGGGGGTCGACGCACGGGCGACGTCTCGCCAGAATGGTCCGGTGACGCCGCGACCGGCGCCCGGACGCCATCAGGCGACGACAACCGAGGCCAGCCACTCCGACCAGTTGATCCGTCAGCTCTACGCCGAGCACGCCGGCCCGTTGCTGATGTTCGTCATGCGCCTCACCGGGGGGGACCGGCAGCGCGCGGAGGACATCGTCCAGGAGACGCTGCTGCGTGCCTGGCGCAACGCGCACCGCCTGGGCACGCAGGGGCAGGGCTCGTTGCGACCGTGGTTGGTCACGGTGGCCCGCCGGATCGCCATCGACGAGCATCGGAGCCAGGAGGCCCGGCCGCCGGAGACGTACGACCGGGACCTGACCGCGTTCGCCGAGGCGGACAGCACCGACCGGGTGCTTCGCACCATGACGGTGGCGGACGCGCTGCGGACGCTCAGTCAGTCGCACCGGGAGATCCTGATCTCGACGTACTTCCGGGGGCGGACGGTGCCGGAGGCGGCCGAGGAGTTGGGCCTGCCCCTCGGCACCGCCAAGTCGAGGGTCTACTACGCGCTGCGCGCGCTGCGCACGGCTCTGCAGGAGCGGGGGGTGACAGAATGAGCCGGCCGGAACACATGGATGTCGCGGCATACGCGCTCGGTGTGCTCGACGAGCAGGACACTGAGCGGTTCGAGGAACATCTCGCCACCTGCTGGGCGTGCGCTGCCGAGTTGGAGACGATGGTGCCGGTGGTGGGGCTGCTCTCCGACATCGACGGCGAGACGATGATGGCGCTGGAGCAGACGGCGACCGACCCGGCCCTGCTGGACCGGACGCTCGGCGCGGTGCGGGCCGACCGGCGGCGTTCCCGGTTTCGTCAGATGCTCGCGACGGCCGCCGCGATCGTGGTCTTCGGCGGTCTGACCGGTTACGGCTTCGTCAGCGTGGCCGGCAACGACCAGCCGTCGGGGGTGCTCGCCGAGTCGACGCCGAGCGCACCCAACGATCCGCCGACGAGCGGGCCGACGGCTGCGCCGAGCGGCCCGGGTGTGGGCGGCACCGAGGAGGAGGGTGATCAGGTCGAGGCGACCGACCCGACCACCGGTGTGCAGACCACCATGTTCCTGGTGACCAAGGACTATGGCACGCGGATCAATTTCAGCCTGCGGAAACTGCCCGGCCCACGCGTCTGCCGACTGGTGGTGGTGCGCAAGAACGCCAGCACCGAGGTCATCTCGACGTGGTCGGTGCCGGAGAGCGGTTACGGCACCAACACCCGACCGCAGGGTCTCGAGCTGAGCGCCTCGACGTCGGCTCTGCCGAAGGACATCAAGCAGCTCCAGGTGCAGTCGGTGGATGCCAACGGCGTGGCGAGTCCGCTGGTCACCGTACCCATGTAGGTGTGTCTGCCGAATCGGCGCCGGTCATTGTCACAATGACCGGCGCCGATTCGTCGTTGCGGGAGTCGTCCCCTGCGCGTGCGTACGCAGCGCGGCCGGAAACGGTTCAATCGGTTTACGTGAAATTGACCACTGTTACTACTTCAACCTTGACAGCCCTTCCCCCGTACTCATGGGTGAACTGTCAAGAATGAGGAGGGCACGTGGCACAGATGAAGCGGACCGTCATCGTCGCGAGCGCGATGGTCGCACTAACGGCCTGCGCTCCCGCGGGTTACGACCCCGCGAACTCGAGCGCGGCGGAGCCGGTCGCCGTCGCCGCGGCCGAACCCACCGCGACGGTTGAAGCTGAGGCCTCGCCATCCGCTGAGGCGCCCGCCGCCGACGCCCCGCCGGCGGAGGACGTCGACCTGACGGAGAAGCTCGTCGGTAAGAGCGTCGCCCGGATGGGCAAGGTGGTCACGGACCAGGACGGCTGGATCCTGTACCGCTTCGACAAGGACACCGCCGACCCGCCGTCGTCGAACTGCGTCGACAAGTGCGCCGAGGTGTGGCCCCCGGCGCTGACCGACGGCAACCCGGAGCTCACCGGCGTGTCCGACGACAAGGTCGGCAGCGTCACCCGGCAGGACGGCACCCGTCAGCTCACCGTCGGTGGCTGGCCGGTCTACCGCTACATCGGCGACAAGAAGCCCGGCCAGTGGAAGGGCCAGGCTGTCGGTGGCACCTGGTTCGTGGTCCAGCCGGACGGCAAGAAGAACCTGAGCTGCCTGCCGAAGGGCACGCCGAAGGCGGTCGCACCGCCGGCGGACAGCGGCTCGAACGACGCCGGCGGCTCGGGCTACTCGTACTGAGCCTGGTCGCCCACGCGGGCACGGTGGTCGGTCGTCGCCGGGGAGGGCGCGACCGGCCACCGTCGTGTCCGGGGTGGGGTCAGGCCCGTTCCCACGGGCTCGGCACCGGGAAGTACGTCTCCAGGAACGGAATGAGCAGCGCCATCTGCGCGTCCAGGTCCTCCTCGACGGAGAACGCGTCGTTCAGGCAGAACACCTGCCGGTCCCGACGGGCGAGCAGGTGGGCCAACCGGGCGGGGGTGTCCGGGTGGGACAGTTCGGCGATGGTGTACCGCAGGTTCCCCGGTGCCGCCCGCCCGGTGTGGAACGCGTAGTAGTGGTGCAGCGACGAGGCGACCGACAGGTCGTCCATGCTGCGGAACTGACTCGCCGCGGTTCGCCCGTACTGCTGCGGGAAGGTCTGTTCGATCTCCTGGAGCACGCTGCGCCGCAGCGCGTGCGGCATGTGCTTCATCTTCTGGGTCAGCACGGTGCCGAACCGCTCCGCGATCAACGCCCGGTTGTTCTTCCCGGCCGCCGACGACGGGATGTCCCCGGCGGTGGGTGCGCCCGGCGGCACCAGCGCCGGTGAGGGGAAGAACCGGGAGATGCCGTTGGCCAGGAAGAAGTCCTGGGGCAGCACCTCGGTGCCGAGGAAGACGTCGTCGTTGAAGTACAGGAAGTGCTCGGAGAGCCCGTCGATGTGGTGCAGTTGGCTCTCGATGGCGTGCGAGTTGTACGTCGGCAGCACCGTCGGGTCGGTGAATATCTCCCGGTGGTCGACCACCCGCAGCCCGGTGGCGGACGGGTCCAGCCAGGCCGGCACCTGATCGTCGGTCACCACGTAGACATGGCGCACCCAGGGCGCGAACAGGTGCAGCGACCGGAGTGAGTAGCGCAGCTCGTCGCGGCTGAGGAAGCGGGCCGCGCTGGCCGCCTCCGCGTGGTACGGCACCCCGGCCACCTCGGCCCGTCGGCGTAACCAGGCCGGGTCGGTGCCGTCGACCCAGGTGTAGACCACGTCGACCGGGAACGGCACGTCGTCGGGGCGCGGCGCGGCGAACTCCGGCCGGGTCCGGGCGGTCGCGGGCGCGGTGGCGGGCGCCAGGCCGGTGAACCGTGACTCCGGTACGAGGACCAGCGGCGCCGTCACCGTCACCTGTTCGGCGACGGCGTTGGGTCGCGGCGCGACGAGCGTGTCCCCCTCCCGGGTCCAGAACTCGACGTCGCACCCGTACGCCTGCCCCAGCACCAGCCGCCGCTGCGGGTCCGTCCAGTACCAGGTCAGCCGCACCACCGGGGCGTCCGTCAGGCGCTCCCAGGTCCTGGGTTCGAACCCGGCGGCCGGTTGCGCGGTGCCGTCCGGCACGCCGACGTAGCCGGGGACCCGACGGCAGACCGCGGCGAGTGCGGCGTACGCCCGGGTGCGGTCCTCGGCGTCGACGGCGACCACCGACGAGCGATGGGCCTCACCGCGGACCCGGAAGTGGGGTACGCCGGCCTCGTCGAGCGCCGCGGTGACCGCGGTGAGGTTGTCCAGCCGGGCCAGCAGGGGTGTGACCGACGCCCCGATCCGGGCCACCCGGGGTCCCCGGTCGGCGGTGACGACCACCCGGTCCGCGCCGGCCAGCAGCTCCGGCTGGCGGCGGGCCAGGCGTTCACCCCGACGTTCGGAGAGGTGACCGTCCCGGGCGGCCCGGGCGACCCACTGCTTCAACTGGTGCCGGGCCCGGGGGCTCACCTTCGTCGCGATGGCGCGCCGGGTCTGCGGGCTCAGCACCCGGCGGTACACCTCCACGAACCCGGTGGGTTCGGCCAACGCCCGGGGCGGCTCCCCCGGCGGGGGCGTCGGGCCGGTCACCGCTGCGGGCCCGGCAGCGCCGCGATGGCGGTGGCCACCCGCTGGGAGTTGTCGCGGTCCTGCGCGACGAAGAAGTCCGTCGCCCGACGGGTGTACTCCTCCTCGCGGACGCACCCGTTCTCCAGGTACCTGATGATCGCGTCCACCGTCTCCGACGCGGTCTCGCAGACCGGGCCGAACCCGTCCTCCCGGTGCTCGAAGTACCCCTTCTTGTAGCCGCCGATGGTCCAGAACTCCTCCGCGTCGAACTGCGCGTAGATCAGCGGGGTGCCGAGGTAGGCGACGTCGCAGGCGGTGGAGGAATAGTCGGTGATGAACAGGTCGCACTGGCGCAGCGCGTCCTGCACCGTCCGGCTGGTCTGGTCCGCCATGGCGAAGCAGTCGTCGGTCGGCACCAGCCCGGCCAGCAGCGAGCGCATCTCGTAGTGCGGCAGGAGTTCGAGCGTGTACCCGTGCTGGCGCAGCGCCTGCCGCAACCGCTCGTCACCGAACAGCTCGGCGAGGAACACCTGGTAGGCGGAGCCCTCGAAGGCGACCCGGGGTCGGGCGGCCTTGTTGTACGACGGGGTGACGAGGTACGTACGCCAGGTCGGCATGAACAGGATGCGACGGTGGCCCCGGTCCGGGGTCAACGCGTCGAAGCGGGGCAGGCCGGTGTTCGCCACCATGTCGCCGTAGTCGAGGTCCTTCGCCACGTACTCGGCCTCCCGGTCGGCCGAGGTCACGAAGAGGTCGAAGGAGGCCCGGCCACGGTGGACGCCGGCGCTGACGTCCTTCTCGATCACCCCGTGGTCGAGGAACACCCGGGTGGGGGCGATCCGCCAGTTCAGGTGCTTGAGGAAGGGCGACCGCTCCCAGCTCGCCGGCAGCATGTAGGAGTCGATGTCGTACGAGTTGATCAGCTTGGTGGCGTGCAACATCAGGAACTTGTGCCGGAACGAGCCGTGGGTGACGACGTTGCCCAACCCCTGCAACCGGTGCCGGTCCGGGCTCTCCTTCGCCAGCAGGTAGTACACGTTGCGCCGACGCTCCACCTGCCGCAGGTGCCGGAACAGGTGCGAGGAGTTGTCCTGTGCGGTGTCGGTCCGCTCGCCGACCAGCCACACGTCGCGCCGGCTCATCAGTGGCGCGGTGAGCGTCCGCAGCAGCCGCTGCTTCCAGAACGGGCCCCGGGAGGCCGCGTGCCGCAGATCCTTGCGGAGCATCAGGCGTCGCCACCGGCGCTGCCCGGCCACCCCGGCCTTGCGCTGCACCAACAGCTCGGCGTTCTCCCGGCCGCTGAAGGTGGGCAGGACCCGGGTGTTGCCGGCCAGTTTCGTGGTGGCGTCACGCAGGTAGGCGGCCGAGATCAGGCACTGCCGGGAGGCCTGCCCGGTCGCGGTCAGGAACACCAGCCGCAGCGCGTGCTGGCCACCGCGGAGCTTGCCGAGCGGCAGCTCGGCCGAGAAGCCCGACCACTCCCGGTCGTCGTCCCCGGCCCTGAGGTCCGCCCGTCGTTCGGCGGTGACCGGCGCGGTGAGGCTGCTGCCCCGGACCCGTAGACCCATCGGGGTGTCCAGCGGGGCACGCATCGGCAGACCGTTGACCACCAGGTGCCCGGAGACCTTGAGCGTCTCCCCCGACGACGCGAGCCGCATCTGCTCCAGCCGTACCCCCACCGCTGTCACCTTCGTCAGCGGGAGCAGCGCCGGCGTCACCGGGTAGTCGAGGTGCAGGTCACCGCCGCAGGCGACGACCCCCCGCAGCCGCTGCCACGGACGGGCGAACAGCTCGAAGTCGTACAGCTTGAACGCCAGGTACGGGACCCGGTGCCGGGTGTCGATCGTCCAGTTGGCGATGAAGGAGGGGTCGATGTCCTGGTAGATCCGGGTGCACTTCTCGAAGATCTTCCACAGGTCCGCGTCCTCGAAGAGGGTGTGCGCCCGCATGGCGAAGCCCTGGTAGCTGCGGACCAGCCACCGTTCGAGCACCTCGCGGCGGAACACGTCCAGGTCGGGACGCAGGTCGGCGAGGGTCTCGCACAGCTCCAGGTGGTCCCAGAAGTTCTGTTCCCGGACGAAGAGGTTGTCCATGATGGAGCTACTGACCGCGCGCTTGCGGTACTGGTAGACCACCGTGTCGACAAGTGCGATCCGCTCGGCCTTGAGCAGCATCGGGATGGCCAGGAAGGCGTCCTCGAAGTGCACCCCCTCGCGGAACCGCAGGCCGTGCTGCCGCAGTTGGGCGAGGTCGTACAGCTTGTGGCACGGGCCGGCGTCGAAGATCAGGTCCGGTGCGTCGACGACGGTCTCCAGCAACCGGTCGCCCTTGCCGAACGGCTTCTTCCAGAGGAACGCGGTCGGCTTCGGGAAGGTGTCCATGTCGCCGATGGCGATGCTCGCCTTGTGCGTCACGATCGCCTTGAGCAGCACCTCGATGGCACGCGGCGGCAGCAGGTCGTCGGAGTCGACGAACGCCACGTATGGGGTGTCGGCCAGGTCGAGCGCCAGGTTGCGGGCCGCCCCGGGCCCGCTGTTGCGCTGCTGCAGGGCGGTCACGTTTGGGTGCTCCGCGGCGAACTGCTTGGCCAGCAGGTCGGAGCCGTCGGTGCTGCCGTCGTCGACCAGGATGACGTGGCACGTGCCGAAGACGGTCTGCGCCTCGATCGACTGGAGTGTCTCGGGCAGGTAGTCCACCACGTTGTAGACCGGAACGATGATCGTGACCTGCGGGGCGGGGTCTACCACTCTGGGCTCCACTGGAGAGGGTGCGGGAAACGCGGGGGAAACAGCGCGGTCGGGTGCGGGCTCACTCGTCGCGCCCGAGCAGGATGGCCTTGAAATCGCTCACCGTGTTGAGCATGTTGTTGGGCATGGTGGGTGCGTCGACCGGGGCGCCCCGACGGGCGTCCCGCGCCGGCCGGTACGAGCGCCGCCACAGCTCCCCGGCGCCCACGCTCCGCCGCTCCGCCACCACGTCGTCCGGCAGCTCGAACGGGGCGGGAAAGGGCAGGTAGCGCGGCAGGAAGTCGCCCAACATGCGCTCCTGCTCGGCGAACGACAGCGGGTCGGAGTCGGTGTCGTTGAGGCAGAACACGTCGCGGTTGCGGCGGGCCAGCAGCTCGGCCAGCCGAGCCGGGGTCGACGGGTGACCCAGGTCGGCGTACTCGTACTCGATGTCGCCGGGGACGGCCTGCGCGGTCAGGAACGCCCAGTACTGGTGCAGCGACGACGGGATGGACAGGTCACCGTGGTGCCGGAACCGGTGCCGGGCGGTGGCCGTCACCTCGTCCGGCAGCATGGCCTCGATCTGCTGCATGATGCTGCGGCGCAGCGCGAACGGGGTGTGCTTCATCTTCTGCGTGATGGTGACGCCGAACTGCCGCTGGATGTGCCGACGGTTGTTCTTCCCGGCGGCCTTCACCGGCGGGTCCTCCGGCTTCGCCTCGCCCAGGCCGAACTGGGCCGGCGAGGGGAAGAACTTCGCGATCCCGTTGGCATGGAAGAAGTGGTTCGGCAGCAGCGGACGACCGAGGAAGACGTCGTCGTTGAGGTAGAGGAAGTGTTCGGCCAGGCCGTCGATGCGGTGCAACCGGGACTCGATGGCGTGCGAGTTGTACGACGAGCGGCCACCCAGGTCGGCGAAGAGTTCGGCGTGCGAGATGACCGTGACCATCGGGTGGCTCGGGTCGAGCCAGCTCGGTAGCTGACTGTCGGTGATCAGGAAGATCCGCCGCAGCCAGGGCGCGAAGCTGTGCAGGGAGCGCAACGAGTACCGCAGCTCGTCGCGGTTGTGGTAGCGCGACGAGTTGGCGGCGACCGCGTGCAGCGGGCCATCGGGGGCACCGAGCGCCAGCGACTTCCGCTTCAGCCACTGCGGGTCGGAACCGTCCACCCAGGTGTAGACCGCGTCGATCGGGAAGCCGACCCGGTCCGGCGCTCGGACGGCCAGGTCCCGGCGGGTTCCGTAGGTGTGGTCGTCGGCCTCGGGCACGAAGTGGCTCATCAGCGCCGCCGCCACCCGGACCGGCTGCGCCCGCGCGGGCGCCTCGTCGACGACGCCGTTGCGACGAGGAGCGCGGACCATGTCCCCGTGTCGGCTCCAGAACTCGATCTCACAGGCGAACTGGGTGCCGAGGACCACACCGGCACGAGCGTCGGTCACCGGGAAGCAGACCCGGATCACCTCGGTCGGCGCGACGTCCGGTTGGTCCCGACGGGGCTGGACCTGCACCACCCGAACGTCGGCGCCGGACAGTGCCGGCGCGGAGCGGACCAGGCGTTGCACCGCCGACCGTTTGTCGTCGAGGACCGCGACGGTGCTGCGCAGGTGGTCGTCGTTACGGATGCAGTGGTATTCGATGCCGGCGCCGTGCAGCGCGGTGGTGACGGCGGTGAGGTTGCGGTGCCACTGCGCCAACGGCGTCGCCGCGGCGACGACCTCGGCCCGGGTGCGAACGCCACCGTCGGTCACGGCCACCCGCGCGCCGAGGGGGTGCACGGTGTCCCCGCCGCGCGGCCGGGAGAGCGTCTGCACCAGGCCGATCCGCCGGTGCGCGGGCAGCAGGCCGAGGAGCCGCCGCCGCGCCGTCGAGGGCAGGAGTCGATAGATCTTCAGCGCGATCACGCGCCGGGCCGTCCCCGCGTACCCATCACTGCATGCCTCTCCGCAATCCCCCGTTGGCACCGCGTGGCGACCGGATGCCGGCCGCCGCAGGTGGCCCGGGACAGTGCGTTCACCTGCAGGCCATCAAACAACCACATGATCGATACCTGGCCCCACCGCCAAAAATGGCATAAGGCCGGTATGCACCGATTCGCCATCGTATTTTTGGCCGTTCGGGTGGTCCGACGACACCGGGACGGGCGGCCGAACGTACCTTCACGCGTGACCTGGCAGAGTAGCGGGGTGACCGAGACCGAACCCGCAGCGACCAGGGTGCTGCACCCGCCGCCGGGCTACCGGCTGGCCGCCTCGGTCCGCGCGCTCACCTTCAGCCCGTACGACCCCTGCGCCCGGGTGGCGGCCGGCACCTTCTGGTGGGCCACCCGCACCCCGCAGGGCCCGGCCACGCTCGCGCTGCGACCGGCCGGCGGCGAGTTGCTCGCGGAGGGGTACGGGCCCGGCGCCGAGCACGTCCTCGCCCGCGCCGACGCGATTGCCGGGCTGCGCGACGACCTGACCGGCTTCCCCGAACTGGCCGCGGCGCACCCGCTGGTCGCCCGACTGGCCCGGGAGCACCGGGGGCTGCGGATGCCCGCCACCGGGGAGGTCTTCCCCCGACTGCTGCGCGCGGTCTTCGAGCAGAAGGTCACCGGCAAGGAGGCCTACCGGGCGTACTCGGCGATGGTGCGGCACTTCCGGGAGCCGGCTCCCGGCCCGTTGCAGCCGCTGCTCCTTCCGCCCGAGGCAGCCACCGTCGCCGCGGCCCCGTACTGGGTGTTCCACCCGTTCGGGGTGGAACAGCGTCGGGCCGACACGCTCCGTCGCGCCGCGGCGCTCGCCGACCGACTGGAGCGCAGCACCGACGCCACCGACGCCACCCGCCGGCTGACCGCGATCCCCGGCATCGGCCCGTGGACGGCCGCCGAGGTGGTCCGGATCGCGTACGGGGACCCGGACGCGGTGAGCGTCGGCGACTACCACATCCCCAACACGGTGGCCTGGGCGCTCGCCGGCGAACCGAGGGGCGACGACGCCCGGATGATGGCCCTGCTGGAACCGTTCCGAGGCCACCGGGGCCGGGTGTGCCTGCTGCTGGAGGCGGCCGGCATCCGGGCACCGAAATACGGCCCGCGCGCCCCGATCCGCTCGTTCGCCCGGTTCTGACCCTCCCCGGCGGGCGGCGCTCAGCCGTCGGCGCAGAGCCGACGCAGGGTGCGGCCGAGCCACCAGGCGTAGGTGTGCTGCACGGCCCGAACCGCCGGACCCCCGGCGCGGGTGAACCAGCGGTCCGGAAGGCTGAACGCGCGGACCTCGAACCAGACCGCGCCGGTGTCGTCGCGTACCACCTCGAAAGCCTCCTCGCCCCGCTCCGGGTGCCCGGGCAGGGTGCCGTAGCCGAAACCGGCGCTCGTGGGTGAGTCCGTACTCCAGACCACCTGGCACGGCCCCCAGAGGCGGGCCGGGCCGACCCCGAGGCCGGCGGTCACCAGGACACCGTCGGCGGCCCGCGGCGCGTCGGTGCGCATCCGGACGCCGGCGGCGCGGTGCAGCCGCCAGCTCAACACCGCGTCGGCTGCCGTCTCGAAGCAGCCGCCGGGCACCGGGTAACGGTGGCGCAGGTGGTGGTAACCGCCGGGCAGCGGCAGGTGCCGGGTCGACCCCACCTCCGGGTACGTCAGCTCGGCCACCGTTGCCCCCTCCATGCGCCCGTCAGCCCTGCTCGCAGCGACGCCTGAGCCCGTCGGCCTCCATCCGCACGTAGCGACGGAGCAGACCGGCGTACAGCCGACCGACCAGGCCGGCCAGCGGACCGGACTGGTCGATGGCCAACTCGACGCGGGTCCGCCCGTCGGGTAGGGGCACCAGGCGGTGCTCCCCCGTGGTCCGCACACCCGGCGCCTCGGAGACCCAGACGAACTCCTGCCGCTCGGTCAGCTCGGTGACCCGCCAGAGGGCCGGCCGCAGTCTCGGCTGGGTCAGTCGTGCGGTCGCGCCGACGGCGAGCGGCCCCGGCTCGCCCCGCTCGGCCTCGGTGACCGACGCCGTCCACTCGGGCCAGCGCGGCACGTCGACGAGCACCGCCCAGACCTGCTCGGCGTCAGCAGCGATCTCGGTGTCGGCCTCGAACCGCATGACGTCCCCTCCCCGGCGGCGCCGCTCGGCACCGCCACGGGTGCAGACGAGGCCGCCAGGGGCATTGTGACACCGATCGTCGCGCCGTTCCGTCCCTCCCCATTGGAGGTGGACCCGGCGCGGCACCCGGCGGCGCCGCGTCGCCGGCCGGCGCGGGTCAGGCGGCCTCACGCAGGTCGGCCAGGGTGAGCGGGGTACGCCGCAGCAGCAACTCCTCCAGCTCCGGCACCGAACCGACCTCGCCGAGCACGTTCCGGCCGCCACCGAACCGCTCCGGGTAGCGGCGGGTCAGCCGGAACCGGTGGCGGCCCCGGATCAGCTCCACGCTCACCCGCCACCGCCCGCAACAGTCACAGACCCACTCGGACACCTCGCGAAAATAGCTCTGACCTGGGGTTATGTGATTCGCCCGGTGGGGACGAGCGACGCGTAGGGGGACACGCCGCTCTGGCGTCCACGGTGATCTGGCTCACGGCTGTCGGTGCCGTCTGATTGACTTGTCGGCGTGGACCTGCCGATCAACCCGCCGGTCGAGCCGATGCTGGCCAAGAGCGTTCCCAAACTGCCCACCACACCCGGGGTGACCTACGAGCCCAAGTGGGACGGGTTCCGGTGCATCGTGTTCCGCGACGGCGACGAGGTCGAGCTGGCCAGCCGGGGCGGCAAGTCGATGACCCGCTACTTCCCCGAGGTGGTCGAGCAGGCCCGCCGGCAGTTGCCGCCGCGGTGCGCCGTCGACGGCGAGCTGATCGTGATCCGGCGCGACGGGCCGAGCGGCCAGCCCCGGCTGGACTTCGAGCTGCTGGCCCAGCGCGTCCACCCGGCCGCGTCCCGGGTCAAGATGCTGGCCGAGACCACCCCGGCCGACTTCGTCGCGTTCGACCTGCTGGCGATCGGTGACGAGGCCCTGCTCGACCAGCCCTACCCGCGCCGCCGGGAGCGGCTGGTCGAGGCCCTGGCCGGGGTGCGCCCGCCGGTGCACGTCACCCAGGTCACCACCGACCCGGACACCGCGCGGCGCTGGTTCGACGTCTTCGAGGGCGCCGGGCTGGACGGTCTGATCGTCAAGCCGGCAGACCTGCCGTACGAGCCGGGCAAGCGACTGATGTTCAAGGTCAAGCACGCCCGCACCGCGGACGCGGTGGTGGCCGGTTTCCGCTGGCACAAGTCCGGCCCGGTGGTGGGCTCGCTGCTGCTCGGCCTCTACGACGACGCCGGGGTCCTGCACCACGTGGGCGTGAGCGCGTCGTTCAGCATGGCCCGCCGCGCCGAGTTGCTCGACGAGCTGGCCCCCTATCGGGACATCGCCGGTGAGCACCCGTGGGTGCACGGCGACCACGAGCGCGGCCAACGCATCCCGGGCGGGGTGAGCCGGTGGACCGGCACGAAGAACCTGGAGTGGGAGCCGGTGCGCCCGGAGCTGGTGGTCGAGGTGGGCTACGACGCGATGGAGGGCGAGCGGTTCCGGCACACCGCCCAGTTCGTCCGGTGGCGCCCGGACCGCGACCCCCGGTCCTGCCGCTACGACCAGCTCGACCGACCGATCCGCTTCGACGTCGACCAGGTGCTGCGCGGCGACCCGACGGCCACCGTGGACCGAGCCGTCACCGGCTCGGCGTAGCCTGGCCGTCGACCCGATCCCGGAGGACCACGTGACCCGCACCGCCGACCAGCCTCGGATGTCGACAAGCCGCCGGGTCCGTCGCACGCTCGCGGCCTTCGGTGTCGCCGCGCTGCTCACCGCCGGTTGCACACTGCCGGCGTTCGCGCCGCGCACCGAGGCGGAGGGCCCGGCCGCCCCGGCCGGCAGCGCACCGACCTGGCGGCCCTGCCCGGAGGTGCCCGACGAGTTGGTCGGGCGGAGCGCACCGAACATGCGCTACGAGTGCACCCGGATTCAGGTGCCCCGTGACTGGGGCACCGGCAACGGGGCGAGCGCCGGCCCGGGCGCCGGGCAGACCTTCGAGATCGCCCTGCTGCGCGCCCGCTCGACGAAGCAGCGCGACCGGTTGGGCTCACTGGTCATCAACCCGGGCGGGCCGGGCGGCTCCGGCGTCGACACCGCCGTCTACCTCTCCTTCGGCCAGCAGTTCGGCGGGCTGCCCAGCTCGATCACCGACCGCTTCGACATCGTCGGGTTCGACCCCCGAGGGGTGTCCCGGTCCAGCCCGGTGAAGTGCATCTCCGACGCCGACCTGGACGCCAGCTTCGGCTTCGACCCGGACCCGGCGAGCCAGTCGGCATTCGACGGCTTCGTCGGTCTGAGCCAGCGGATCGGGCGTGGCTGCGGCGACCGCTACGGCGACCAGTTGCCGCTGTACGGCACCGAACAGGCCGCCCGCGACATGGACGCGGTACGCGCCGCCGTGGGCGACGACAAGCTCACCTACCTGGGCTACTCGTACGGCACCCTGCTCGGTGCCACCTACGCCCAGCTCTACCCCCAGCGGGTGCGGGCGCTGGTGCTCGACGGCGCGGTCGACCCGCAGCAGCGGCTGGTCGAGGGCTCGGAGAGCCAGGCCCGCGGCTTCGAACGGGCCTTCACCAACTTCACCCGCTGGTGCGCGGCGAACGCCGGTCGCTGCCCGATCGCCCCGGACGCCCGCGCCGCCGTCACCTCGGCCATCGACAAGGCAAAGGTCTCTCCGGTACGCGGCGCCGACGACCGTGAGGCCACCGCCGGCTGGGTGTTCTACGCCGTCATCTCCTCGCTCTACACCGAGTCCGGCTGGCAGGAGCTGGCCCGGGCCATCGACAGGCTCGCCGAGGGCGACCCGAAGGACGTGTTCCGACTGGCCGACGCGTACGCCGGCCGGGAGGACGACGGGCGCTACTCGAACCTGTTCGACGCCAACCTCGCCATCAACTGCGCCGACGAGACGGAGAAGCCGAGCCGGCAGCAGATCCGGCAGTTGCAGTCCGAGTGGCGCGGGAAATACCCGCTGTTCGGGCCGGCGTTGGCGGTCGGCATGCTGAGCTGCGTCGAGTGGCCGGGCGGGCGTGACCCCTACCCGACCGGGAAGGCGAACGGCGCACCGCCGATCGTGGTGGTCGGCACCACCGGCGACCCGGCGACGCCGTACGAGCAGACCCCGCGGCTCGCGTCGATGCTGGGTGTCGGTCGGGTGCTCACCTGGGAGGGCGAGGGGCACACCGCCTACCCGCAGACGTCCTGCATCACCAACGCGGTCGACGCCTACCTGATCGACCTGACGGTCCCCCGCGAGGGCCTGCGCTGTCCGCCCCGCTGACGCCGTGTCAGGCTCACCGGCATGACCGATGTGACCTACCGGGAGGCGGTCCGGGCTGACCTGCCCGCCGTCATCGCCCTGCTCGCCGACGACGTCCTGGGCAAGGCCCGCGACTTCACCGAGGTCGACGAGGCGTACGAGAGGGCGTTCGCGGCCATCGACGCGGACCCGCGCAACCACCTGGTCGTGGCCGAACAGGCCGGCGAACTGGTCGGTTGCCTACAGATCACCTACATTCCCGGCCTCGGCCGGCACGGGGCCGAGCGGTCGCTCATCGAGTCGGTCCGGGTGCGCTCCGACCGGCGCGGCCAGGGGCTGGGCCGGGACCTGATGACCTGGGCCGTCGACCAGGCCCGACAGCGGGGCTGCGCGCTGGTACAGCTCACCACCGACAAGACCCGCGCGGACGCGCACCGCTTCTACCTGGGCCTCGGCTTCGTAGCCAGCCACGAGGGCATGAAGCTCGCACTCTGAGCGGCAGGCCACCACGCAGCCGGTGTGAAGCCGCCGTCGAAGCCTTGCACGTAGCCGCCGCGCCGCCGCCGTCCAGGCCGACACGCAACCGCTTCGGAGCTGATGTCGTGAACGAGTCACCGTCGGCGATTCGTTTGCGACATCAGCTCCAAAGCAAGCGTTAGAGCATCATCCAACCAGCCGGCCCACCGACAGCCAGCCGACAGCCAGCCCGCCGACGGCGGGCGAGCAGCGGTCAGCCGTCGACCAGGCGGCCGTCGCGCAGGACCAGCACCCGGTCGGCGAGATCGATCAGGGCCGGGTCGTGGGTGGCCACCAGAGCCGTCATGCCACGGGAGTGCACCACCGCCCGCAGCAGGTCCATGATGGACCGGCCGGTCTCCGAGTCGAGCTGGCCGGTGGGCTCGTCGGCGATGAGCAGGTCCGGTTCGTTGGCCAGGGCACGGGCCACCGCGACGCGCTGCTGCTGGCCGCCGGAGAGTTCGTACGGGCGCTGCGCGGCGTGCCCGCCCAGGCCGACCATCTCCAGCAGCACCGCGACCCGCTGCTCCCGTTCGGCGGCCGGCACCTGGGCCAGCCGCAGCGGCACACCCACGTTCTCGGCGGCGGAGAGGATCGGCACCAGACCGAACGTCTGGAACACGAAACCGACGGTGCCACGGCGCAGTTGCAGCAGTTCCGCCTCGCCGGCGGAGGTCACCTCGTGCCCGGCCACCACCACCTGACCGCTGTCCGGCCGGTCCAGCCCGCCGATCATGTTCAGCAGTGTGGTCTTGCCGGCCCCGGACCGTCCCCGGATGGCGACCAGCTCACCCCGGTTGGCGCTGAACGAGACGTCCCGCACCGCGTGCACGGCGTGCTCGCCCCGACCGAAGGTGCGGCTCACCCCACTGACCCGGACCACCTCGTCGGGGCGCACCCCGGGTGCACCGCCGAGTCCGGCGGCGCCGGTCACCACCATGTTCTGCTGGCTCATGCCCGTGCCCCCCGCTCGTCCGAGGCCCGGTCGCCGGGCCGTACCTGCACATGGTCCGGCTCCAGGTCGAGCCGGACCCGCTCCTTCAGCGACAGCGCGTCGACGAACGCCGCCGGCAACTGCATCCGACCGTTGCGGTCCAGCACCGCGTACTCCTCGCTGACCAGCTCGGTGTTGCCGTCCGCGCCGATTCGGGCGGTCCGGCGTACCTCGGAAGCGGTCCGGCCGTCGCGGATCGCGACGGTCCGACGGACCTGCGTGGCCACGGCGTGGTCGTGGGTGACGACCACGATGGTCACGCCCAGTTCGGCGTTGATGGTGCGCAGCGCCGCGAAGACGTCCGCGCCGGTCGCCTCGTCCAGTTCGCCGGTCGGCTCGTCGGCGAAGAGCACCTCGGGGTCGTTGGCGACCGCCACGGCCACCGCGACCCGCTGCTGCTCGCCGCCGCTGAGCTGCCCCGGCCGACGGTCGGCGCAGTAGCCCACGCCGACCAGGTCGAGCAGTTCCCGCGCCCGTTGCCGGCGGGCCTTGCGGCTGCGCCTGCCGGCCAACTCCATCGGCAGCTCGACGTTCTCCAGCGCGTTGAGGTACGGCAGCAGGTTGCGGCCGGTCTGCTGCCAGACGAACCCGACAAGCTTCCGCCGGTAGCTCAGCCGGCGCTTGTTCGACAGCGAGAGCAGGTCGTAGTCGGCCACCCGGGCGATGCCGGCGGTCGGCGTGTCCAGGCCGGAGAGGATGTTGAGCAGCGTCGACTTGCCCGAGCCGGAGGCACCGACGATCGCCACCAGCTCACCCCGGTCGATGACCAGGTCGAGCCCCTGTAGGGCGACCACCTCCACGCCCTCGGTCTTGAAGATGCGCACCAGGCCGTCGCAGACGATGTGCCCCCGCAGGCGGTCCTGCCCGCCGGCCCGCTCGGCGGCGCGTTGTGCGGCCCGCTGTTGCAGGGCGGCCAGGTCAGGCACCAGTGGAGTCTGGGCGGTAGCGGTCATCTCAGCTCTCCTCTCCGAGCCGAAGCACCTCTCCGAGGCGCAACCGGCGGTTGTTCAGGGCCTCGACGGCGACCGCGAAGCCGAGGGCGACCGCCCCGAGCGCGAGCACCGCGACGACCAGGCTGGGTTCGAAAGCCACCCGGACCGGGACACCACCGGTGAACGCGGACAGGCCGAGCACCGGGTTGAGCAGCAGGGGCAACACCGCACCGACGAGTGCGCCGGTCAGCACCGACACCGCGACGAGCGGGGTCAGCTCGACCAGCAGCAGCCCTCGCCACTGCCTCCGGGACAGGCCGAGGGTACGCAGCCGGGACAGCACCTGACCCCGGGCGCGCGCTCCGGCCAGCACGGTGAACGCGATGGCCAACAGCCCGAGCACGGTGCCGCCGACGGCCCCGGCCACGAAGCCGAAGGCCAGCACCCCGTTCGCGCCGCCCTCGCCAAGCCCTCGGCGTACGTCCGCCCGGGTCTCGACGGTGACCCCGGTCATCCGTTCCTTACCGGTGACCGCGCCGGCCTGTTGGTAACGCTCCTGCCCCTGGTCGCCGGCGACCCGCAGCGCCTCCGCGTCGAGCGAGTCGCCGGCGAGCAGGAGGCTCGTCGGCGCGGGCGTGGTGTTTCGCTGCGGCAGGGCCTGCCAGGGCAGGATCACGAACCGGCGGGCGTTCTCCGCGAGCAGCGGGAAGCGGTCCTGGGTGCCGGCCACCCGGAACTCGTACCGCTGGCCCTGCACGGAGATGAACGCGGAGTCCTCCAGCCCGGCCTTCGTCAGGTCGGCGGCGACCGCCGGTGAGACGACTGCCGGCAGCGGCCCCGGGCCGGGTCGGGCGGTGCGCAGCGCGGCCGGCACCGGCACGTCCACGTGGGATTCGCGGGCCACCCTGTCCCACCCCGAGCCGTCGACCAGCAGCACGTCCGTCTGCCCGGCCCGGGCGTCGGTGCCGATCTCGTCGACGGCCAGCCGCTCGTCGGCCTCGAAGAGCACCCGTGTGACGGCCGAGACCCCCGGCAGGCGGCCCAGCTCGTCGATGGTGTCGGGCGCGAAGCGCTCCCCGCGGATCACCGCGTCGGCGGGCACGATCTGCGCGGCGGCCCGCCCCCGGCTCGCGTCGACGCCGGCGGCCACGACCGCGCAGAACGCCGCGGTGCCGATCGCCAGCACCACCACGACCAGCGGGGCGGCCACCGCGGCACGGCCGGCGCGGGCCGTGCCGAGGAAGGCCACGCTGCCCCGGGTCCGCGCGGCAAGCCGACTGACAAGCAACAACGGCCAGGGGTACGCCCGCAGCGCCAGCACCGCCGCCGCGACCGCCAGCAGCACCGGCACCGAGACGAGCAGTGGGTCCACCTCGCCGAGGGTCAGGCCACGCCGGCGCAGCAGCACCGCGGCGAACCCCGCCAGGAGCAGCAGGGAGACCTCGGCGGTGAGCCGACGGGCCGACGGGCGTACCCGGACGAGGTCGCGACGCGCCGCCGCGCCGGCCGGTACGGCAAGCGTCGCCACCGGCAGCGCGAGGGTGACGAGCACGGTCGCCACCACGAGGTACGGCGTGGTCGGGTCCGGGGCACCGGGGAACAGGGTGCCCAGCCACCAGCCCAGCACGGCAGCGATCGGGACCACCAGCACCGACTCGGCGAGGCTCCGCCGGGCACCGGCGGTGGCCCCGCCTCCACGGGCGCGCAGCAGCGCGAACTCGGACCGCCGCCGTCGGATGGCGGAGTTCGCCGCGAGCACGATGAGCCCGGCCAGGGTGGCCAGTACGCCGGCCGCGATCACCGCGAGCAGGGTTCGCACGGCGTCGATCTGGGCGGCGAACGCCCGCAACGGGACGTCGACGCCCTGGGTCAGGGTTAGCCCCGCCGGCTGGGTGCGCTGCATCACCTGCAGGCCGTCGATCAGGTGGTCCAGCTCGCGTGCGTCGACCCGGTCGACGCCCAGCCGGTACCGCCAGGTGGACTGGATCGGCCAGCCCTCCACGGCGCGCTTGTTGAGGGCCGACTGGGCGACCACGCCGAACATGATGAACGGCATGCCGTCCCCGGGTGGTTCGATGATCTGCAGCAGTTGTGGCAGCCCGTCCCAGATGCCGTTCGTACGGTCGACGGGGCGGAACAGCCCGGACACCACGAGCGGGACGCCGTTGACGACCCTGCCCGTGTCGTCGGCCCTGCCGATGCGCAGTGCGCTGCCGGCGCGCAGGTTGAGCTTGCGGGCCACGTCGACGTCGAGCGCCACCTCGATCGGTCGGTCGGGAACGTACGTCTCGCTCGGCCACGCCCCGTCGACGAGGGTGCTGTTGCTCTGGATGTCGGGCACCGCTCGCAGGCCGAGGTCGACAAGCAGGTTGCGGGCCGCCAGGTCCGGTCCGACCACGCGGGTCTCGGCGGTCTCGACGGTGTACCACCGCTCGGTCACCGCCGCGCGCACCTGCGGCGGCATCTCCGCGGACAGGGCCTCGAACCGTTCGGCGGCGTCGCCCATCGCCGTCCGTCGCCCCGTGGCCTCCTGCGGGCTCGTCGTGTACGTGAGGTCCCGGCGGGCGTCCAGTTCGCTGCTGAGCTGCGTCCGTAGCCCCTCTTCGGCGAGCCGGTTGACCAGTCGGGGCACTCCGCTGATCAGCAGTGTGACCACCAGGGTCAGCACCGCCAGCAGCAGGAACTGCCCCCCGTACGCCCGGACCCGCCGGACGGCTGCCCCGACGCTCATCGCTCTCCCCCGATTCGCAGCTGAACCGCCGCCACCCGTTGACGGATGCCTGCGGCGATGAACGCGCTGAAGGCGAGCGCCGCCAACAGCAGACCGACCGCGGTCAGGCCGATCGGCACCCAGGGCAGCGCGAACGCCGCCGGGGGTATCGGCCGGTCGGCGGCCGGGGTGAGGACGACGAGTGGGGCCATCGTCGCGCCGACTCCCGCGCCGAGGAGCAGCCCCACGCCCACGCCGACGCCGGCCAGGAACGTCTGTTCGGCAAGCAGCGCCCGGGCCATCAACCGAGGTGTGGCACCGAGGGTGTGTAGGACCGCGAACTCGCCGAGCCGACGCCGGGCGGTGGCCCACACGTCGACCATCAGGCCGACGAGGGCCAGCAGCACCGCACCGAGGGCGGCGGCGAGCATTCCGGTACGCGAACCCTGCCAGTACGGGTCCTCGGCGGCTGCCGTGATCACCGCTTCCCGGTTGAGCACGGTGACGCCGGGCAGCTCGGCTGCCGCCCGGGAGGCGGCCGTCGCGTCGGCGGCATCGACCCACCACTCCGGCACCGGGCGGATCGTCCCGCCGGCACCGATCAGCGCGTCGACCGCGGCCGGCAGGTCGAGCAGCACGCCCTCGCCGGTCGTGGTCGGCACGGAGTCCAGTTCACCGACCAGGTGGGCCCGCAGCGTCACCCCGGAGAGCGGCAGCTCGACGGTGTCGCCGAGGCGCAGGCTCAACGCGTCCCGTACCCAGGGGGTCATCAGCACCGGGACGGCGGGGGGAGGTGCGCCCGCCACTCCCGGCACGACGACGAACCGGCTCGACGGTTGATCCCGCCGTTCCCACTCGTCGACAAGCTCGACGGGGCGGTTGGCGACGAGACCGCTGCCGTTCGCTCGCGCCAACGTGCGCGGTCCACCGGGCCAGGTCACCGTCCAGTCGCCGGTCAGCTCGGCCGGCCGGGCCGTGCCGGCCGCGTCGACAAGTGTCAGCCCGTCCACCTGGAGGGGGTACGAGATGCCGCCCGCGGGCCCGGCGTCGGCTTCGAAGCCGGCCAGCCGCAGCGGCGCTCCACCCACGTTCGGGAGCTTGACGCTGAATCGGGTGGCCTGCCCGCTGCTCGGCGCGTCGGCCGCGGGCAGCCGGAACGCGAGGCCGTCGGTCGTGGTGAACAGCAGCGCCACCTCGATCGTGTGTGGCTCGGTGGCCTCCGCCACCGGCGTTCGGACGGTGCCGGTGACCGCCTGGGTGCCCGCCGGCACCTCGACTCCACCGATGGCGCCACGGGTCCGGAGCATGCGCTGGTACTGCTCCGACACCGGCTCGTCGCTGAGACGGTCGGTGAGCCGCACGACTCCCGGAGCGCTGGCCGGGTCGATTCCGATCACGGTCACCGGCAGGTCCTCCCGGCCGACCCGGATCTCGTCCCGCCAGGCGGGCAACGCCCGGTTCACGCTCGGCAGCGCGGCGAGTTCGTCAGCCCGGGTCGGCGGGGCGGCCCCGGCTCGTTCGGTGACCCGCAGGTCGGCGCCGACCGTGTGGCTCGCCTGCTCGACCTGGGACCGCTCCCCGGTGCTGATCAGCGACCAGGCCAGGGTGCTGCCGCCGACGGCGAGGGCGAGCAGCAGGACCGGGCCGGCGTGCGGACGCCGACCGGCCTGCCACATGCCGAACATGGTGGCGGTCCAGGGCCGCCGGTCGACGAACCGCTCGGCGAACCGGGTGAGCGGCGGGAGCACCCGCAGCGCCAGCACGGCACCGGCCAGCACGCCGAGCGTGGGGGCGGCGACCAGCAGCGGGTCGAGCCCGAGCCGACCGCCCGAGCCGGCCAGCGGGGAGGCGTACCGGCGCAGCTGCACCCAGGCGAGCACGGCGAGTGCCACGAGCATCAGGTCGAGGCTCGCGCGTTGGACGCTCGCCGCCCGGTTCGGCCGGGATCGGGCCGCCATGTCGGCGACGTACGTGCCGGCGCCGCGCAGCGTCGGAAGCACCATGGCGACGAGGCAGCCGGCGGCGGTGGCCGCTGCCGCCGCCCAGAGCAGTGTGGTGTTGCCGCCGGCGGTGGTGAGGTCGGCGCTCCCGCCCGGTCGCACGTACCGCAGGGCCTCGCCGGCGATCAGCGGACCGAGCACGGCCGCCGGGGCGACCACCAGGGTCGCCTCCCGGGCTGCCAGGCCGGCCAACTGTCGACGGGCGGCACCGCGGGCACGCAGCAGCGCGGTCTGTGGTCGGCGGTCCTCGTGCAGCAGCGCGGCGACGAGCACCAGCGCGTACCCGCCGAGCACCACGATGAGCAGCAACGGGGTCGCCAGTGAGGAGCGACCCACCAGGTCGGCGCGGGCGATCCGGTCCAGCAGCCGTTCCATCTTCGTCACGGCCTGCCCGGAGCTGCCCAGTTGGGCAGCCTCGGGCACTGCCGTCACCGCCTCGGTGAGGGCTTTCCGCACGGCGGGCAGGTCGGCGGTGTCGACACTGCCGAGGTCCGGTTGGGCCAGCCAGGACGCCGAGACCGAGCCCGGGAAGGTGGCCGCGAAGTCGGCTGGGTCGAGCGTGAACGGCCCGTACGAGGTGCCGGAGCCAGCGCTGCCCGCCCCCACGCCGGGTGCCAGCAGCCAGTACGCGTCGGTCGGGTCGCGGGGCCTCCAGGTGCCGGCGAGCACCAACTCCCCGCGTCGTTCGGTGGCCCGGTCGCGCACCGGCACGCGGTCGCCGACGGTGAGGCCCAGTGCTCCGGCGACCCGCTCGGGCAGGCTGACCTGGACCGGGTTCGCCCCGGGGCTGGGCCAGGCTCCGCTGGTCAGCTCCGAATGGCTGGCGAGGTCGTCGAGCGTGGCCAGATTCGCGAAGACCGGCTCGTCGCCGGTACGCGGAATCTGCCCGAGGTCGCCGGTCAGCTCCCGGCCGGTGCCGTACCGCGCGGCGGTGACACCGACCGGGACGCCGCCGAGCCCGCTGGCCAGCTCGGCTCGGACCGCCTTGTCCCGGGTCACGTACTCGTCCGCGTTCCGCCCACCGGAGCCACTGACCAGAAGGCCGCGCTCCTCGGCGGGTGAGGCGGCGACCAGGGCGCGCTGCCCGGCGTCCACCGCCCGACGGTTGTAGTCGGACAGCCCGGTGACCAACGCGACAGCGACGAGGGCAGCGATCACCGCCGCGACCAGCAACCCTCGCGCCTCGCGGGCCCGCCTCCACACCAGCTTCATCCGACGCCTCCCCTGGCCCTGGCGGGCCGACGACCATCAAGACAGGCCACCTACCGGGAAAGGTTCGCGCCCGTTACATGATCGTTACTACGGAGGGAGTCGGACGGAGCGAGACGGTCAGTGACGGCCTCGACGGTTGCGGATGCCGAACACCACCGCGCAGAGCACCAGCATGACGCCGATGAGCTGCAACCCCGGGGAGTCGTCGGCCCCGCCGAGCACGACGACCGTGATGCCGAGCGCCACCGCGAGGATCACGCCGATGATCAGGACGTACCTCACGGGGTCTCCTCCTCCACCCATTCGAGCAGGTCTCCGGGCTGGCAGTCGAGCACCCGGCACATCGCTTCGAGGGTGCTGAAGCGGACGGCCTTGGCGCGACCGTTCTTCAGCACCGCCACGTTGGCGGGGGTGAGGCCGACGCGCTCGGCGAACTCTCCGACGCTCATCTTGCGCTTGGCCAACTCCACGTCGATGCGGACGACGATGGGCATCAGATCACCGCTTCCATGTCGGTGCGCAGCGTGGTGGCCTGCCGCAGCAGCGCCCGCATCACCACCATGAGGAGCCCCAGCACGGTGACGCCCACCGTCAGCAGGAACAGCAGCAGCGGCAGGCCGGGGTCGTCCGCGTTGAACCCCACGAAGAGGAAGACGCCCACGAGCACCACCCAGGCGGCGGCGATGGCCCAGACGATCGCGTCCACCCACTTCAGGGACGCCTCGGTGAAGATGCGGTCGCTCTTGACCAGGCTGAGCAGCTTCCAGGTCGCGACGATGACGACCTGGACGCACAGCACCCAGAACACCGTCACGATCGTGGCCGGCCAGCGAAGGTACGCGTCCTGCGGGGACTCCTGGGCCATGTACGCGAACTGCCCGGGCAGCGAGAGGGTCTGGAACACGACCAGGACCCCGAACAACACCACGAGAAAGACTCGGAGAGCGGCAACCGCTCGATGCTCTGTCACCATGCATCGAGTTTCGCTCGTTACCTATCGAAAGTCAATCGGTTGCCGGGCGGCCGGTCCGCGGGTGCCCCAGCCGGGGTGCGGACACTCACGGCAGCGTCGGCCTCGCCTTCTGCGGGTGGAACGTCTCGTGACGGGCCAGCATGGCCACGAATTCGCTGACCTTGCGTTCGCGGGTCTCCGCGCGTTTGACGACATTGAGACGGTGGATGAAGGCGAACCTGTTGGTCTTGGTCAGCACGTCGAACATGGCCTGGGCGGCCGGCTCGGCGGCGATGGCGGCGAGGAGGTCGGCCGGCACCTCCGCCTCCGACGGCGGGGCGTAGGCGGCCAACCACCGCCCGTCCGCCTTCGCGGCCTCCACCGCGGCGCGACCCGCCGGCAGCATCCGCCCCTGCTCCTCGAGCCGGGCCACGTGACCGACGTTGCGTTGGGACCACACGCTGCGGGGTCGCCGTGGCGTGAACCGGATCCAGGACGACTCGTCGTCCCGCTTACGTGCCTGCCCGTCGATCCAGCCGACGCAGAGCGCCTCGTCGACCGCCTGCTGCCAGGTCAGCGTCGTGACCGTGCCGCCCTTTCTGGTCAGGGCGAGCCAGACGCCTGGCGACGTGGCATGGTTGGCCAGCAGCCACGCGCGCAGGGCCTCGGCGTCCGCGACGATCAACTCGGCCAGCTCGGCGCTCGTCATGCCGGCAGGCTATCCCCCGGGTCCGACAGCCGGCGGCGGCCGTCTAGGCGCGCGACCTCCGGCCCGGGTCGTTGATCTGACGCCGGAAGACGAGGTACGCGCCCAGGTTCAGCAACAGCATCAGCCCACCGATCACCGCGGCCAGGAGCCCCACGTCGAGGCTCGGCAGTGCCACGAACGTCAGCGCGGCGAGCACGATGGCGAAGATGTTGAGGAAGGTGAAGGCCAGCACCAGCTCGTTGAGCAGACGGGACCGCCGGTCCTGGAGGCGGCCGACCAGTTGCTGGTGCAACGTTCGGACGAAGTCGAGGCGCTCGTCAAGCGTGGTGAGGACGAGTCGGAACTTCCACTGCTGCTCCAACGCGTTCCAGACCGTGCCGCCGGCCGCGTCGAGGTGCGCCTCGACCGACGAGTACCCGAGCCGGAACAGGCGAATGCGGTGGTAGCCACTGAGGATCCGCTTGGCCTGCTCTTCGAGGGCGCTCATCGAGACGTTGGCGCGCCCCGGGTCGATCTGGGACAGCTCCGCCGAGAGCACCGCGTCGTAGCGCAGCGCCGCAGCCCAGCAGACGTGGTGCACCCCGGTCAGGCGCGACATCAGCAGGGCCGGACGGGACCCGAAGTCACTGACCACCGCTGTGGTGTGTGAGCCGACCCGCAACACACCGTCCCGGGCCCCGTCGGGGGTGCAGTCCACACCGTCCGGGGTCAACTCCTCGGCGATGGCGCGCCGCCGTGCCGGATCGCAGTCCGGGTCGACCTGGACCGCGAAGGTGGTGTTGGCCCAGAGCACGAACACCTCGTCCGCACCGACCGGCGCCGGAAGGGTGGCACGGAGAAACCGGGTCACCGCGGGCAGCATCCGCTGCACCGGCGGGGCTACTTCGCCGACCACGTCCGCGTCACCGCTGAGGATGCCGTCCGGCAGTTGGTAGGTGACGCACAGCAGGGCACAGTCGACGTTCCAGAGGCTGACCCGGGCCGAGACCACCTGCCACGCGCCAGAGGCCGTGGTGGGCACGAGCGTGGTCTCGATCTCCGCCCCTGCTCTCCGCAGGATCTCCTGGCCGCCGCTGATCTCCATGGTCGGCCGGGGCATGCTGCCCAGCAGCTCGTCGAGCAGCCTCTGGCCATAGGGCTGAAGGGCAAGGTCGGCCAGGCCGTCGGTCACCATCCACTGTGGAGGCAAGTCGCTTCGGGAGCCGGCCGCGACCGAGAGCTGACAAGGGAAGTAGGCGACCACGCGTATCGACCTGACGTCCTTCACCATCAGCGACCTCTCCCCGATCAACCCATTGCAGGGTATCCAGGACGTCAACGGTCGATGTCGACCCAGCGGCCCGCATCGGCGGGACACCGTGGCCGTCGGCTGCTCCATATGATCACCGGCACGGCGGCCCGAGGCAGCAGGTTTGCCACGCAATCAGGCACGGGAAAGGGCGCGGCGTTGCCACGCGCCCCAACGGGGGAGGTACGAGTGAGGCACGCAGTGAAGGTGTTCACCGCTGCCGCGGTGCTCGCGGCGACGGTTGCGGTGCCGGCGACGCCGGCCGCGGCGGCCGGTACGGGTTGGTGGTCGATGTCCGGCTACCTGGTCAGCAACAGCGCGTTCAATCCCAACGAGACGAGCGTGACGGTTCCGACCGTTCCGAACCTCAAGCTCAAGCACACCGGCACCCCGGCCCGGACCGGCCAGCGCGCGCCTGTCGTCGCCGACGGGCTGGTGTACGCGCTTGACGACAGCGGTGTCACTGCCACGGACGAGGTGACCGGCGCGCAGAAGTGGCGCTACGAGCTGGACACCACGAGGTTCGCGGCACCCACGGAGCTCGTCCACACGGCCGGTCAGCTCGTCTTCGCAGCCATCGCCGGGCACCAGCCCGGCGGTGATTCCTCACAGGTCTTCGTGCTCGACGCCCCGACCGGCGCTCTGGTCCGGCAATTCCATGACGAGGGCGTGGCCGCGCAGATCCTCGTCGACCGGGGCGTCATCGTGGTCTCCGGTGTGGGCCGCTACTCCTACGACACACGCGCCTACCGCCTCGCCGACGGGCAACCGCTCTGGCAGCAGAGCTTGCCCATGGATCAGCCGGTTTCGGCGAACGGCCGCGTCCTCCTCTCCGGATACCCCGGGAATGCCGGTCCCCTGACGAGCACCGTTGTCGACATCAGCACCGGCGCCCCCATCAACACGGTGGCGTACCGCGACTACCGCCCGCTCGCGACGGACGAGACGGGGACCAGGTTCTACGTCGGGTGGGGGCACAGCCTGCAGGTCCTCGATGCGACGACCGGCACCCTGACCTGGCTCGCGTCGAACCTGAACCCGAACTTCGTGGTGGTCAGCCCGAGCCGGCTGTACCTCACCTCCTCCTCCGGCACTGTCTACGCGTTGAACCGCGGCACCGGCGCCATCATCTGGAGCAGGAGCATTCCGGGGAGCGAGCACCAGCGGGCGATCATCGCCGGTGGCGTCCTGTACGTCACGGCCAAGGGCAACCGGGTGCACACCCTGAACCCGGTCGACGGCGCCCCGCTGAACGCGCCCGCGTTCACCGGCGCGACCGACCAGCTCGTGGTCACCTACGGCCGGGTGTACGTCACCGACGGCACGAAGCTGACCGTGTACGGCCTCTGACCGTGTACGGCCTCTGACCGAGCGGCGTTCCCACGGCGGTTGACCGGATTCACGGTCAACCGCCGTCGCTCTGCCCGCCGGGCCGCTGGGCCGCTGGGCCGCTGGGCCGCTGGGCCGCTGGGCCGCTGGGCCGCTGGGCCGCTGGGCCGCTGGGCCGCTGGGCCGCTGGGCCGCTGGGGCAGTTTGTGACACGGGCCGGGCCTGGGTGGCTACGTTCGTCGGTGGTAGTGGTTGCGGCGTGGGAGTTGGTCGGGGTCGAGCCACGCAGGCGGCACGAACTCCGGGTGCCCGTCGTCACCGAGGCGGACGGCCCAGTCGGTCTGGTGGATGTGCCGGTGGTGGTGGCCGCAGAGCAGCACGGCGTTGTCGAGGCTCGTCGGGCCGCCGTCGGCCCAGTGCCGGAGGTGGTGGGCGGCGCACCAGCGTGGTGGCCGGTCGCACCCGGGGAACGCGCAGCCTCCGTCGCGCAGCACGAGCGCCCGACGCAGAG
This sequence comes from Micromonospora sp. NPDC048835, assembly GCF_040649995.1. Lineage (NCBI taxonomy): Bacteria > Bacillati > Actinomycetota > Actinomycetes > Micromonosporales > Micromonosporaceae > Micromonospora > Micromonospora sp. NPDC048835. The sequence goes on along the minus strand of NZ_JBEZGM010000005.1, from coordinate 166,523 downwards.
CGCCGGTGACGAGGCGGCGTTGTCGGCCCACGTCGAGCACCTGACCGGCACCGCCGAGCACGGCGGGCAGGATGGCCGCGTCGCAGGCGAGCCGGCGCACGGTGCTCGGGGTGAGCCGCAGGCCGATGTCCAGGGTGCCGGCGCCCAACTGCCGCGTCAGCCGGTCGTAGTCGGTGGTGACGACGAGTTGCGCCGGGTCGCCGCCGTTCTCGGGCAGGTCGCCGGTGCGCAGCGCGAGCCGGCACACGTCAGCGAGGGCGTCGTGGCGACGTTGCCCGGCGCAGCGGGTGTCGTCGGGCCCGGCGGGCGCGCTGAGCGGGTCGATCACGGCCCGCAACAGTGCTGCGGCCTCCGCGTCGAGGGTGCCGCTGAGCCGGAGCCGGCCGCCGGACTGCTCGGAGATGGTGACGTGCCGGTCGCGGGCAGCCCGGGCGGCGTCGGCCTCCAGGGCTGCCGCAGCGGCGGCGTCGGCAAGCTCGGGCGCGACGTGGTCGAGAATGCGGGCGCCCAACCGACGCAGCAGGGTGGGGTCGAACTGCCCGGCCCACTCGACGAGCACGCCGACGGCCTTGCCGGCCACCTCGGCACCGGCCGAGGCCGACACCGTTGCGGCCGTGTCGGCGATGACCCGGGCCTGCTCAAGGCTGACCGCCCCGCTCGCCAGCGCCTCGCGCACAGCGGGTGGGGCCACGTCGAGCGAGGCGGCGAGGCCGACCAGCCGACGGGCGGCAGAGACATCGAGTCGCAGGCGATGACGCAACCACACGGCCGTCGACGACGCACCCTGCGCCACCGCGGTGCCCCGACCGTCCAACTCGCGGACCACTGCCACCTGCACGGCCGCCAGCCGCTGCTGCAACCGGTGCGTGGCGTCGAGCACCGCCGTCAGGTCATGCTCCGAGAGGGCCCAGGCCGGGGCGTCGGCGCAGGCCGCCACCGCACTCTCTGCCCGCGCCAACTCATCGATCACAAACAAATCTTAGAACAGGTGTACGACAAAAAAGCGCCTGCGCGAAGCGCAGCGGGGCAGCCAGTCAGGCTCGGTCAGCCCTCCGCCAACTCCGGGCGGTAGTCCCGGATCCAGGCCACCACGTCAGACCTCCGCCAGACCTTGCCCATGGCGAGCACGGCGACCGGCTCGGGGAAGTTCCGCTGATTGGCGATCACGGACGCGCGCTGCCGGGACACATTACCCAGCATCTCCCGAATCTCCGACACACCAACGAGGTCCACACATCGACGATGACAGTGGCACAGTCGCTAGACTGCGACAACTACGCAGACTGTTGACACAAGCAATAGCTGAGGCCACGATTGGCGTATGACCACGCCGAATTCCCGTCACTGCCCTCAGCCACTTGAAGCCCTGCACCCGGTGCATCAGCACCTGCCGCGGCGGCCCACGTGGCTCTGCCGGGTGTGCGCCGCCGCCTGGCCGTGCCCGCTCGCGCGGATGTTGCTACGGGTGCAGTACGGGAAGGATCGGGTGGGGTTGTCGATCTACCTGGCCAGCCAGCTCTTCGAGGCGACAGCCGACCTGCTCACGCTCAACCCCGAACCGGGGCCCGACCCACGGGAGCTGTTCGAGAGGTTCCTCGCCTGGACAGCCCCGCCGCCCCCCTGAGGCAGGGCGCCGATCACGAGCCGTCGGGGGTGCGCTTGGCGCGACTGGGCTGCACCCGCTTGGGTTCGCCGGGCATTTTCGGGTGGTCCGGTGGGTACGGCAGGTCGCCCTGGCCGGCGGCGGCGTCGCGCTCGGCCCACTCCAGCAGCGGGGTGATGTCCCACGGTGTGTCGTCGATGCCGGCGTGCGGATCACCCTGCTCGGCGAGCCGGGCCGGCACGGTACGCAGGTCGAAGTCGTCCGGGTCGACGTCGGGTAGCTCCGCCCAGGTGACCGGGGTCGAGACGGTGGCCCGCGCGTTGGCCCGCAGCGAGTACGCGCAGGCGATCGTGCGGTCGCGCGCCATCTGGTTGAAGTCGACGAAGACCCGGCTGCCGCGCTCCTCCTTCCACCAGGCGGTGGTGACCAGATCGGGGTTGCGGCGTTCCACCTCCCGGGCCAGCGCGATGGTGGCCCGGCGCACCTCGGTGAACGTCCAGCGGGGTTGGATGCGCAGGTAGACGTGCACGCCCCGGCCGCCGGAGGTCTTCGGCCAGCCGGTCGCGCCCAGCTCGTCCAGAAGCGCGTGCAGCTCGCCGGCGGCCCGCGCGGCGTCGGCGAAGTCGGTGCCGGGCTGCGGGTCCAGGTCGATGCGCAGCTCGTCGGGGCGGTCGACGTCGGCGGCCCGGACGGGCCACGGGTGGAAGACGATGGTGCCCATCTGCGCCGCCCAGGCCACGTGCGCCAGGTCGGCGGGGCACAGTTCCGCCGCGTTGCGACCGCTCGGGAAGGTGATCTGCGCCGTCGTCACCCAGGGCGGCACCCCCCGGGTGGGCACCCGCTTCTGGAAGAACGCCTCGCCCTCGACGCCGTCGGGGAAGCGTTGCAGCGTGGTGGGCCGGTCCCGCAGTGCGCGCATGATCCCGTCGCCGACCGCGAGGTAGTAGTGGAAGACGTCCGCCTTGGTGAACCCCCGCTGCGGGAAGATCACCCGGTCCGGACTGCTCAGCCGGACTGTGTGCCCGGCCACCTCGACCTCGGCGGCCGCTGCCTTGGTGCCACCCATCCCGCGACCTTATGCCACGCCCCCGACGTTCGACGTACCGTTGACGGGTGAGTCTTGACGACAAAGAGCTGCCGAAGACCGACGACGAGTGGCGGGTCCGACTGACCCCCGAGGAGTTCCACGTCCTGCGGGAGGCCGGCACCGAACGCCCGTGGACCGGCGAGTACGTGGACACGAAGACCCAGGGGGTCTACCACTGTCGCGCCTGCGGGTTGGAGCTGTTCTCCAGCGACACCAAGTTCGACTCGCACTGCGGTTGGCCGAGCTTCGACGACGCCATCCCGGGCCGGGTCAAGGAGATCGAGGACCGCACCCTCGGCATGGCTCGTACGGAGATCCGCTGCGCCCGCTGCGACAGTCACCTCGGGCACGTCTTCCACGGCGAGGGTTTCACCCCGAAGGACACCCGGCACTGCGTCAACTCGGTCTCCATCAAGCTGGAACCCCGCTGATCGAAGGGCTGCTCAGGGCGTACCCCTGAGCATGTCGACCTCGGCGGTCCGGGACTGCTCGATCCGCCGGGCCAGGTCGCGGACCCGCTCGTCGCGGCCGACGCCGACCTGGGATCGGGCCAGGTCGGCGGCGGCTCGCTGGTGGTCGGCGAGCACCTCGCGCAGCACGCGGTCGACGTCCGCGTCCGGCGCGGCCCGTAGCCGGTCGAGCGCGGCGTCGTCGCCGTGGCCGTGGTGGTGGGCGGCGGCGCTGGCGCCCGGCCCGGTGGTGGGCAACCAGCCGCGCATGGCGGCCAGTTCGTCTGTCTCGGTCGCCTCGATCGCGGCGGCCAGGGTGCGCAGCGCCTCGTCGCGCAGCCGGTTACGGGCCAGTTGGACGATCTGCAGGGTGCGTTCGCTGTGCCCGGCCATGGTGCTGAGGAACACCACGTCGATCCCGCTCATCGCGCCGCCGTCGGGCGACGGCCCGGTCGCCGCGGACCCGGCCACCGCCGAGCCGGCCGGGGACGCGGGGGCCGGCTGCGGCCGGGCCGACGGGCTCGACGTGGGTGGTCCGGCGCAGGCCCCGGTGAGCAGCAGAGCGGCGACGAGGAACACCAGAGGGGTACGACGGGGCATGCCTGTTGCTCCGTTCACGCGAGAGCGGCGACACGGGTGCGGCCTGGCGGCCGCACCCGCGCGGTCAGACCTGCTGCCAGAGCGCCGGTACGTTCGGCGGCTCCCAGCCCGGGATGGCGGTGTGCGCCTGCCGGCAGCGGTACGTCGCACCGCCGTAGGTGACCTGGTCGCCGACCTGGTACGCCCGGCCCGACGCCCACGTGCCGCCCTGGGCGGGCGGGGTGGTCGGCGTGGGGGTCGGGGTGGGCCGCGGGGTGGCGGTCGGGGTCGGCGTCGGGGTCGGGTTCGACCCGCCGCCGCCGATCTGCACGTCGATGCAGGAGTAGAAGGCGTTCGCCGTGTCGGAGATGTTCCACACTGCGAGGATCTTCTGCCGGCCGGAGAAGCCGCCGAGGTTGACGGTGTGCGAGACGGTCGCGCCCGGCTGCTGGCCGTTGCCGTTGACCACGCCGACCCGGGTGTTGCCGATCCAGTACTCCCAGTTGCTGGTGGCGTGCCTGGCGGTGTTCACCCAGGTGAAGGTCAGCGAGCTGCCCACCGAGGTGGCCGGCCAGCCCCGACTGTCGTCGTTGAGCACGGCGAACTGGGAGATGCCGGCATGGCAGCTGCGCAGGCCCTTCGGCCCCTCGACGCTCTGCGGCTCGTACCTGATCTGCCCGCAGTCGGGCACCCGGCCCTGCGCACAGAGCGCCTGGCGACTCGGTGGGGCGGAGACGTAGCCGTGCGCCTGCGCGGGGGCGGCGACGGTGAGGGTGGCGGCGACAGCGCCCGCCGCCACCAGCGGGACGGTGATTCTTCGACGCATCGGGGCAGCTCCTTTGCCAGGTCCGGTGAGGTGCCCCCAAAGTAAGTTAAACATTGTTAACAGTAAAGACTCCCATCGATAAATCCATCGATGTCGACAGTTTTCTTCTTCGCCGAGGCCGGAGCAGGTCCGGGGTCGCGCGCCGGTCCACCCGACTGAGCGGGCAACACGCCGACACCGACACGCCGCCGACCGGGCTCAGGCATCGACGTTCCGCCCCGCACGGCGACGGCCTGGGGGATTCTGTAGGCACTTGTCCACGTAACGGAGGTTTTCGGTGGCAACCTGCGAGGTCTGCGGCAACGACTACTGGATGGCGTTCGAGGTGCACACCGTCAGCGGCGACGTGCACACCTTCGACTCGTTCGAGTGCGCGATCCACCGGATGGCACCGATCTGCGAGCACTGCCAGGTGAAGATCGTCGGGCACGGCGTCGAGGTCAACGGCCGCTTCTTCTGCTGCGCACACTGCGCCCGCGCCGTCGAGGGCGCGGTGGGCGCCGAGATCCGCGACGCCGTCGGCGCCCGCCCGGCCTGACCGCGCCGACCACCCCGGCCGACCCCCCTGGGGTACGGTCGTCGCCATGCGACCGTTTCTGGGCGTCCTGCCCCCGCCGCGCTCCTGAACGGAGCGCCGCGCCTCTCGCCGACCGGGTGACCTGACCCCCCGCTCGGCCATCCTGTCGTACGCGCTCCGTCGACGTCGTCCCCCGTCAACGGCTCACCCTTCGGAGCGCCCCCGTGTCCACGACCCGTACCCCGTTGCCGGCCGCCTCGGCCGCCCACCACGCCACCCGTCACGCCGCCCACAGCGGCCTGCTTCAGATCACCGTCACCGGCGTGCTGTGGGGCACCACAGGCGTGGCGGTGCAACTCCTGCGCGACGGCACCGGGCTCAGCCCGGTGAGCATCGGCTTCCACCGCCTCGCCATCGCCGCGCTCGTACTGCTGGCCTGCACCGCCGGCCGGCTCCGCACGATCGTGACCGCAGTGCGGGCCGCACCCGTACCGCTGCTGCTCACCGGCGTCGGCCTCGGCCTCTACCAGGCGCTCTACTTCGCCGCCGTGGCCTGGGCCGGTGTCAGCGTGGCCACCATCGTCAGCCTGGGCGTGGCCCCGGTGCTCGCCGCGGCCTGGGAGTCGGTGCAGGCCCGCCGGCTCCCCGGCCCGCTGCGCCTCGGCACGCTTGTCGCGGCGGTGGCCGGCCTCGTCCTGATCACCGGTGCCACCGGGCAGCCCGGCGCGGCGGCGCCCGCCCCACTGCTCGGCCTGCTCGCGGCGGCCGGCTCCGGCCTCGGGTACGCGGTGACCACCCTGATCAGCCGCCAGGTCTCGCAGCGCACCACACCGATGACCCTGACCACCATCTCCACCGCGGTCGGCGCGCTGACCCTGGCGCCGTTCGCGCTCGTCGCCGGGGTCGGCCTGCCGGTGCGACTGGACACCGTGGCGCTGCTGCTGCACCTCGGCGTGGTCACCACGGCGGTCGCGTACGCGTTGTTCTACGCCGGGCTGCGCACCACCCCGGGCAGCGTCGCGGCCGTGCTGACCCTGCTCGAACCGCTCACCGCCGCCGCGCTCGCGGTGGCGCTGCTGCACGAACCGCTCCCCCTGCCGGTGATCGTCGGCGGCGTCCTGCTGCTCACCGCCGTGGCCGCCACCTACCTCGGGACGGACCGGGCGGACAACAGGTGAAACCACTCGACCTACCATCGGTGGATGCCCCAGCAGACCACCGAGATCCGGACCGCCTCCTTCGCCGACCTGAACGCCCGCACCTTCCACGACCTGCTCAAGCTGCGCATCGACGTGTTCGTGGTGGAGCAGGACTGCCCGTACCCGGAACTCGACGGTCGCGACGTCGAGCCCGGCACCCGGCACGTCTGGCTGACCGACGGCGGCGCGCCGCTGGCGTACCTGCGGATCCTGGCCGACCCGGACGGCACCGCCCGGATCGGTCGGGTGGTGGTGGCCCCGACGGCGCGCGGCGGCGGACACGCCGGCCGGCTGATGACCACGGCGCTGGAGATGGTGGGCAACCGACCCAGCGTGCTGGAGGCCCAGTCGCACCTGGTGCCGTTCTACACCCGGCACGGCTTCGCGGTCAGCGGCCCCGAGTACATCGAGGACGGCATCCCGCACACGCCGATGCGACGCGAGGCCATTGACGTCTGACGATCAGGCTGGCATGGTGCCGGGTAGAGCCATCGCGGGAGCCAGCGATCAGGCACGGGAGTGGGCACCTCCCGGTGATCCGGGTGTCGACGTCCGACCTCATCCCCCCGGGGGCTCCATGTCCACTTCCATACGATCACGGCGCGTGCTCTGGTTGTTCGCCATCGTGGCGACCACCACGCTCCTGTTGACGACCGCCCTGACCACCGTGCTGACCCGGCCCGCCTCGGCGCACGGGTCGGTCGTCGACCCGCCATCGCGCAACTACGGCTGCTGGCAGCGCTGGGGCAGCGACTTCCAGAACCCCCGGATGGCCACCGAGGACCCGATGTGCTGGCAGGCCTGGCAGGCCGACCCGTCCGCTATGTGGAACTGGAACGGGCTGTACCGCGAGGGCGTCGCGGGCAACCACCAGGCCGCCGTCCCCAACGGTCAGCTGTGCAGCGGCGGACGCACCCAGAGCCCCCGCTACAACGCGTTGGACACCATCGGCGCCTGGAAGACCACGTCGGTGGCGAACAGCTTCCGGCTCCGCTTCCTCGACCAGGCACGACACGGCGCCGACTACATCCGGGTGTACGTGACCAAGCAGGGCTTCAACGCGGCCACCCAGCCGCTCGCCTGGAGCGACCTGGAGTTGGCCGGTCAGATCGGCAACACCCCCGCCTCGCAGTGGAACCAGGACCCCGGTGGCGTCTCGATCCAGATCCCGGTCAGCGCGCCGGGACGAACCGGGCGGCACATCGTCTACACCGTCTGGCAGGCCAGCCACCTGGACCAGTCTTACTACCTGTGCAGCGACGTCGACTTCGGCGGCGGGACGAGCACCCCGCCCCCGACCACACCGCCGCCGACCACCCCGCCGCCCACCACTCCCCCACCCACCACCCCGCCCCCGACGACGCCACCGGCCGGGGCTTGCACGGCCACCTACCAGGTCACCGGGCAGTGGGCCGGTGGCTTCCAGGCCGACGTGAAGGTGACCGCCGGCGGTTCACCGACCCGCGGCTGGTCGGTGAGCTGGAACTACGGCAACGGCCAGCAGGTCACCTCGTCGTGGAACGCGACGGTCAGCACCAGTGGCACGCTGGTCACCGCCCGTAACACCAGTAACAACGGCAGCCTTGCCGCCGGAGCGAGCACCACGTTCGGTTTCCTCGGCTCGTGGAACGGCAGCAACCCGGTTCCGCTGGTCTCCTGCACGACGACCAGTTGACCCCCGTCCGGCGCCGCACCCGGGCGGGGGCGCGGCGCCGGACGGTGGGAAAGCGGTGGTGCCCGGCGATCCGTCCGGGCACCACCCCTCCATGTTCGAACCAGGGCCCCTTCAGGCGTGCCGCCTAGTCAACCCCGTCCCGCCTCGCCAACCCCGTCCCGCCCCGCCAACCCCGTCCCGCCCCGCCAACCCCGCCCCGCCCCGCCCCGCCAACCCCATCCCGCCACGCCAACCCCGTCCCGCTTCGTCGATCAAGGAGTTGTGGTGGTGGACAAAGCACCCGAGTGATGCCAAACCAGGCACCACAACTCCATGATCGACAAGGCCAGGCGGCCAGTGCGGCGATCTTGCACTTTCGGTTGCCAGATCGCGGCTTACGCCCCTTTCGTCGGGGCAGAAACTGCAAGATCGCGCGAGGCACGCGAGGCACGCGAGGCACGCGGGGGGTTACACCAGGCAGTTGACGATCTCGGCTACCGAGCGGCGGCGGCCGGTGTAGAACGGGACCTCCTCGCGGACGTGCCGGCGGGCGCCGGAGGCGCGCAGGTCCCGCATCAGGTCGACGATCCGGTGCAGTTCGTCGGCCTCGAAGGCGAGCATCCACTCGTAGTCGCCGAGCGCGAACGAGGCGACCGTGTTGGCCCGGACGTCCGGGTAGCCGCGGGCCATCTTGCCGTGCTCGGCAAGCATCTCGCGCCGCTCCGCGTCGGGCAGCAGGTACCACTCGTAGGACCGGACGAACGGGTACACGCAGATGTAGGGGCGGGCCTCCTCGCCGGCCAGGAACGCCGGGATGTGGCTCTTGTTGAACTCCGCCGGCCGGTGCAGCGCCATCTGCGACCACACCGGGGTCAGCGCCCGGCCCAGCGTGGTGCGGCGGAACCGCAGGTACGCGTCCTGGAGCGCGTCGGGGGACGCCGAGTGCCACCAGATCATCACGTCCGCGTCGGCGCGCAGGCCGGAGACGTCGTACACGCCCCGGACGACGACGTCCTTGCCGGCCAGCTCGTCGAAGAGGGACACCACCTCGCCGGTGACGTTGTCCCGCAGCGACGGCAGCGGGGAGCTGGCCCGGAACACCGACCACATGGTGTAGCGGATGCTGTCGTTCAGCTCCCGCAGCCGGGCCGCGTTGGTCTGCTCGGTCATCTCGCCGATCCTCCCAGTGCTGTGATGATCTCTTCGGCCGCCGTCTCGCCGGAGCGGACGCAGACCGGAATACCGACGCCGTCGTAGCCGGCGCCGGCGAGGACCAGGGTGGGGTGCGCGGCCCGCAACGCCGTGCGCGCGGCGGCGAGCCGGTCGGCGTGCCCCGGCGCGTACTGCGGCAAAGCGCCGCCCCACCGCTGCACGTGCCCGTCGACCGGGGCGGGCAGCGGGGCGCCGAGCACGGCCGACAGCTCACGGTGCACGGTGGCGGCCAGGTCCTCGTCCGGGCGTTGCAGGTGCGCCTCCTCGCCGTACCGACCCACCGAGGCGCGCACCAGGGCCAGCCCGTCCGGCCGGCGCAGGTGCCCCCACTTGGTGGTGAAGAAGGTCGCCGCCTTGGTCAGCAGGCCCTCGGTGCTCGGCACCAGGAAGCCGGACAGCTCGGGCAGTCGCGGTTGCGGCAACGCCATGGTGACGAGCGCGACGCTGGCGTAGTCGAGCGCACCGACGCCCGCCGCCACCTCCGGCGCGGAGCCGGCGAGCAGCCGCGCCGCCGGTCGCGCCGGCACCGCGAGCACCACGGCGTCCACGTCCACCAGCTCGGCGTCGCGGGTGCTGCCGACAGTGAGCCGCCAACCGGTCGCCGTCGGGGTCAACTCGCGCACGGCGGCGTCCCGCCGCACCGTCGCGCCGCTCGCCGTCACCGCCGCCTCGACGAGCGTGCCCAGCCCACCGGCGAGGGTGCCGAAGACCGGGGCGCCTGGCGCACGCGGCGCGGCGGCCTGCGCGGCCCGGACCGCACCGACCAGGGTGTGCTCCACCCGGGCCGTGCGGGCCAGCGCCGGCATCGTGGTGACCAGGCTGAGGTCGTCGGCACGGCCCGCGTACACGCCGCCGAGCATCGGGTCGACAAGCCGATCGACCACCTCGTCACCGAAGCGGGCCCGGACCAGCGCACCCACCGAGACGTCCGCGTCGGGCCCGACCAGCGGCCGACCGCCGTCGACGTCGGCGTCCGCGGCCGGGCGGGCGACGGTGGCCACCCGATCCAGATCCCCGGGTACGCCCACCAGGGTGCCGCCCGGGATGGGGCGCAGCCCGCCGTCGACGACGAGCGCGGCCTGCCCCACGGTAGGGTGCACGATCCTCTCGGCCAACCCGAGCCGGCGGGCCAACGCCACCGCCGCGCTCTCGGCGCCGGTCGGGTCGCGCATCAGGAACGACTCCGCGCCGAACTCCACCGGTTGACCAGCCAGCTCCCCGGTGCGCAGCTTGCCGCCGAGCGCGCCGGACTGCTCGTACACAGTGATCTCGGTGCCGGTCGGCGCGCGGTCGCGCAAGCGGACCGCGGCGGCCAGGCCGGCGATCCCGCCGCCGACCACCGCCACCCGCCAGGGCTGCCGCATCGCCTTCTCAGCCCTGGTCGGCCCGGCGGCTGGAGAGCTCGTGCACCAGCGCGACCACCCGGGTCAGCACCTCCGGGTCGGTCTCCGGCAGCACCCCGTGACCGAGGTTGAACACGTGCCCGGGGGCGGCCCGGCCCTGCTCCAGGATGCGCCGGACCTCGGCCTCCACCACCGGCCACGGCGACAGCAGCACGGTCGGGTCCAGGTTGCCCTGGACCGCCTTGTCCGCGCCGATCCGGCCGGTGGCCACGTCCAGCGGGGTACGCCAGTCGACGCCGACCACGTCCGCACCGGCCTCGCCCATCGCGCCGAGCAGCTCGGCGGTGCCCACCCCGAAGTGGATCCGGGGCACCCCGGCGGGCGACCGCTCCGGCTCGGCGCGCCTGTCGCCGCGCTCCGACCCGGAGCAGTCGTCTGCGAGCCCGCTCAGCACGGCGGTCGAGTGCGGCAGCACGAAACGGCGGTAGTCGGCCTCGGAGAGCGCGCCGGCCCACGAGTCGAACAGTTGCACGGCGGAGACGCCGGCCTCGATCTGCACCCGCAGGAAGGCGAGCGTCACCTCGGCCAGCCGGCCGCAGAGCGCGTGCCACAGCTCGGGGTCGCCGTACATCAGGGCCTTGGTCTTCGCGTGGGTGCGGGACGGCCCACCCTCGACCAGGTAGCTGGCGAGCGTGAACGGCGCACCGGCGAAGCCAATCAGCGGGGTGTCGCCCAGCTCCACCACCAACTGCCGGACGGCCTCGTCCACGTACGGGACGTCGTCGCGGGTGATCGGGCGGATCCGCTGCACGTCGTCGGCGGTGCGGATCGGCTCGGCCACCACCGGGCCGGTGCCCGGCACGATGTCCAGGTCGATCCCGGCCGCGGCGACGGGCACCACGATGTCGCTGAACAGGATCGCCGCGTCCACGCCGTGCCGGCGCACCGGCTGGAGGGTGATCTCGGTGACCAGATCCGGGCGGCGGCAGGACTCCAGCATCGGCACGCTCGCCCGGATCTCCCGGTACTCCGGGAGGGAGCGGCCCGCCTGGCGCATGAACCAGACCGGGGTGTGCGGGACGGGCCGGCGTCGACAGGCCCGGATGAAGGGCGAGTCGGCTGGTCCGCCGGGGCGGGAGTCTCCGTCTCGGGCGGCAGTGCCCGTGGTGTCCGTGGTCATCGCCGCAATCGTGCCACGCCCGCCACCGCAGACCGGGTGGGGGTGAGAGGAAGGGCACCGTTCCTTACGCCCGGAGCCCGCCACGAGCGTCGGCGCGCCGTCCGAGCGGGCGACGGACGGCGGCATAGGCTGCTCACATGCCCCCCCCGATCGCGCTCCCGGAGACGTTCGCCCGCGCGGTCGCCGGGCTGCGGTCGGCCGCCCCCCGGCCGGAGATCACCCTGGAGGAGGTCGGCGCCCCCCAGCGGCTGGCCCCGTACGCGTTCGCGCTCTCCGCGACCGTGCTGCGCGACGACGACGAGGTGGCGACCGGCCGGCTGATCCTGCTGCACAACCCGGCCGGGCACGAGGCGTGGCAGGGCACGCTGCGGCTGGTCACCTACGTGACCGCCGAGTTGGAGGTCGACCTGGCCGCCGACCCGCTGCTGCCCGGGGTCGGCTGGACGTGGCTGACCGACGCGCTCGACGCCCAGGACGCCGGCCACCGGGCGATCGGCGGGACGGTCACGCAGACCATGTCGACCCGATTCGGCGATCTCGCCGGGCCACCGACGATCGGTGACATCGAGATCCGCGCGTCCTGGACCCCGATCGACGACGACCTCACCCCGCACCTGCTCGGCTGGTGCGCCCTGTTGGCCTCCACGGCCGGCCTGCCCCCACCCGGCGTGACCGCCCTCTCCGACCGCCGCTCCGCCGGCGCCGCCTGACCCCCGGTGTCCGGAAGGACACTTCGCGGACACCTGATCGACACACGCCGGACCGGCTGCACCCGCTGGATCTCCACGCGCACTAGGGTTGTCAGGTGACCGACGAACCACCCCTGCGCCGTCGGCCCACCGAGGAACTTCCGGGAACCGCGCCCCAGCACCCGCCGTCGGCCCAGCCGCAGCCGGCGGGCGAGGGGGGCCACCCGGCCGACGGTGGGCCCGTTCCGCTGATCGCACCACGTGACGGCACCCCCGATCCGGTGGCCGCCCCGGCCGAGCTTGCCGAGGTCGTGGCCCGCTTCGCGGCGGGCACCGGCCCGGTCGCCCTGGACGCCGAGCGGGCATCCGGCTACCGCTACAGCCAACGGGCCTATCTGGTGCAGCTACGCCGGGCCGGTGCGGGCACGGCGCTGATCGACCCGCTGCCCCTGCCCGACCTCAGCACCCTCGACGCGGTGATCGGCGAGGCCGAGTGGGTCCTCCACGCGGCCAGCCAGGATCTGCCCTGTCTGGCCGAGGTGGGGTTGCACCCGCGCCGACTGTTCGACACCGAGCTGGCGGCCCGGCTGGCCGGCTTCGAACGCGTGGGGCTCGCCGCGCTCACCGAGCAGTTGCTCGGGTTCACCCTGGAGAAGCACCACTCGGCCGCCGACTGGTCGAGCCGACCACTGCCCGAGTCGTGGCTGACGTACGCCGCCCTCGACGTGGAGCTGCTCACCGACCTGCGGGACGCGCTCGACGCCGAGTTGACCCGGCAGGGCAAGTCGGCCTGGGCCACGGAGGAGTTCGCCGCGCTGGTCCGCACCGGGGCACGCCCGCCGCGGGTCCGCGCGGAACCGTGGCGGCGCACCTCCGGCATCCACCGGCTGCGGGGGGCTCGGGCCCAGGCCCGGGTTCGCTCGATGTGGTACGCCCGGGACCAGATCGCGTCCCGGCGGGACGCCGCTCCCGGTCGGGTGCTGCCCGACTCGGCGATCATCGCGGCGGCCGAGCTGGACCCGAAGGACGAGAAGACGCTGCTGACCCTGCCGGGCTTCGGTGGCCGGTCGGTCCGTCGGCTGGCCCGCACCTGGCTCGCCGCCCTCGACGACGCCCGGCAACTGCCGGAGGATTCGCTGCCGGTCGCTCCGGCCGTGGAGGGTCCGCCCCCGCCGCACCGGTGGGCCGAACGGGACCCGGTGGCGGCCGGCCGACTGACCCGCTGCCGTGAGGTCGTGATCCGCATCGCCGGTGAGCACAACCTCCCGCCGGAGAACCTGATCACCCCGGATTCGATCCGCCGGTTGGCCTGGACCCCGCCCGAGGAGGTCACCGAGGAGGCGGTCGCGGAGACGCTACGCGGCCTCAACGCCCGCGAGTGGCAGATCAACCTCCTCACCCACAACCTCACCGAAGCCCTCTCCCCACCCCTCTAAACCCCCACCCCCCACGGATCCACACCCCCTCGACCTCCCCGTTGGTGCGCTCCGGGTGTGGGGTGGGCCACAGCGGGGGGTGCGGACGGGCTTGGTTACTGACGAGTAGCATTCGGGGCAACGTGCCCCTCGGCTAGGAGGCTCCAGTGCCCCGTGAAGTTCGCGACGTCGTCTTCGTCGACGGCGTCCGTACCCCGTTCGGCAAGGCGGGTGGCATGTACGCCAACACCCGCGCCGACGACCTGGTGATCCGCTGCATCCGGGAACTGATGCGGCGCAACCCGCAACTGCCCCCGGAGCGGGTCGAGGAGGTCGCCATCGCGGCCACCACCCAGATCGGCGACCAGGGCCTCACCATCGGCCGCACCGCCGCTCTGCTGGCCGGGCTGCCCAAGACCGTCCCCGGTTTCGCCATCGACCGGATGTGCGCGGGTGCGATGACCGCCGTCACCACTGTGGCCAGCGGCATCGCGATGGGCGCGTACGACATCGCCATCGCCGGCGGCGTCGAGCACATGGGCCGGCACCCGATGGGTGAGGGCGTCGACCCCAACCCGCGGATCATCGCGGAGAAGCTTGTCGACCCGTCCGCGCTGGTGATGGGCTCCACCGCGGAGAACCTGCACGACCTGGTCCCGCACATCACCAAGGCACGCACCGACGCGTTCGCGCTCGCCTCGCAACAGAAGACCGCCAAGGCGTACGCCAACGGCAAGCTCCAGGACGACCTGGTGCCAGTGGCCATCCGCGACGCCGAGGGTGCGTGGGGTCTGGCAGGAGTGGACGAGGCCCCCCGGGACACCTCGCTGGAGAAGCTGGCCACCCTGAAGACCCCGTTCCGCCCGCACGGCAAGGTCACCGCGGGCAACGCGGCCGGCCTGAACGACGGCGCGACCGCGAGTCTGCTGGCCGACGAGGCCACCGCCCGCGAGCTGGGCCTGCCGGTCGCGATGCGGCTGGTGTCGTTCGGCTTCGTCGGTGTCGAGCCGGAGGTGATGGGCGTCGGCCCGATCCCGTCGACGGAGAAGGCGCTGCGCCTCGCCGGGCTCAGCATCGACGACATCGGCCTGTTCGAGCTGAACGAGGCGTTCGCCGTGCAGGTACTCGCCTTCCTCGACCACTTCGGCATCGCCGACGACGACGCCCGGGTCAACCCGTGGGGCGGCGCGATCGCCATCGGTCACCCGCTCGCCTCCTCCGGTGTGCGGCTGATGACCCAGCTGGCCCGCCAGTTCGCCGAGCACCCCGAGGTGCGCTACGGCCTCACGGCGATGTGCATCGGCATCGGCATGGGCGGCACTGTCATCTGGGAGAACCCGCACTGGGAGGGTGGCAACAAGTGAAGGCACCGAACGAGGTCGTCACCCGCGCGCTGCTGCGCCAGGTGAACGTACCGGGGCTGGACCGTCCCGCCGCCCTGATCACGCTTGACAACGGGTTCGACCACACCAAGCCGAACACCTTCGGCCCGGGTGGGCTGGCCAGCCTGGACGAGGCGATCACCGCGGCGCTCGCCGCCGACCCGGCGTTCATCGCGGTGACCGGCAAGCCGTACATCTTCTGTGTGGGCGCGGACATCGTGGGCCTGCCGCAGCTCGCCGACCGGGCGCAGGCACTGGAGATCGGCCGGCTCGGGCACCGGGTCTTCGCCCGACTCAAGGACAGCACCGTCCCGACCTTCGCGTTCGTCAACGGCGCGGCGATGGGCGGTGGCCTGGAGTTGGCGCTGCACTGCCACTACCGGACGCTCTCCGGCGGCGCGGCGGCCCTCGCGCTGCCCGAGGTCTCCCTCGGTCTGGTGCCCGGCTGGGGCGGCACGCAGCTCCTGCCGAACCTGATCGGCATCCCCGCCGCGACCCAGGTGATCATCCAGAACCCGCTGATGCAGAACAAGATGCTCAAGCCGAAGCAGGCCGCCGAGCTGGGCATCGCGGACGTCCTGTTGGAGCCGGCCGACTTCCTGGAGCGGTCCCTGGAGTGGGCCGCCGGGGTGGTCCGGGGTCAGGTCACGGTGACCCGGCCGGAGGTCGACAAGGACATGTGGGCGGGGGTGCTCTACTTCGCCCGGGAGACGCTGAACCAGCGGTTGCACGGCGCGGTCCCCGCCGCGTACAAGGCGCTCGACCTGTTGGAGACGGCCAAGGATGGCGACTTCGCCGCCGGCACCGCCGCCGAGGACGAGGCCCTCGCGGACCTGGTCTTCTCCGAGGAACTGCGCAGCGGCCTGTACGCGTTCGACCTGGTGCAGCGGCGGGCCAAGCGGCCGGCCGGCGCACCGGACAAGGGCCTGGCCCGCACGATCACCAAGGTCGGCATCGTCGGCGCCGGCCTGATGGCCAGCCAGTTGGCGCTGCTGTTCGCCCGCCGCCTCCAGGTGCCGGTGGTGCTGACCGACCTCGACCAGTCCCGGGTGGACAAGGGCGTCGGCTACGTGCACACCCAGATCGAGAAGGCCGTCACCAAGGGCCGGATGGACAAGGGCACCGCAGCCAAGCTGTACGGCCTGGTCAGCGGCTCTGTCGACAAGAGCGCCTTCAGCGATGCGGACTTCGTCATCGAGGCGGTCTTCGAGGACCTGGGCGTCAAGAAGCAGGTCTGGGCCGAGTTGGAGAAGATCGTCTCCCCGGAGGCGGTGCTCGCCACCAACACCAGCTCGTTGTCGATCACCGAGATGGCGGCCGAGCTGGAGCACCCGGAGCGGGTGGTCGGCTTCCACTTCTTCAACCCGGTGGCGGTGCTGCCGCTGCTGGAGATCGTCCGGGGTGAGCGCACCGACGACGTGACCCTCGCGACCGCGTTCGCGGTCGGCAAGCAGCTGAAGAAGTCGAGCGTGCTGGTCAAGGACGCTCCGGCGTTCGTGGTGAACCGGCTGCTCACCCGCTTCCTGGGTACGGTCTTCGCCGCCGTCGACGCCGGCACCCCACTGGACGTGGCGAACAGCGCCCTGGACCCGCTGGGCCTGCCGATGCGCCCGCTCGCCCTGCTCCAGCTCGTCGGGCCGGCCGTCGCGTACCACGTGGGCGGGACCCTGCACGCCGCGTACCCGGACCGGTTCTCCGCCAGCGAGAACCTCAAGCGGATCGCCGACTCGGGCAAGCCGATCGTGGTCGACGACCAGGTCAACGAGGAGGTGGCCGCGCTGCTCGTGGTGGGTGACCAGCCGTTGACCGCCGAGCAGGTACGCCAGAACGCGCTCGACGCGCTCGCGCAGGAGATCCGGCTGATGCTCGACGAGGGTGTGGTCGCCGAGGCACAGGACATCGACCTGTGCATGATCCTGGGCGCCGGTTGGCCGTTCCACCTGGGCGGCGTCACGCCGTACCTGGACCGGACCGGCACCTCCGAGCGGGTCACCGGCAAGCGGTTCCTGCCGCGCGGCGCGGCCAGCCTGCCGGCCTGAGCAAACGGCCAGCCTGAGTCGTTCGCAGCACCACCGTCGCGGTGGTCGGACCGTCCCTCCTGGACGGCCGGCCACCGCGACCGTTTGTGATCAGGTGCCCGATGGAGGCGTGCCTACGCAGGGACAACGGCGGGGTCGGGCACCGGGTTAGGATCACACGTTTTGCACCCCCATATTGGAGCTGACTGATGTCCCAGCCGCCGGCCAATCCGTACGGCCCGCCGCACGATTCCTCCGACCAGCCGCAGCAGCCGGGCGGTTGGCCGCCGCCGCAGCAGGGGCAGCCGCAGCAGTCCGGCGGCTTCCCGCAGGCCCAGCCGGACTTCCCGCCCGCGCAGCCTGGTTTCCCGCCGGCGCAGCCTGGTTTCCCGCCGGCCCAGCCTGGTTTCCCGCCGGCCCAGCCTGGTCAGCCGTACGGTGACCCGAACTTCGCCGGCGGCCCACCCCCGGCCAAGAAGTCGAACGTCGGCAAGATCGTGCTGACCGTGCTGGCCGTGGTGCTGGTGCTCTGCCTCGGTGGTGCCGCAGCCGCCTGGTTCGCCCTCAAGGGGCCGGTGAGCGAGGCCGTGGACGCCAGCAAGACCCGGGTGGTCGCGCCGGAGACTCTCGCCGGCCGGCCGAAGCTCACCGAACCGCAGCTGCAGCAGGCCGCCGAACAGGCGGTCAGTGGAATGAAGGCGGTGGCGCAGAACGAGACGAGCACCGTCGCCGCGTTCTACGGCGACCCGGCCAAGCAGGACCTCATCATGATCACGGGGGTGTCCGCGCTGCTGACCGACCCCAAGAAAGAACTCGACGCCTACGTGAAGGAGCTCGACAAGCAGCTCACGGTGACGAACATGGCGGCCGTCGACGCCGGCCCGCTCGGCGGTGAGGCCCGCTGCGGCGACGGCAAGGCCGAGTCGGTGCCACTGGGCATCTGCGTCTGGGCCGACCGGGGCAGCCTGGGCATGGTGGTGATGTACTTCAAGTCCGCCGACCAGGCGAAGGCCGAGTTCACCACGATCCGGGGCCAGGTCCAGAAGCAGTCCTGAGCCGTACGCGACCGGGGCCCCGGCCACCCTCGGGTGGTCGGGGCCCCGTGCCGTACGTCGACGGTCAGGCCGGTTCGGCGACCTGTGCCGTGGTGGACGCCGCTGCCGCGGCCCGCGCCGCCGCCGCTGCCGCCCGCTCGGCGGCGTTGCCGAGCACGCAGAACTCGTTGCCCTCCGGGTCGGCGAGCACCACCCAGCCACCGCCGGTCGGGCCGACGTGGTCGGCGACGAAGGTCGCGCCGATGCCGAGCAGCCGCTCGACCTCCTCGGCCCGGGTCCGGTCAGCCGGTTGCAGGTCCAGGTGCAGCCGGTTCTTCACCGTCTTGCCCTCGGGCACCGCGATGAACAGCACCTCCGGGCCACCCGGCGGCAGGAGCATCGCCTCCGGGTCGCCGGGGAAGTCGTCGGGCTGCCGTGGGCAGTCGAAGACCTGCGACCAGAAGCCGGCGAGGGCGTACGTGTCGGCACAGTCGATGCTGATGTTGTGGATCGTCGAACTCATGCGTGGTCCTCCACGATGGTGGCGTGGTGCGGCCGTTGGGTACGCGGCGCACCACGCAGGAACTGGTTTCCCTTCGAGTGGGCGATCAGCGCCCGACCCGTGCGGGGGCGCTCCGCCTCCGAGGTGTCAGCCGACGCGGACCCGGGGCGCGGAGTCGACATAGGTGGACATCGACGCACCCCCTCTCATCTCGAGCTGACGGAGCGATCGTGCCATCGGCCGAGCCGGGCGCGCAACCCCGTTCAGCCGGGGCTGGGCAACGCGCCGTTGAGCGCCGGGGCGTCCGCCGACGGCAGGGTGACCGTCACCTCGAGACCACCACCCGACTGCGCGATCACCCGCACGGTGCCGCCGTGCGCCGTGCAGACCGCCCGGACGATGGACAACCCCAAACCGGAACCACGGGCGCCGGTACGTTCCCGACCCCCACGACGGAACGGCTCGAACAACCCCGGCACGTCGACCTGGTCCACCTCGAAGCCGGTGTTCCCCACCACCAGCCAGGACTTGACACCGTCGGTCCCGGTACGCACCCAGAGCCGGCCGTGCAGGTGGTTGTAGCGGACCGCGTTCTCGATCAGGTTCCCGGCCAGCCGGTCGAGCAGCCCCGGGTCGCCGACGACAGGCGCGGACTCCAGCGACGTCTGCACCCGCAGACCGATCCGCTCCACCTCGCGACGCATCGCCGAGAGCGCGTTGGCGGTGCCCGCCGCGAGATCACACTCGGTCCGCCGGCCCAACTGCCGACCGGCCTGCGCCTCGCTGCGGGCCAGCACCAGCAACGCGTCCACCAGACCGTTCGCCCGCTCGGAGGCGTCGCGGACCACCGTCGCCATCCGTCGGTACTCGGCGGCGTCCGCGTCGTCATCGCTGAGCGTCACGTCGATCTCCGTCCGCATCACGGCGAGCGGCGTCCGCAGCTCGTGTGAGGCGTTCGCCACGAAACGTCGCTGCGCCTCGAACGCGGACGCGATCCGGTCCAGCATGGCGTCGAACGTCTTGGCCAGCTCGGCCACCTCGTCGTCCGCGCCCGAGTAACCGATCCGCTGGTCCAGGGTCGCCTCACCGAGCCGCTGCGCGGTGGCGGTGACCTGGTGCAGCGGGCGCAGCGCCCGGCCGGCCACCGCGTACGCGCCAGCCACCCCGACCACGCTGATCGCCAACAGCGCGACCAGGCCCTTGGCCAGCAGTTCCCCGGAGGCGGCGTCGACCAACTGCCGCTGCCACTCGGCGGCGTCCATCTCCCGGCCGTCGGAGAGCAGCACGATCGTGCCGGGCACCAACTCGTCGGTGGGCCGCAGCGCGTCGCGGACCAACAGCCAGGCCAGCAGCACCAGGATCGCTCCGGCCCCGATCAGCAGCACCCCGTTGAGCACTGTCAGCCGCAGCCGCAGAGTGGGCCGCAAGCGGCGAGTCACAGCACACCCTCGATTCGCGACTGCGGGGCTCGCAAAACCGGCTCACTCCTCGCGCTCATGCGCTGACCTCGGCGGTGCGGTAGCCCGCGCCGACCACCGTTTCGATCAGCGGTGGGTCGCCGAGCTTCCTGCGCAGCGTCATCACGGTGACCCGGACGATCGTGGTGAACGGGTCGGTGTTCGCGTCCCAGACCCGTTCCAGCAGCTCCTCACTGGAGACCACCGCGCCACGCGCCTTGAGCAGTTCGCTGAGCACCCCGAACTCCTTGTTGGTGAGGTCCACCGGCACGCCGGCGCGGGTGGCCACCCGGCGGGCCGGGTCGAGCACCAGATCGGCCAGTTCGAGCACCGGCGGCGCGGCCGGGGTGGCCCGACGGCCGAGCGCCTGCACCCGGGCCACCAGTTCGTCGAAGGCGAACGGCTTCGGCAGGTAGTCGTCCGCGCCGAGCTGCAACCCCTCCACCCGGTCGGCCACCGTGCCGCTCGCGGTGAGCATCAGCACCCGGGTCAACGCGCCGGAGGCCGCCAGGTCGGCGCAGATCTGGTCACCGTGCACGCCGGGCAGGTCGCGGTCGAGCACCACCACGTCGTACCTGGTGACGAACGCCGCCTCGTGGCCGGCGTCGCCGTCGTAGGCCACGTCGACAGCCATCCCCCGCTTGCGCAACCCGCGTGCGATCGCGTCGGCGAGGTTGCGCTCGTCCTCGACCACCAGTACCCGCATCCCGGCCTCCTCGCTGCTGACCACCGACAACCTAGTGCCGGCCGGCAACAATCGTCCCTCGCCGTCCGCGCCGGGCGGCGTTGCGGGCCACCACGGCGTACGCGATGCTGGCCGGCGGCACCGAGCGACGGACGGACCTGGCATGACCACAGCGGCACCACCCACCCGGCGGGACATCGCCTACCGGGGTTTCCACCTGCCCGGCGACACGACGAGCGGCAGCGGCGACGGCGTACGCGCCGGCGGGCGAGGGCTCACCCTCGACGGTGTCGCCGAGCGGGGCACCTGGACGGCACCGCCGGTACGGGTCGGCTTCGCGGTCGCCGACGTGGTGCCGTCCTGGACGGCCGACACCCCGGGTGGCTGCTGGATCGAGGTCGACCTGCGCGGCTGGCACGACGACGCGCCAAGCACCGACTGGTACCGGCTGGCCCGCTGGGCCGCCGACGACCGGGAGGTACGACGCACCTCGCTGCCCGGACAGCGCGACAGCGCCGCCCGGGTCGACACCGACACCCTGGTCGTGACCGGAGCAACGGTCACCGGGTGGCAGGCGCGGGTGACCTTGTGCCGGCCCGCCGACGACCCCACCGGCCCGGTGCTGCGCAGCCTCGGCGCGGTCGCCAACGGCCCGACCCCGACCGACCAGGGGTACGAGCTGACGCCCGCCGCGTCCGCCGCCTGGGGCCGGGTGCTTGACGTGCCCCGCTACTCGCAGCGGCTGCACGCCGGCCAGTACCCGCAGTTCGGTGGTGGTGGCGACTCCTGGTGCAGCCCCACCTGCACCTCGATGGTGCTCGCCTACTGGGGCGCCGCGCCGGCACCGGAGCACTACGCCTGGGTGCAGCCGCCCGGGTCCCGACCGGTGGTGGTGCACGCCGCCCGACACTGCTACGACCAGGCGTACGCCGGGGCCGGCAACTGGCCGTTCAACACCGCGTACGCCGGTCTGCACGGGGTGGACGCGTTCGTCACCCGACTACGGTCCCTCGTCGAGGCGGAGTCGTTCATCGCCGCCGGCATCCCCCTGATCGTCTCCGCCGCGTTCCGCGCCGACGAGGTACCGGGCCTCGGGTACGACACCGGCGGGCACCTGATGACCCTTGTCGGCTTCACCGCCGACGGCGACCCGGTGCTCAACGACCCGTACGCGCCGGACGACGACGCGGTCCGCCGTACCGTGCCGCGGCGGGGCTTCGAGGCGGTCTGGCAACGCGGCAGCGGCGGGGTGGCGTACGTGCTGCGACCGCCGTCGGTGCCGCTGCCCCCGCCGCCCGAGCAGGCCAACTGGTGATCAGTCGGGAAGTTTCCAGAGCCGGTACTCGCCGGCCGCACTGCACACCAGGTAGCCGGTGATCGCCTGACACTCCCCGGTGGCGTCGGGCAGCACGTCCACGATGCGCACCTCTGCGGCGCCGACGTCCAACTCGCCGACGAGCACCCCGGCGTCGGGGTGCCGCCGGATGCCGACCAACCGGCCGCCGGGACCGAGTTGGTACAGCTCCCACCGGCCCAGGTCGGCCACCTGCTGGCCGGTCATCGCATCGAGCACGATGTACTGCTCCAACGGGCCGATACCGCTGATGTTGGCCATCAGCCGGCCGTCGGTCGGCCAGGCCCACCCCCACTGGGTGCTGCGCCAGCGCACCCCGCCGGTTGCCGGGTCGAGCGCCTGTAGTTCGTTGTTGCCGGTGCGCACACACAGAACGGGGCCGCAGTCCAACGCGAAGTCGACGTGGAGCCGGGCACGGGTCCAGCGGGCCTCAAGCTGATCAAGCCCGTACGCGGTGACCGTGCCCGAGCCCCTGTCGATGGCCAGCAGCAGGTCCTTCGTCAGGTCCAGGCCGATCCGACCACCGTCGGGCGGGCGCAGGTCGGCGCGGGCCAGCACCGCGCCGGTGATCGCGTCGCGTACCTCGACCGGCCCGTCCGCCTCGCTGAGCACCACCCGGTCCACCCCGCGCTCGGTGTCCCGCACAGTCGTCTCGGCGCTGGCGCCGGAGAGCTGCCAACGCACGGTGCCACAGCACGGATCGACCACGCGCAGAGTGGACGGTAAGGTCTCGCCGCCGTCGCGCAGCAGCACGTTGCCGTCGGTCAGCTTGGAGACGGTGCCTGGCTGCTGCCACCGGTACGCCCCGGTCGCCCGGTCCAACGCGATGGTCATCGTCGCCCGACCCTCCGGGCCGATCTCGTAGCCGGTGGCAAGCAGCATCCCGGCCAGTGGGGTCATCCCCCAGTACCTGGCCTCCGCCGACAGCGGCGCCTGCCAGACCGGCTCGCCGCCGGGTAGTCGATAGGTGGACACCCGCGCCCGTCGGGTCGCGGTGGTGGCCGGCTCCAGGACCAGGAGGAGGTCACCGTCGATCATGAGGTCGGCCCCGGACCGGATCGGCAGCGTCAGCGGGGCCGGCCGGGAGGGCGTGACGACGGAGCCGGCGAGCGCGACGAGCGCGAACAGCACGACGAGCGCGCAGCGCAGCGGGCGACCGTGGGCGCGGGTGGGGCGGGGCAGAGATTCCGGTTCCGAGCCGTGCCGCAGCTCACCGAGGTCGATCACCGAGCCGCTCACCGCGTCAACCGCCACAGCGCGGTGCTGCCGTCGAGGCGCTGGCAGAGCACGACCGGCAGGGACACCTGGCAACTACCGGCGACGTTCGGGAGCACGTCCACGACTCGCGCTCGCGCGGCTGCCAGATCGAGTTCGGCGACGACCATCCGACCATTGTCGCCCCGCCGCACACCGGCAAGCGGTGCGTCCGGCCCGGGCATCGACATCAGCGTCCAGGCACCCAGCTCGATGCGTTGCCGCCCGGTGGCCACGTCCCGGACCTCGTACCCCCGGCCGGGTTTGGCCATCAACAACCGACCGTGCCGGACGTCGACCAGGTTGTCCTGGCTCGGCTCCGACCACCGCACCACACCGCTGGCCGGGTCGAGCACCTGCAGGCCGCCGGTCTGCGGTATCACGCAGAGCAGGCCGGCGCAGCTGACCGCGTAGCTGGCCAACGGAACCTCCGCCGTCCACAGTGGCTCCAGACCGGCCAGCCGGTAGGCCACCAGCCGGCTGCTACCGGGAGGTACGAGCAGCAGCAGGTCGTCGACGACCTGGATCCGCTGGAACGCCGCCCGGTCACCGGGCAGTGTGTCCACGCTGCCCAGCAGCCTGCCGGTGACCGCGTCGTGCACCCGCACCTCGCCGGTCGCCTGGAGCAGCGCGAACCTGTCGACCCGGCCCTCGACGACGTGGTAGGAGAGGTTCGCCGACGCCGCGATCGGCACCGACCAGATCGATCGGCCGGAGTCGGGATCGATCCGGGTCATCGCGCTCGGCTCGTCCTGCCGGATGTTTGATTGCAGCAGGCCGTCACCGACCGCCGGTTGGACCGCCCCCGGGAGCTGCCAACGCTGCCTGCCCGTCGCGCCGTCGTAGGCGGTGGTCTGGAACATCCGGTCCGGTGCGTTGACCGCCACGGCCAGCACCAACCCACGCTCGACCCGGACGTCGAGGTAGTCACCGGTGCGGGCGAGCGACGCCTGCCAACGCCGCCGCACCCCGGTGCCGGTCGCTGTGGGCTGGTCGTACGCGGTCAGGTAACGGTCCCCGTCGGGGGTCGGCGGATCGACGACGAAGACGCCGTCCGCGGCCAGGTACACCGTGGCCCTCCGCGCCGCCGGCACCGTGCTCACCGCCCGCTGCGGCACCGGCGCGGCACCGGCCAGCACCACCAGGCTGAGCACGAGCACCGCCGCGCTGCGCACCGGGCGACCCGCGGCGCGCGGGCGGCGATCCGGGGGCCCCGCCGCGGGCTCGTCCCGAACCTCGCCCAGCTCGATGATCGACAACGATCGTCCCTCCGTCACCAGTCAAGGCTGGCCGACAGGTCACCGCCCGGCAAACCGACCGTCAGCGCACCGGGCCGGCAAAAGCGACGGAACCCCGCCTGTACGATGGCGCGTCGTGGCTGTGCCGGTGGTAGACCCTTCGCTGAAATCCCTGACCGACGCCGACCCGGCCGAGGCCGAGTCGACACGGCGGCCTCGACGCCGCCCGGCCCGAGCCGACCTGTTGGCCCTCGGAGCCTATGTGCTGCTGGGCGTCTTCGTCTGCCTCAACTACTGGGGTGACGTCAACGGCCGGGTCTCCTCGCACCTGCCCACCGACCACAGTTGGTTCGAGTGGCTGTTCGCGCACGGCGCGTTCTCGGTGCGGCACCTGGAGAACCCGCTCTTCACCGCCCGGCAGAACGCCCCGGACGGGGTGAACATGATGGCCAACACCTCGCTGCTCGGGGTGACCCTGCCGCTGGCACCGCTGACCATGCTGCTCGGCCCCCAGGTGATGTACGCGCTCTACCTGGGCGCGGCGCTGGCGGCCACCGCCGGCACCGGGTACTGGATGCTCTCTCGCCACCTGGTGCGCTCCCGGGCGGCGGCGTTCGTCGGCGGGGCGTTCCTCGGCTTCGCGCCGGGGATCATCCACCACGCCAACGGCCAACCGAACTTCGTGTCCAACTTCCTGCTCCCGCTGATCGTGGTGCGGGTGCTGAGCCTCGGTGAGCCGGGCCGGTGGCGACGCAACGGGCTGGTGCTCGGTGCGCTGGTGGCGTACCAGATCTTCATCAACGAGGAGATGTTGCTGCTCACCGCGCTGGCCTGCCTGGTCATCGTGGTGGCGTACGCCGTCCAACGGCCACGTGCCACCCGGGCCGCCGCCGGCCCGTTCCTGGCCGGGCTGGGCGTCGCCGGCGGGCTGGCCCTGGTGCTCACGGCGTACCCGATCTGGTTCCAGTTCAACGGCCCGCAGTCGTACCGGGGCCTACAGGGTGGCGTGTTCCACAACTGGGGCGAGGACCTGGTCGCCTTCGTCACCTTCGCCCGCGACACCTGGGCCGGTGACCCGGCGGTGGAGAAGACGATCGGCCTGACCGAACAGAACACCTGGTTCGGTTGGCCGCTGGTGCTGCTCTCGGTGGTGGCGCTGGTGCTGCTGTTCCGCCGCTCGCTCGCCACCCGGATCGTCGCCGTGCTCATCGTGGTGTTCAGCGTGGCCGCGATCGGGCCGTGGGTGCGCTTCGACGGGGTGGAGACCGGCATCCGCGGCCCGTGGTCGTACGTGTCGGACGACCTGCCGCTCGTCGAGATGATGATGCCGACCCGGTTGACGCTCGTGGTCGCCGCCGCGGTGGGCGTACTGCTCGCGTTGACCTGGGACGCCGCGTACCGCCAGGGGCGCCCGCCTGCCGACCGGCCGCGGGTGCCGGCCCAGCGCACGACCGAGGCGAACCCGGCGGCATCCGACGAGGCCGCCGAGCCGGCCGCGCCGGTCGCGGCGCGCCGTCGGTGGCTGCGCCCGGTGGGGTACGCGGCGGTCGCCCTCGCCGTGCTGCCGCTCTTCCCCCGGCCGCTGCCCGCCCAGCAGATCGACCCGCCGCCGCACTTCATCACCGCGGGCGGCTGGCGGCCCTACGTGCCGGCGGGTCGAACCCTGGTGCCGGTGCCGATCCCGAGCAACGTGCACGGCCTGCCCACGCTGCGGTGGAGCGCGTTGACCGGGCAGGAGTTCCCCGTTCCGGGCGGCTACTTCATCGGCCCGAACGAGCTGGGTGAGGGCGTCTTCGGCGCACCGAACCGGCCGACGAGCACCCTGATCTACTCCACCATGGACAGCGGCACGCTCCCGGCGCTCACCGACGAGAACCGCCGCCAGGCCGTCGAGGACCTGCGGTTCTGGCGGGCGTCGGTGGTCGTGCTCGGGGCGCACCCCCGCGAGGCGGTGCTCCGGGATCTGGTCACCGCGCTGCTCGGTCCGGCGCAGCGGGTCGACGACGTCTGGGTCTGGGACGTGCGCGCCCTGGTGGGCTAGTCGGAGGCGACGCCACCGGCCCGCTCAGCCGACCCGGTCCCGGACGTCCCACAGCCAACCACCGTCGACCGGGAGGCCCGGGCCGAGCAGGTCGTCGACGGTTCGGCGGACCGGGTCGCCGTGCTCCAGGTGGCCGAGTACGACCACCGCGGCACGCCAGTGCCGCAGGTCCTCGACGGCCTGGCGCCGGTCGGCGTCGGTGAGCACCGGCACCGCGCCGGTCTCGGCCACCTGCCGGAGCAGCACCGACGTGGGCCGGTCCGGCGCCCCCCACCGGGCCGCCGGGTCGTCCGGGCCGCTGGGGCCGATGAAGTAACCGCCGGGCGCGTCGAACGCCAGGCCGGTCCGGGCGGACCAGAGCATCGCCGGGCTGCGTCCGGCACCGGTGACCGGGGGCACCGCGACGACCGTCCGGCCGGGCGGCACCAGCGGACGCCAGCCGCCGGCGGCGACGAACGCCGGCACCGGCGCGACCGGCACCACCCGGATCGGCGTCGGCGTCAGCGGCAGCAGTGCGGCGGCGACCGCGCCGGCCCACAGCAGCCGCACCGGCAGGCCCGACGCCGCCGTCGGCGCACCCGCCGCGCGGACCCGATCCAGGGACAGCGCCACCAGCACCCCGAGCACCGGTACGCAGACCAGCGCGAACCGGGCCGGCACCGCGAGGTCGAGCAGCGGCAGCCCGCCGAACAGCCGGTACGGCCCCGGAATGCCTGTCGCCGCGCCGTCCAGCCGCAGCTCGACGCCGAGCGAGAGCACCGCGAAGACAACGCCACAGGCGGCCAGAGCCCGGACCAGCGGTCGTCGCCACTGCCAGATCACGATCACCACGGCGAGCACCAGCAGACCCGGGCCGAAGAACGAGTTCTCCTCGGTCGGGTTGGGAGCGAGAAACCCCGGCAGCCAGTCGTCACCGAGCACGGTCTGCCGGGCCGACGCGGTGAACGAGGCGACATCCAGTGCGAAGGCCTGCGTGGCGAACGCCATCCCGGAGTAGTGCTGCGGGCCGTGGAACTGGAACCACAGCGGGTACGCGAGCAGCACCGCCGCCACCCCGGCCGCCACCGCGAGCCGACCGAAGAGGGCCGGCGCGAGACGCCGCGCGGCCACCCGGTCGGCGAGCGCGTAGGCAAGCGCGAAGACCCCGGTCGCGAGCGCCAGGAAGACCAGCACCTCCTCACCGATGAAGACCTGCCAGACGAGCAGCAGTCCGAGGCAGACGCCGGGCCGCCACACGTCGGGCCGGGCCGCGTCCGAGGCGGGCCGGAACACCAGGGCGAGGATGGCGGGCACCAGGAACTGGGCGGCGATGTGCAGATGGGCGCCGGCCTGAGCGATCATGCCCGGGGCGAAGCCGCAGATCAGCCCACCCACCGCGGCAGCGGCCCGGGTGGTGAGCAGACGGCGGCGCAGCAGCACGTACCAGGCGGCGGCGGTCCCCGCGAGACAGCAGACGACCGCCACGCAGAACGCCACCTGCGAGCCGAAGAGCAGGGTGACCGGCGTCAGCGGGACACCCAGGCCCAGCACCGAGGTGTTCGCCATCAGGTTGAACCCGTCGGGCGCGTTCAACCCGGCGCTGAAGAGCGGGTTCTCCCCCTCGACCACCGCGTGGGCCGCGTGGGCCAACATCCACTCGAAGAGGATCTGGTCACCCGCCTGGTGGAACAGCGACCACGGACGACCCCACTGGCCGGCTGTCACCACCACGGCGAGGCCCAGGTAGCCGGCGACCACGAGAGCGTCCCGCAGCCAGGCCGGACGGGACGCGCCGACCGTCTCCGCTGCCGAGGTGTCCGGGGACGTCGTCCCGGTGGTCATCAGACCGAACGGTCGCTGAGCGTCCGGACGTCCCAGAGCCAGACGTCCAACTCCTGGCGGCCGGGGCCGACCAACTCCTCGACCGTCCGTCGCAGAGGCTCGGCGTTCTGCTGCCGCACCGGCAGCACCAGGATCGCCGCCCGCCAGTGCCGCAGCTCGTCGGTGAAGCGCCGCCGCTGCCGATCGTCGAGCTTCGGCGTACGGCCGGTGGTGGCCACCTCCTCCAGCAGTTGACCCACCCCGCTGGGGCGACCGCCGAACCGGCCCGCGTCGCCGGTGTTGCCGTTGCGAGGCGCGAGGAAGTAACCGCCGGGAATCTTGAAGTCGAGGTTTGTGGCCGCCGCCCAGCGCATGCCGTGCGTGTTGCCCATGCTCGGCACCGGGATCGGCACCAGCGTCTGGTCCGGCCCCACGTAGGCCCGCCAACGGTCCGCCGTGATGAAGTCCGGCACTGGCGGTCGGGTGACCATCCGCAGCGGCATCGGCGCGATCGGCAGCAGCGCGAAGGCCAGGCCCGCGGCGGTGAGCACCCGCACGGTACGCCGGTCGGCGGCACGCAGCGCCCAGGCCCGCTCGACGGCGAGCGCCAGCAGCAGACCGACCACCACACTGGTGATCAGCCCGAACCGGGTCGGCACCACCGCGTCCAGCAGCGGCAGGTGGACCAACCACTGCCACGGCCCGGTGATCAGCTCCCGGTCCCACCAGGAGACCCGCTCGCCGAGGGAGAGCACGGCGAAGAACACGCCGGTCACCGCGAGCGCCCGAACGATCAACTCCCGGCGTAGCCAGACCACGATGCCGATGGCCAGCAGCGACAGGCTCCAGCCGAAGAAGGCGTTCTCCTCCGAGTAGTTCGGCGCCAGGTTGATGTTGGCGCGTTGGTTGCCGCCGAGGGTGGGCGACCCCTGAGCGAAGAAGGCGGCGATGTCGTTGCCGTAGTCCTGCACCGCGTCGCTGAGGCCGTGGTAGGCCATCGGCCCGGCGAACTGCACGTAGAGCGGGTACGCCAGCAGCGCCCCGGCCAGCAGCGCGCAGGTCACCACGCCGGCACCCAGCGGCCGCCAGGCCGCCCGCCACCGGGCCGGCTCCTGGGCGAGCACCGCAAGGAGGAAGACCCCGCAGGCAAGCGCCGTGAAGAGCAGGATCTCCTCGTTGATGAACGCCTGCGCGGTCACCAGCAGGGCCAGCAGGGCCCCGTCCCGCACCGGCTTCCTGGAGCCGGTGAGCACCATCACCCGCCACACGATGAACGGCAGCAGGAACTGGCTGATGATGTTCGGGTGCCAACTGGCGTGCGAGAGCATCGCGGGCGAGAACCCGCAGAACCAGCCGCCGACCGCCGCCGCGAGCGGGGTCCGCACCAGGTGCCGGGAGAGCATCAGGTACCAGGCCATGGCAGTACCGGCGAGGCCCAGCGTGACCAACACCACAAAGGAGACCGCCGGCCCGAAGAGCAGCGTCACCGGGACCATCGGGATGCCCAGCGCCAGCACGGCCGTGTTGGCCATCAGGTTGACGCCGTCCGGGTAGTTGAACTGCTCGGTGTAGAACGGGTACTCGCCGTGCAGCACCACGCGTACCGAGTGGGCCAGGAAGAACTGCACCTGCGCCGGGTCACCGGTGTAGAGCGAGGCCACCCGGCCCGACGGGTCCAGCCAGATCCGGCTGGTCACCCAGATCGCGGCGAGCAGGAACAGCCCGCCCACCGCCAGGTGCTGCCGACGCCGGGTCCACCGCCGCCACCCCGCACGGGTCGGAGCTGCGGGCTCGGCCGGCGCTGTCGGGTCGTCCGATTCCGCCGTGGGCCCGCCCGGCGTGGCCGGGACGGCCGGTTCCCTGGTGGGCGCGGCGGGCTCGGCTGGTTCGGTGGGGCGTTCATCCGGCGTGGTCGGGGCCGCTGGTTCGGTGGTGGGCTCGGCCGGTTCCCTGGCGGGGGCGGCCGGCTCCGTGGTGGGCTCGCCCGGCGTGGTCGGGGCGGCCGGTGCCGTGGTGGGCTCGGCCGGTGTGGTGGGGGCGGTCAGCGCGGGCGGACCGGCGAAGAGACCGACCGGTGTGCGGTAGTTCACCAACTCGGCGGAGTCGGCTGCCGCCTCCGGGTGCGGCGCGGACAGGGCGCGGGACTCGGCAGGCGTCACAGTCGGCGGAGTCTACCGGAGCAACCAAATCACCCTAAAGCCCCGGTGGTGTCCATTGTGGCGGTTCGGGGGACGGCCAGCTGAGGCTCCGCACCGGACATCTCGTACTATGGCGCTTTCCGACAGCGACGGCGAGGCGATCGGGGGCGGACCAGGTGACTCCAGGCCGTCGGTACGGCAGGGCGCTTCCCGTCCTGCTGAGCGCGCTGCTGGCCGGCACGGCCTGCGGTCCGGTGGCGGAACGCAAGCCGCAGGACCTCCGGGTCGGGTACGACAGCCTGGACGGCACTCTGGCGGTCTGGCCACCGCGCGGCGACCTCTCCGGTGACGCCACGGTGACGGCGGCGGTCACCACGGCGGTCCGGGGCTGGCGCTCGCCGGCCGACGACCGCGCGCACCTGCCCTCGTCCGGCATCCTCTTCTCCGGCCGGGTCGACGGCGCCCCGGTGGCGCTCGTCGCCGCCGACGTGCCCGGCGAAAGCGCGTCCTGGCTGCTGCAACTGACCCGCGCGGGAGACCGGTACGCGGTCACCCGCGCCACCGAGTACACCGACCCGGGTTACCTCGTCTACTCCGACGTGCTGCCGGTGCAGACGGCCGGCGGCCGGCGCTATCTGGTCTCGGCCCGGGTGCAGACCCTGCTCGGGCCCCAGGACCGGACGTTGGCCATCGCGGACGGCCTCAGCGCGCCTGTCGACGTGCCCTCCTGCACGGCCGTCGGTGTCACCGCGACCCTGCGCAGCACCGAGTCGCTGCCCCGTGGGCGGGCCGCCGACCGGCTGCTCGACCTGGGCACCGGCACCGTCGATCCGCGCTACCCGCTGGTCCGCGACGAGTCCGGCACGGGTCGAAGGGCGCTCACCGGCCTGGACACCTGCGTGCTGGGCGGCGATCGGGGCCCGTTCGGCAGCATCCCGCGCCGCATCGGAGACCGGGACGCCCCCCGCTCGGTGCCGACGTCCTGGCCGATGGCGAAGCTCACCGTACGCTCGCTCGGCGACGTCGCCCTCGGCGGCGGCGAGGCGGCCGAGTTGCAGCAACTCAGCTGGGACACCGACGCCGGCGCGATGACTGCGGTGATCTACCGCCCGGCCGACGGCAGCGCCCCCGTCGTCTCACCCGCCGACCGGGCCACCCCGTTGCAGGCGTACCAACTGCCGGTGCCCAACCAACCGCTCGTGGTGCTGAGCTGGCGACCCACCCGGGACAGCTCCCTGTCCGTCCCGCCCGGCACCCCCCTGCTGGTCGAACGCCCCGGCCTGGTGGTCGTGCCCACCCCGGCCCGCTCCCAGACCTACAGCCTCGCCAATACCGACAAGACCCACTACCGCTCCATCTCCCCCCGCTAGCCCCACCCTCCCAGCCCCGCCCCCGCGCCCTGGCCCCGCACCCCGCGCCCTGGCCCCGCCCGCGCGATCTTGCACTTTCTGCGCCGACAAATCGGGGCTCAAGGGGCGTTTCGTCGACCGAAAGTGCAAGATCGGCGAGCGGAGCGACGCAATGAGGTCTCCCGCACCACCACACCACCGCACGGCACCCCTCACCCGATCGATCATGGACTTGTGGTGCCCCCCAAAAGTCGCGAATCATCAGCATCCGCCCACCATTAGTCCTTGATCGACCGGAGACAGCGGGGCGGGGACGGCGGCGGGGCGGGGTGGCCGGGCACGGGTGACCGGGCGCGGCGTACCGGGCATGGTGGGGGTGCGGCGGGGTGGGGGACGTGGGGTCGGGATCAAGCGAGACGGCGGGCACCCCTCGAAAGGGCGCCCGCCGTCTCGTCTTGCCTGCGGTCAGTTCTGTGCGGCTGCGTCGCTCGGGGTGAGGCGGTCCGGGGTGGCGTCCAGGCCGGAGATCCAACCGGTGACGTTTCGGGCCACGTCCTGGGCGGTCAGGCCCAGGTCGGCGAGGATCTGCGCGCGGGTGCCGTGCGGGTGCCAGTCGGCCGGTACGCCCAGGTCCTTGAGCGGCACCCGGACGTCGGCGTCGCGCATCGCCTGGGCGAGCGCGTCGCCCACCCCACCGACCCGGACGCCGTCCTCGACGCTGACCACGAGCCGGTGCCGGGCGGCCAGGTCGACAAGCTCCGCCGGGACCGGACGCACCCAGCGGGGGTCGACGACGGTGACCCCGTAGCCGTGCTCGGCGACCCGGGCGGCCACCTCCATGCCCAACTGGCCGAAGGAGCCGACGGCGACGAGCAGCACGTCGGTACGGGCGGACTCGGCAAGCACGTCGACCGGGCCGACCCGGCGCAGCGCCGGCAGGTCCGCGGCGACCGCGCCGGTGGGGAACCGCACCACTGTGGGGCCGTTGTCGACTGCCAACGCCTCGCGCAGTTCCTCGCGCAGGGTGGCGGCGTCGCGGGGGGCGGCGATCCGCAGCCCGGGCACCACCCCGAAGACCGACATGTCCCAGATGCCGTAGTGGCTGGGCCCGTCCGGGCCGGTGATGCCCGCCCGGTCCAGTACGAAGGTCACCGGCAGCTTGTGCATCGCCACGTCCAGCAGGACCTGGTCGAAGGCGCGGTTGAGGAAGGTGGCGTAGACCGCGACCACCGGGTGCAGGCCGCCGAGCGCCAGCCCGGCCGCCGAGGTGGCTGCGTGCTGCTCGGCGATGCCCACGTCGTACACCCGCTCGGGGTACTTGCGGGCCAGCTTCGCGATGCCTGTCGGCTCGGCCATCGCGGCGGTGATGCCCACCACGTCCGGGCGTTCGTCGGCGACGGCCAGCAGCTCGTCGGCGAAGACGTGCGTCCACTTCACCGACGGGGCGGCCAGCAGCGCGCCGGTCTCCACGTCGAAGGCGCTGCCGGGGCCGTGCAGGCAGTCCGCCTCGTCCTCCTCGGCGGGGCGGTAGCCGTAGCCCTTGCGGGTGACGGCGTGCACGATGACCGGGCCGCCGAAGTTCTTGGCCGCGCGCAGCGCCGCCTCGACCGCCGTCACGTCGTGCCCGTCCACCGGGCCCACGTACTTGATGCCGAGGTCCTCGAACATGGCCTGCGGGGCGACCGCGTCCTTGATGCCCTTCTTGACCGCGTGCAGCACCTCGTACATCGGCTTGCCGACGAGCGGGGTGGAGCCGAGGGCGTCCTTGACGGTGTCGAGGACCTTCTCGTAGCCCGGGTTGAGGCGCAGCGAGGAGAGGTGGTCGGCCAGGCCGCCGATGGTCGGCGAGTAGGAGCGACCGTTGTCGTTGACCACGATCACCAGGGAGTTGCCGGCGGTGGCGATGTTGTTCAGCGCCTCCCAGCACATGCCGCCGGTCAGCGCGCCGTCCCCGACGACGGCGACCACGCTGCGCGCCTCGCCCCGCAGCGCGTACGCCTTGGCGAGACCGTCGGCGTAGGACAGCGCGGTGGAGGCGTGCGAGTTCTCGATGAGGTCGTGCTCGCTCTCCGCCTGGCTGGGGTAGCCGGAGAGGCCACCGCGCTGACGGAGTTTGTCGAAGCCGGCCTGACGGCCGGTAATGATCTTGTGTACGTATGCCTGGTGACCGGTGTCGAACAGGAGCCGGTCCCGGGGCGAGTCGAAGACGCGATGCATGGCGAGCGTCAGCTCCACCACACCGAGGTTGGGCCCGACGTGCCCGCCGGTACGGGAGACCTTGGCGATCAGGAAGTCCCGGATCTCGGCGGCGAGGACGTCCAGTTCCTCGCCGGACATCCGCTTGACGTCCTGCGGACCGCGAACCGTCCCCAGCAGCCGGCCGTGGTTGGCCGTGTCCTCTTCAACGCTCATGACCGGAGAGTCTATCGGCCCTCCGGTACTCCGCAGCCCGGCCCGCTGCCCGCTACCGCTCGTCCGGCGGCGGGACGAGCAGCCCGACCTGCTCGACGTGCTGCGTCATCGGAAAGAGGTCGAAGCCCCGCAGCGCCGCCAGCCGCCACCCGTGGTCGGCGAAGGTGCGTACGTCCCGGGCGAAGGCCGCCGGGTCGCAGGCCACGTACGCGACCGCCCGTGGACCGGCGGCGACCAGCGCGCGGACCACCGGGGCGCCGGCCCCGGAGCGCGGCGGGTCGAGCACCACCACGTCGACCGGGCCGGTGATCCGTCGGCGGGCCAGCGCGGTCTCCACCCGGGCCGACACCACCTCCACGTTGGGCAGGTCGGCGAGGTTCTCCCGGGCGGCGGCGACACCCTGCGCCGCCGCTTCGACAACTGTCACCCGCCCGGTCGCGCCGACCCGTGTGGCCAGCCCGGCGGCGAACAGCCCGGCACCGCCGTAGAGGTCCCAGGCGGTCTCGCCGGGCTGCGGGTCCAGCAACTCCAACACCGCCGTGGAGAGGGTGTCCGCCGCGGCCGGGTGCACCTGCCAGAAGGCGGACGCGGGCAGCGTCCAGTCCCGTCCGGCGGCGACCTCGCGGACGTCGGTCGGGCCACTGACCGGGGTGGGCACCCCGTCGCGGACCTCCGTGACGGTGACGTCCCCGCCGGTGCTGGCCACGGTCTCCACCGCCTCGGCGTCCGGCCAGCGCGCCCCGGTGGGGGTGAGCACCGGCAGGTGCTGGATGGCCGGGTGGGCGATCCGGCAGCGGTCGATCGGCACCACCTCGTGCGAGCGGTGCTTGAGCAGGCCGGCCCGGTCCGCGCCGTCGACCGCGTACCGGACCCGGGAGCGCCAGCCGAGCAGCCCGCCGGGCAGCGCCTCGACCCGGACGCCGAGCCGGTCCAGCTCGACGTCGGTCAGCCCGCCGAGGCGGACCAACTGCTCGCGTACCACTGCGGCCTTCCAGGCCAACTGCGCCGCCGGGGCGACATGCTGAAGGTCGCAGCCCCCGCAGGCACCGGGCCTGGCGTACGGGCAGGGCGGCTCGACCCGGTCCGGTGAGGGCTCCAGGACGGTCACCGCGTCGGCCCGGACGAACCCCCGGTGCACCTCGGTGACCTCGGCGACGACCCGTTCACCAGGCAACGCGTGCCGGACGAAGACCACCTGCCCGTCGACCCGGGCGACACAGTGCCCGCCGGGGGCGACCGCGTCGACGGTCAGCTCGACCCGGTCCGCCTCGGCCAGGCCCCGTTCCGGGGTGGACCCGGCGGACGATGCCGACGACGTCCGAGGTGTCGCGGTCCGCTGACCGCCCGACTCAGTCACGGGTGTTTCCCCTCGTTGCGGTGCCCTCCGGCTCCCCCTCGCCGGGCGGCGCGGAGACCGTCGGCGGGGCGGCGACAAGCGGTGACCCGGTGCTCCGGGGCCCCCGCGCCGGGGTCCGGGACAGGGTGGCGTCCAGCCGGTCCAGGTTCTTGCTCGCCGTCGACGCGAGCTGCCACGGCACGCTTACCACCATCACCCCCGGCTCGAAGAGCAGCCGGCCCTTGAGCCGCAGGGCGCTCTGGTTGTGCAGCAGGTTCTCCCACCAGCGGCCGACCACGTACTCCGGGATGAAGACGGTGACCACGTCCCGGGGCGACTTGCGGCGGGTGGAGGCGACGAAGTCCAGGATCGGCCGGGTGATCTCCCGGTACGGCGAGTCGATCACGGTGAGCGGGATGGCCATCTCCCGTCGTTCCCAGTCGGCCTGCAACTCCCGGGTGTCCTTCTCGTCCACGTTGACGGTCACGGCGGTCAGCGTGTCCGGTCGGGTGGCGCGGGCGTAGGCGATGGCCCGCAGCGTCGGCTGGTGCAGCTTGCTGACCAGCACGATCGCGTGGTTGCGGGCAGGCAGCACGGCCCGGCCCTCGTCCGGCGGGGTCAACTCGACGGCGATCCGGTCGTAGTGCCGGCGGATCGCCAGCATCAACACGTAGATCACCGCCATCGCCGCGATCGCGATCCAGGCGCCGAGCAGGAACTTGGTGATCAGGACGATCACCAGCACCGCGCCGGTCAGGCCCGCGCCGAAGGTGTTGATCGCCCGGGAGCGGTACATCCGGCGGCGCGCCTCCGGGTCCCGTTCGGTACGCAGGTGCCGGTTCCAGTGTCGGATCATGCCGACCTGGGAGACGGTGAACGAGACGAAGACCCCGACGATGTAGAGCTGGATCAGCTTCGTCACCTCGGCCTGGAAGCCCACGATCAGCACGATCGCGAAGAGGGCGAGGAAGGTGATCCCGTTGGAGAAGGCCAGCCGGTCGCCCCGGGTGTGGAACTGGCGGGGCAGGTAGCGGTCCTGGGCCAGGATCGAGCCGAGCACCGGGAAGCCGTTGAACGCGGTGTTCGCGGCCAGGAACAGGATCAGGGCGGTCACCCCGGCCAGCACGTAGAGCAGGATCGACCCGGAACCGAAGACCGTCTCGCCGAGCTGGGTGGTGACGGTCTTCTGCACGTACCCGTCGGGGCCGGAGACGATCTGGAGGTTCGGATCCTCGACGAACTGCAGGTGGGTGAGCCGGGCCAGCCAGATGATCCCGACCAGCATGCTCACCGAGATGGTGCCGAGCAGCAGCAGGGTGGTGGCGGCGTTGCGGCTCTTCGGCGCCTTGAACGCCGGCACCCCGTTGGAGATCGCCTCCACGCCGGTGAGCGCGGCGGCGCCCGAGCTGAACGTTCGCAGCAGCAGGAAGACAAGCGCGAAACCGGTCACGCTGTGCTCGGCCTGGATCACCAGGTCGGCGCTCGGTGCGCGAAGCTCGTCGCCCAGCACGAAGACCCGGAACAACCCGGTGAGCAGCATGCCGAGCATCACGATCACGAAGCCGTAGGTGGGGATGGCGAACGCCGTGCCCGACTCGCGCAGCCCGCGCAGGTTGACCGCGGTGAGCAGGACCACCGCGCTCACCGCGATGAGGACCTTGTGGGTGGCCACGAACGGCACCACCGAGCCGAGGTTGGCGACCCCGGAGGAGACCGACACCGCCACCGTCAGCACGTAGTCGACGAGCAGGGCGCTTGCCACGCCGACGCCGAACTTCGGCCCCAGGTTGACCGTGGCGACCTCGTAGTCGCCGCCGCCGGAGGGGTAGGCGTACACGTTCTGCCGGTAGCTCGCCACCACGGTGAGCATGACCACGACCACCGCGAGGGCGATCCAGGGCGAGAACAGGAACGCCGAGGCCCCCGCGATGGAGAGGGTCAGCAGGATCTCGTCGGGCGCGTACGCGACGCTCGACAGCGCGTCGGACGCGAACACGGGCAGCGCGATGCGCTTCGGCAGGAGGGTGTGCTGCAGCCGGTCGGACCGGAACGGTCGACCGAGGAGAAGTCGCTTCACCAGCGAGGTGGGACTGGCCACGAACGCCAAGAGTACGACCACCCCGGCGTGGGCGCGGGGGTGGGCGATCACCGCTGGTCGAGACGGCGGGGTACGGTCGGTCGCCGCCCGCGACCGGGACGTGGCAGGCTCGCACTCGAAGGCCACCGGCAGCGGAGGTGGTACGCACCTTGGGAGGGACAGCGTGCACGTCGTGATCATGGGGTGTGGCCGGGTCGGATCGACCCTCGCCCACAGCCTGGAGTCCCGAGGGCACTCGGTGGCGGTGATCGACCAGGACGCCGACGCCTTCCGCCGGCTCGGCCCCGACTTCGCCGGAATCACGGTGACCGGGGCGGGTTTCGACGGCGAGGTGCTCCGGCAGGCCGGCATTGAGCGCGCGGACGCCTTCGCGGCCGTGTCGAGCGGCGACAACTCCAACATCATCTCGGCCCGGCTGGCCCGTGAGACGTTCGGCGTGTCCCGGGTCGCCGCCCGCATCTACGACCAGCGCCGGGCGCAGGTCTACGAACGGCTGGGCATCCCCACCGTGGCCACCGTGCGGTGGACGGCGGACCGGATGCTGCGACACCTGGTGCCGGAGGGCAACGTGGAGATCTTCCGCGAC
This sequence comes from Micromonospora sp. NPDC048835, assembly GCF_040649995.1. Taxonomy (NCBI): domain Bacteria; kingdom Bacillati; phylum Actinomycetota; class Actinomycetes; order Micromonosporales; family Micromonosporaceae; genus Micromonospora; species Micromonospora sp. NPDC048835. The sequence continues at coordinate 128,086 of NZ_JBEZGM010000005.1, read as the reverse complement.
CCGACGAGCACGGTGTCGATCGTCGAGGTTCCCGTTCACAAGGACTGGGTCGGCCGACCGGTGCGGACGCTCGAGGAGGCGACCGGGGCGCGGGTGGCCTACCTGATCCGCTTCGGCATCGGCACGCTGCCCACCGGCTCCACCGTCCTGCAGGAGGGTGACCAGGTGTTCATGCTGGTCAGCGACGACATCGTGGCGACGGTCACGTCGGTGGCGGCGGCGCCGCCGGAAGGAGGGCTCTGAGCCATGCGGGTCGCCATCGCGGGCGCGGGCAACGTGGGCCGCTCGATCGCCCAGGAGTTGATCGACAACGGTCACCAGGTGATGCTGATCGAGCGCCAACCCAAGATGCTGCGGCCGGACCGGGTGCCGGCCGCCGAGTGGGTGCTTGCCGACGCGTGTGAGCTGACCAGCCTGGAGGAGGCCGACGTCGCCGGGTGCGACGTGGTGGTCGCGGCGACCGGCGACGACAAGACCAACCTGGTGCTGTCGCTGTTGGCCAAGACCGAGTTCGCGGTGCCCCGGGTGGTGGCCCGGGTCAACCGGGCCGAGAACGAGTGGCTGTTCACCGAGCAGTGGGGCGTCGACGTGGCGGTGAGCAAGCCACGCGTGATGGCCGCGCTGGTCGAGGAGGCGGTCACCGTCGGCGACCTGGTCCGGCTGATGACCTTCCGACAGGGCGAGGCGAACCTCGTCGAGATCACCCTCCCGCCGACCGCCCCCTACGTCGGTCAGCCACTGCACGCCGTGCCGCTGCCCCGCGACTCCGCGCTGGTCGCGATCCTGCGGGGCAAGCGGGTTCTGGTGCCCAGCCCGGACGACCCGATCGAGGCCGGCGACGAGCTGATCTTCGTCTGCACCGCCGAGGTGGAGGACCAGGTCCGCGCGGTGGTCCTCGGACCGGACAGCGTCGAACGGACCCGCGGCTCACGCTGACCGCCGGCCGGGGTGGCTCGGCGTCGCTCAGGCGCTGGGCAGCGGGGCCGGCGGCGAGTCACGGGTGACCCGGCGCACCGTCCAGACCGTGATCAGCAGCAGCAGCGCGTAGGGCGGGTAGCCCAACGCCAGCCGGGCCACGCCCAGCGCGGTGTCCTGGTGGGCCAGGTAAAGCCCCGCCTGCACGCCCACCTTGGCCAGCCAGACCACACCCCAGAGCACGGTCAGCTGGGTGAAGGTACGCACCAGCTTCGGGTCGCTGCGCCACTCCGAGCGGCCCTTGGCGACCAGCACCGACCAGATCCAGCCGACGAGGGGCTGCCGGATCGCCGCCGAGATCAGCAGGGCGATGCCGTACCCGATGCCGTAGAGGATGCCGGGAAGGTAGAAGTCACGCTCGTCGCCGGTGCGCCAGGCGATGGCCGCGCCGATGCCGACGCCGAACAGGCCGTTGACGGCGTGCCGGATCGGCCGCCGCTGGGCCAGCCGCACCCCGGCGATCAGCACCGCGACGGAGACCGAGGCGATCACCGCCGGCCGCAGATCGCCGATGATGTTGGCGAGGACGAAGACCACCACCGGGATGCTGGACTCGACCAGCCCACGCCAGCCACCGAGCTGGTCGGCCATCTGCTCGGCGATCGTCGGCAGCGGCTCCTCACCCTGCGGGTCGATCTCCGGCTGGGCCGCTCGGTCCTGTCCGGTGGTCATCGCCGGCCTTCCGTCCGCAGTGCCGTCACTTGGGCGAGTCCAGCTCGTAGTAGGGGTTGTAGATGACCTTGCGGTCGTCACGCACCGCCACCCGACCCCGGGCGGTCAGGTGCCGACCCGGCTCGATCCCGGCGATGTGCCGTCGACCCAGCCACACGAGGGTCACCACGTCACTGCCGTCGTACAGGTCGGCCTCGAGGGTCGGCAGGTTGGTGCGCGGCGTGTAGACAACCGTTCGCAGCCGACCGGCGACCGAGACCAGCTGCCCCCGGGAACACTGCTGGGCGGGGATTCCGCCGCACTCGGCGCTCTCCCGACGCAGCTCCTGCGCGTCGATCTCGGCCTCGCTGGCGGTGAACCTCTGCAGGATGCGCCGCAGCGACACCCTGCCCTCGTCGGTCGTCATGACCTCCGCGTCACCCTCTCCACGCTCGCCGGCCCCGGCGGCGCCGGAACCGTGCCGCCAGCGTACGCCGACGGGACCGGTTCCGGCGGGCCGGTGCGCGCGGGTCAGACCTGGCGCGGTGCGGCGGCGGCGTCGCCCGCCTCGGCCGCGGCCTGGTCGGCGACCTCCCGGGGCAGCCGCAGCGGCAGCGGCTCACGAACCGGCTTCGCCTCCTGCCCACGGTCGACCACCAGGCCGTCCAGGCACTCGACGAGCGGCCCGGCCTTGGCCGGGTCGGTGGCCACCGGGCCCTGGAAGACGCCCCGGACCATCCAACGCGGGCCGTCGATCCCGACGAACCGCAGGTTCGTCGGGCCGTCCGGGGTGGGCACCTGGGCGTGCAGCTCCGGGCCGTACTCGCCGGCGACCTCCTGCGCGTTCGCACCGTCGCGGAGCAGCGACTGCCGGATCTCCTCGCGCACCTCGTCCCAGATCCCCTCGGACCGGGGGGCGGCGAAGACACCCAGTTGGAGCGCGTTGTCGCCGTGCACCAGCACCACCTGCTGGATCACACCCTGCGGGTCGGCCTGCACCCGGACCTCGACGTCGGCGATCGCCGGGATGTGCAGGCTGCCCAGGTCGAGCCGCTGCACGTCGTCGTAGCTCTCGGAGATGTCGTACGGGCCGCGCTCCAGCGTCGGCGCCGCATCGCCCTGGTCCGGGACCGGGGTAGCCCGCTCGTCACGGGTCTGCCGCTCGGCGTCGGCCCGCTTTCGGGAGAAGATCACTGCGCCTGCCCTCCGCTGTTCACACTCACCCTGCCACCTCTTCCGTCTGCCCGCGGCCCGGCTCGTTCGACCGCGGCTCGACCCGGCCCTGGCCCGTCGGCGACGGCACCAGACCGGCGTGCCCACCGGTGGACCCGTGCCCACCGGTGCCGCGCCGGGACGCGGGCAGCTCGACCACCGGCTCGAACCGCGCCCGTGCGACCTGCTGGACCACGAGCTGCGCGATCCGGTCGCCGCGGGAGATCTTCGCCGGCACATCCCGATCATGATTGATCAGGTTGACCAGGATCTCACCCCGGTAGCCGGCGTCGACCGTACCGGGCGCGTTGAGCACCGTCACGCCGAGCCTGGCCGCCAGACCGGAGCGGGGATGGACCAGGCCCACGTGCCCGTCCGGCAACGCGATGGCCACGCCGGTGGGCACCAGGGCACGGCCGCCGGGCGGCAGCTCCACGTCCGCGGCCGCCACCAGGTCGGCTCCGGCGTCGCCGGGATGGGCGTACGTGGGCAGCGGCAGCTCCGGATCGAGCAGCTGTACGGGCACGGGTACGACGTCGGTCACGGGTCCCCTCTCTTCGTCCGGTTCGCGGGGTGACCCTGCCATCCTGCCGGTTCGTCGAGCCGCCGTGCGCCGTACCCTCGCAGGAGTGAGCATGTCACCCACCCCGTCCGCCGATCAGCCGCCGGTCGCCGCCCGCTCGACCTACACCGAACGGCTGGATCTGCCCTGGTGGCTGTGGCTGGCCGGGCTGGTGGCCGCCGCCCTGCTCGCCGTCGAGATCTGGATGGGCGCCTCCGGTCTGCGCACCTGGCTGCCGTTCGCCGTGCTGCTGCCGCTCACCGCGGCCGGCCTGTGGTGGCTGGGCCGAATCCGGGTCGGGGTCACCGATGCCGAGCTACGGGTGGACGACGCCCGCCTGCCGGTCCGTTTCGTGGCCGACGTGGTGCCGCTGGACGTGGCCGGCCGACGTGAGGTGCTCGGTGTCGGCGCGGACCCGCTCGCCTTCGTGGTGCAGCGGCCGTGGATCGGCGGTGCCGTGCAGGTGGTCCTCGACGACCCTGCGGATCCGACCCCGTTCTGGGTGGTGAGCACCAGGCACCCGGTCGAGCTGGCCGAGGCGGTGCTGACCGCGCGGGACGCCGTGACGGCCGCTCGCCCCACCGCGGGCGAGCCAGGCTGAGCTGACCGCCCGGGTCTGACTCGATGCCGGCCTGGCTCGAGGCCGGCCTGGCTCGAGGCCGGCCTGGCTCGAGGCCGGCCTGGCTCGAGACGCCGGGCGGCCGGTCAGGTGCCGGTCGGCGGGCCCGGGAGGGCTGTCGGTGGCGCCGGTCGGGCGATGCCCCGCCGACGCAGGTCGACCTGGAGTTGCCCGGCCATCTGCTGGGTGGCACGACGGTTCAGGAAGCTGGCCACCGCGGCGCCGGTCAGGAACGGCCCGAGCGTGGTGAGGTTACGACCGAAGCGCCGCAGCAGCATCTCCCGCAACTCCTTGCGGGCGGCGGTGCCGAGCACCGCTCCCACTCCGACCCCGGGCACCATCGGGTTGACGCCCCGTTGGGTGGCCCAGGAGTGCACCAGGGCGACCGCCCGTTGACTGCCGCCGGCCGGCAGCGTCACACCGTGGATCTCGTGCAGCTCGCCGACGAGTTTCAGCTCCACCGCCACCACGGCCACGGTCTCGGCGGCGAGCAGCACCGGCGCGGAGAGCAGGGTCGGCGCGACGGCCCACTCGACGGCGGCGACGCCTCCACCGGCCGCGCCGATCGCGGCGGTGGTCCTCGACGCGTTACGGATGAGCCGGTCGGCGAGGGCGGCGTCGTCCAGGCCGGGAAAGTGCCGACGCAGCGTGTCCAGGTCTCGAACCGGCACGTGCGGAGCGATCTCGGCGACGGTGTCGACCATCCAGCGCACGGCGGCGCGAGGCTTGAACAGGTCGGAGATGCCCCGGGCACGGGCCTGCCCGACCATCCGGGTCAGCAGTTGGCGACGCCGCGCCGGCTCGATGTCGTCCGCGGTCAACGCCGCGACGGTGGCGCCGAGGTCACCCGCGCCGCCGGTGGCGCCGAGGTCACCCGCGCCGCCGGTGGCGTCAAGGTCACCCGTGCCGCCGTCGGTGGTGCCGCCTCGATCGCTCATCGGACCTCCCGGTGCTGTGGCTACCCGTTACGAGTCAAGCAGGTACCCACCACGACCGCATGCCTACACCGGCAGCGGCGGCCCCGTTCAGGAGGCCGCCGCCGGTGTCGTGGTTGTCAGACGCACTCGCGACAGATCAGCTCGCCGTTACGCTCGACTGCCAGCTGGCTTCGGTGGTGGACCAGGAAGCAGCGGGCGCACCGGAACTCGTCCTGCTGCATCGGAAGCACCTTGACCGTGAGCTCCTCGTCGGCCAGATCGGCACCGGGCAGCTCAAAGCTCTCGGCCACCTCGGCCTCGTCGACGTCCACCGCGCCCGACTGTGAGTCGACGCGCCGTGCCTTGAGCTCTTCCAGGCTGTCCTCGCCGAGGTCGACCTCGTCGCGACGCGGGGCGTCGTAGTCGGTGGCCATCGGTTTCACTCTCCCATATCGATGTTGTCGCTTCCGGTTGTAACGCCGGACGACGCTGTTTCGGTTCCGCTGGCCGGCCACCACTTGTGTCGGGCACCCGACCCGAGGACCGAACGGGTCGAGCTCGCTGGGGCGACTCCCCTGCGAGCGCGGAACCTTACCCCCCCTTGGGCGAGGCATGTATACCGCCCTTGCGGCTGAGATGTACGCCCCCGCACGCGAAGTTGTTCCCAATGTGATTCAGGCGACACGAAGATAGGGGTAGTAGTACCCGGTTCGCGGTCGGCGCGCCGGCATGTCGGGCTGTTTCCACGCGACGGCCGGACAACCGTTAACCTCAGCGGCGTATTCGACGGCCGGCGGCCTGAGCGATCGTTTCCGGCCGTCACCACCCACCTGAGGTCCGGGGAGTGCCCTGATGAGTTTTGCGCGCGTGCGAGCACTCGTCGTCGTCGGCCTGTTGGCGGTCATCGCCCTGGTCTTCGTCGTCGTGGCCGTGGTCCGCGACAGCCAGGGCAACGCGGGCACCGCGGCGGGTTGCCCCGAGGGCTGGCCACTTGCGGACCTGACCCTGCGCGAGCGCAAGGACGTCAAGATCAACGTTTTCAACGCCACGGATCAGCCCGGTCTCGCCCAGTCCGTCGCCGACGAGTTCAGCAACCGGCAGTTCCAGGTCAAGAAGACCGGCAACGAGAAGAAGATCGACAGCGTCGCGGTGCTGCGGTTCGGCCCGAAGGGCGTCGGTTCCGCGCACCTGCTCCAGGCGTACTTCCTGAACAACGCCACCCCGGGCTACGACCCGAAGCGCGCCGACGACACCGTGGACGTGGTGCTGGGCAACGGCTTCCAGCAGCTCGCCACCACCACCGAGGTCAACCAGTCACTCGGCGACTCGGGCCCGCCGGAGGCACCCAAGGGCTCCTGCCCGTCCCCACCCGCCAAGAAGTGACGGCGTAACCGGCCGGCCGCAGCGCCGGGCCGGTCGTCAGCCGGCCGGCCCGGTCGCCAGCCGAGCACGGACCCGCTCGGCGGTGCGAGCGCCGGCCCGGTCGGCGGTGCGAGCGCCGGGGCGGTCGGCGGTGCGAGAACGCCGCCGGGACGGCTGGTCAGGGCCCGCCGGAGGCGTCCAGCGCGGCCAACCGGTCGTGCAGCGGCGTGAAGAGCGCGGGCGGGGCCGCGACCACCAGATCCGGGCCCGGCGGCCGACCGGCCAGGCCGGCGACCAGGACCCCCGCCTCGGCGGCCACCAGCCCGCCCGCCGCCAGGTCCCAGGCCGCGAGACCCTTCTCGAAGTACGCGTCGAGCCGCCCCTCGGCGACCAGGCAGAGGTCCAGCGCGGCGGCACCGAGTCGACGGATGTCCCGTACGTGCGCGATCAGCCCGGCCACCACCTGCGCCTGGTGCGCCCGACGGGCGGCGGCGTAGCCGAAGCCGGTGCCGACGAGCGCCTGACCCAGGTCGACCTCGTCGGAGCAGCGCAGCCGGACACCGTCGCGCCAGGCCCCGCCGCCGGCGGTGGCGGTCCACTGCTCGCCGGTGCTCACGTTGCGGACGACGCCGGCGACCACCACCCCGTCCACCTCGGCGGCCAGCGAGACCGCGGAGTGCGGCAACCCGTACAGGTAGTTCACCGTGCCGTCGATCGGGTCGACGATCCAGCGCACCCCACTGCGCCCCGCGCCGGAGTCCTCCTCGCCGTACTCCTCGCCGAGCACCGAGTCGTCCGGGCGCCGCGCGGCCAGCGCGTCGAGGATCTGCCGCTCGACCGCCCGGTCGGCGGCGGTGACCACGTCGGTGACGGTGCTCTTGGTGGCGGCGACCACGACCCCCTCGGCGCGCATCCGGTACGCGGTGTCCGCCGCGTCCCGAGCCACCTCCACCGCGATGCTGAGCAGTTCCGCTGGCGTCGTCGCCGAGTTGGTCATGGTTCGCCTCTTTTCGCACTCCGAGTGCATGTGGATGAGTGAACCCACCGACCCGACTTCCGAAGATGATCGTTCCTGACGCCGGGCTACGGCGCCAGACCAGGGTCTTTGGTACGCGGCACCGCTGCGGGGGCGCGTCCCGGGCCCGCCCGACCGGCCCTAGCAGCCAACGTTGACCAATACGCCCACTTAAGTCCGGTATTGTGGCTTAAGTGCCTACCATCCCGACCATGCTCGGCGTACAACCGTTGCCCAACCGCGACCTGACGGGCACGCCTCCGGCCGGACCGCCAGCCACCTCAGCAACCCACCCGCACATCCGGAAAAGCACCAGGCTGACCCGGTCCTGGCTGCTCAGACGGCAGGTCCTACCCGACCTGCGCGCCGTTCGCATCGACGAGGAGAACCCGACGCGGGCCGCGCGGCTATCATTGCCGGAAAGTCCACATCTCCGCCGCGCTGCCGGTCCTCACCGGCGGTACGCGGTGCGGAGCAGGATGATCGCCGCAGACGGCGTTACAATTCACCCCTGCCCACGCGGCACGGACCGCCGACCACCGGCCGGACCGTGACACGAGGGTCCCTCAACCACATCGCCCGGCACGGTAACCCTCGCTGCGCTGGACGAACCCGCCGTGCCCGCTCTTCGCCTCCGGAAGGTCATTCGTGACAGAACCCCGCCAGCCCGGCGCCGACGTTCGCTCGCTCACCGACACCCTGATCGCCCACGCGCAGAGCGCCGGTGGCCAGCTCACGTCGGCCCAGCTCGCGCGCACCGTCGAGACCGCCGAGGTGACTCCGGCCCAGGCCAAGAAGATCCTGCGGGCGCTCTCCGAGGCGGGAGTGACCGTGGTGGTCGACGGCTCGGCGAGCACCCGGCGCCGCGTCGCCGCGGCCCGCTCGACCACGCCGGCATCCCGGGCCACCACCGCCAAGACCACCAAGAAGGCCGCCGCGCCGGCCCCGAAGCAGGCCCCCTCCGCCGACGACGCCCCGTCGACGCCGTCTCCGCGCAAGGTGGCCGCCCGCAAGGCGACCGGCTCCGCCGCCGAGGCCACCGCCGGAGCGCCGGCGAAGGCGACCCGGTCGACCCGGGCCACCAAGGCGACGGTGGCCGCGGCGGCCGGCGCCAAGCCGACCAAGGCCGCCGGCAAGGCCAAGGGCGAGGGCGCCGAGGGTGAGATCGACCCGGAGGAGCTGGCCGCCGCCATCGAGGACGTGGTGGTCGAGGAGCCGGCCGAGCTGGCCCAGGCCGCCGAGACCGACGCCGCCGCCTCGGCCACCGACAACGACTTCGAGTGGGACGACGAGGAGTCCGAGGCCCTCAAGCAGGCGCGACGCGACGCCGAGCTGACCGCCTCCGCCGACTCCGTCCGCGCGTACCTGAAGCAGATCGGCAAGGTTCCACTGCTCAACGCCGAGCAGGAGGTGGAGCTGGCCAAGCGGATCGAGGCCGGGCTCTACGCCGCCGAGCGGCTGCGGGCTGCCGACGAGGGCGAGGAGAAGCTCGTCCGGGACATGGTCCGCGACCTGGGCTGGATCTCCCGGGACGGCGAGCGGGCCAAGAACCACCTCCTGGAGGCGAACCTCCGACTGGTGGTGTCGCTGGCCAAGCGCTACACCGGCCGTGGCATGGCGTTCCTCGACCTGATCCAGGAGGGCAACCTCGGCCTGATCCGGGCGGTGGAGAAGTTCGACTACACCAAGGGCTACAAGTTCTCCACGTACGCCACCTGGTGGATCCGACAGGCCATCACCCGCGCCATGGCCGACCAGGCCCGCACCATCCGCATCCCGGTGCACATGGTCGAGGTCATCAACAAGCTCGGCCGCATACAGCGTGAGCTGCTCCAGGATCTGGGCCGCGAGCCCACTCCGGAGGAGCTGGCCAAGGAGATGGACATCACACCCGAGAAGGTGCTGGAGATCCAGCAGTACGCTCGGGAGCCCATCTCGCTGGACCAGACCATCGGCGACGAGGGTGACAGCCAACTCGGTGACTTCATCGAGGACTCCGAGGCCGTGGTCGCGGTCGACGCGGTCTCGTTCTCGCTCCTGCAGGACCAGCTCCAGCAGGTCCTGCAGACGCTCTCCGAGCGTGAGGCGGGCGTGGTACGACTGCGCTTCGGCCTGACCGACGGCCAACCTCGGACGCTCGACGAGATCGGCCAGGTCTACGGGGTGACCCGGGAACGGATCCGGCAGATCGAGTCCAAGACGATGTCCAAGCTGCGTCACCCGTCCCGGTCGCAGGTCCTCCGGGATTACCTGGACTGAGCCGGTTTCGTCAACCGAACGTGTCCTTTTGATCACCTGGCGTGCAACACCAGATGGTGATCGTCCGGATGCACGAATGTGATCGTTGACGTGGCACCCTGGGTGCACGGCACACTGTCCCTTCCAGGTGTGACCTCGGTCCCCCGCGGGCACACAGGGAAGGCAGTGCCTAGTAAGGGTGTTGCACGATAGGTGAGCAACGACCGAAGAGATTGTTCATCGGTGACGACCAGAGGAGGAAGGCGATGACCCCGACCCTCACGCCGCCGCCCGAGACGGTGGCACCCCCAGCCGCCGATGAACGGTGCGACCGCTGCAATGCTGCCGGGAAGCTCCGGATCACTCTGGCGGGTGGGAGCGAGCTGGTGTTCTGTGGGCACCACGCGAACAAGTACGCGGAGGATCTCGTGAAGATCACCGAGCGGTTCGCAACGGAGCCCGATTTCAGCTGGCGTGGCGCCGATCTGATGGCGAACTAGATCCGCAAACCGACATAGCTGGCCGGAGGCACCCCCGAGGGTGCCTCCGGCCAGCTTTTCTGTCTGGACACCCCGCACCCCGCACCCCGCACCCCGCACCCCGCACCCCGCACCCCGCACCCCGCACCAAGATCTGAACAACTTCCCCGATGTTGCTGCCTTAGACACGACGGAGACGGCAACATCCCAGATCCTGTGCGGATCTTGACGGCGACGCCGCCCCACGACAGGCCAGAAGCGAGGTCTGCGCGGCACCGACCGTCAAGATCACGCTCGAACCAGGATGTGGTGGCCTCACCGGCGCACCGACACCACTACAACCAGGATGTTGCGCGATCTTGAAATCGGGACGCCCCACACAGGGGCATCCCCAGCCGTTCCCAGCAGACAAGCCGCAGCACCGCCCAGGCCCGTTGATCCACTCGGGTTCAAGGAAGTCGCGCTTTCCACCTCGCTCGAACACCGCGTCTTCAAGGAAGCCGAGTGGATCACGGCGAAAGCCACCGAGGCAGTGGTCACCCGGGCACCGGTGCTGCTCCGGTTACACCGGGCACGGCGGACGGCGACACCGGGCACGGCGGACGGTGACACCGGGCGCACGGCGGACGGCGACACCGGGCACGGCGGACGGCGACACCGGGCACGGCGGGCAGTGACACCGGGCACGGCGGGCAGTGACACCGGGGCACGGCGGGCGGTGGCGATGAAGCCCGACCTGATCCTCGCGGCACGACCGAGACGACCGACACCACCGACACCACCGACACCATCGACACCACCGACACGGCCGACACCACCGATACCGACCGACACAGCCGACACGGCCGACACGGCCGACACGGCGCAGCGCGCCGCGGCCGGACCGCTCTAGAGGGTCTGCACGGTGGCTATGCGTTCCTCGAGCTGCTCGATGGTGGCCTGGGCGCTCGGTGGACCTCCGCAGAGCCGACGCAGCTCGGCGTGGATCTTGCCGTGTGGCTGGCCGGTGCGGTGGTGTCGGGAGGCCACCAGGGCGTTCAGTTGACGCCGGAGCGCCACGCGACGCTGGGCGGCGCTCATGGGTGCGGGAGGCGCTGCCGTGGGCGCAGCGGCCGGCTGAGCGGCCCCGTCGGCCGTCCGGCGGCGTTGGGCGGCGAGCTGTGCGGCCTGGCGTTTGGTCAGCAGCAGCGAGACCTGGTCTGCGGTGAGCAGGCCGGGCAGGCCGAGGTATTCCTCTTCCTCGGGGGTGCCGGCCTGGGCGGCGGTGCCGAACGACGCACCGTCGAAGATCACCTGGTCCAGTTCGGCGGTGGCCGAGAGGGCGGCGAACCGCTTCTCCAACTCGCCGCTGGCCTGGTCGTCGCGCTGCGCGCGTTCCAGCAGGTCGTCGTCGAAACCGTCGGCTTCCTTGGGCTTGCCGAGGACGTGGTCGCGCTCGGTCTCCATCTCGCTGGCCAACCCGAGCAGGTGCGGCACGCTGGGCAGGAACACCGACGCGGTCTCCCCGGGCCGGCGGGCTCGGACGAACCGGCCGATCGCCTGGGCGAAGTAGAGCGGCGTGCTGGCGCTTGTGGCGTAGACGCCGACCGCCAGTCGCGGGATGTCGACCCCTTCGGACACCATTCGCACCGCGACCAGCCATCGTTGGTCGGATGCCGCGAACGTCGCGATCCGGGCGGAAGCGCCCTGGTCGTCGGAGAGCACCACGGCGGCCTTCTCGCCGGTCACCTGCTCGATCAGCTTGGCGTACGAGCGGGCGGTCTGCTGGTCGGTGGCGATGATCAGCCCGCCGGCGTCGGGCATGCCGGCGTTGCGCAGCACGGTCAGCCGGGCGTCGGCGGCCCGCAGGACCTGCGGCATCCAGTCCCCGGCCGGATCCAGGGCGGTACGCCACGCCTGCGCCACCAGGTCCTGGGTCATCGGCTCGCCCAGTCGGGCGGCCAACTCCTCCCCCGCGTTGGTGCGCCAGCGGGTCTCCCCGGAGTACGCCAGGAAGAGCACCGGCCGGACGACCCCGTCGCGCAGCGCGTCGGAGTAGCCGTACACCGAGTCGGCGCGGGAGCGCAGCAGCCCGTCCCCGCCCCGTTCGTAGCTGACGAACGGGATCGGGTTGTCGTCGGAGCGGAACGGTGTCCCGGTGAGCATCAGCCGGCGTACGGCGGGTTCGAAGGCGTTCTTCACGCCGTCGCCCCAGGTGCGGGAGTCGCCGGCGTGGTGGATCTCGTCGAGGATGACCAGGGTGCGGCGGGTCATGGTGCGCCGCCGGTGCACCTGCGGGGCCATCCCCACCTGGGCGTAGGTGACGACCGCGCCGTGGAAGTCCGCGGCGGAGTGCAGGTCGGCGTTGCGGAACGCGGCGTCCAGTTGGATGCCGACCCGGGCCGCGGCCTCGGACCACTGGGTCTTCAGGTGCTCGGTCGGCGCGACCACGGTGACCGCCTCGATGGTGCCGTCGGCGAGCAGCTCCGCCGCGATCCGCAGGGCGAAGGTGGTCTTGCCGGCGCCGGGCGTGGCGACCGCGGTGAAGTCATCGGTACGGCGACGCAGGTACTCCACAAGCGCCTTGCGCTGCCAGGCGCGTAGTGCCGGGAACGTCTCGAGCACCGGCGTCCGGGCTGCCACGCGAAGCTCCTCTCCGACCGCACGAAGGCGGACCCCGGGCGAGGGCCACGAGGATCCGCCGCCCATGAAAACGCCTCCGCGCAGAAGCTGCCGCGAAGGCCGACTCAGCATAACCAGCACGGGCCGCCGGGCCCAGGCGACGCCACGCTGGTCACATCTGTCACCCCGGCGAGCTCACCACTCCGGGTCTCCGGTGCGGGGTGGGCGCAGCGTGGCCACCGGCGCGGACCAGCGTCGACGCAGCGCGATCAGCCGCAGCCCGAAGACCAGGACGGCGGCGGCGGTGAGCGGTGCGGGCCCGGTCTGCCCGGTGACGTACAGCAACACCACCAGGACGGAGCCGGCGAGCGCGGCGAGCGCGTAGATCTCCCGGCGCAGGACGACCGGGATCTCGGCGGTGAGCAGGTCGCGGGCGAGCCCGCCGCCGATCGCGGTGAGCATGCCGATGAGGCAGGCGCCGACCGCTGGGACCTGGGCGTCGAGGGCCTTGAGCGTGCCGGTGACGGTGAACAGCGCCAGGCCGGCCGCGTCCAGCACCAGCACTGTGGTGCGCAGTCGGGCCAGTTGCGGGTGCAGCCAGAAGACGGCGAGCGCGGTGAGCGCGGCGGTGGCGACGTACCGCCAGTCGGCGAAGGCCAGTGGAGGGACCTCGTCGATGACCAGGTCCCGGAAGATCCCACCGCCGAGGGCGGCCACGAAACCGACGAACGCGACGCCGAACAGGTCGAGTCGCTTGGCCACCGCTGCCGACGCCCCGGACGCGGCGAACACCGCCACCCCGGTGAGGTCGGCGAGGAGCAGGGCGGTGGAGGTGGTCACCGCCGCAGGTTACGTCGCTGGCCGGAGCACCGACCGAGATTCACTCGCGGTACGAGTCGTAGATCTCCTTGCACTTGGGGCAGACCGGTGAACCCGGCTTGGCCGCCTTGGTGACCGGGAACGTCTCGCCGCAGAGCGCGACGACGAAGGTGCCCATGACGGCACTTTCGGCGATCTTCTCCTTGCGGACGTAGTGGAACATCTCGGGGCCGGTGTCGGCGTCCTTCAGTTCCGGACGCTCGAGAACCTCTGTGCTCACGTCTGCACCTCCAACCGACAAGTTTGGCAGGTCATCGAGGCCGGGTCCACTTGAGGTCAACGGACACCCGACCCCGTACGGTGCCAACGTGACTGACTTTCGCATCAGCTACGGCACCGAGGTCGCCGAAGCCCTGCGCGACGGCCGGCCCGTCGTCGCCCTGGAGAGCACCATCGTCTCGCACGGTCTGCCCCGGCCGGAGAACCTGCGGGTGGCCAGGGAGATCGAGCGGACGGTTCGGGACGCCGGCGCCGTTCCGGCGACCATCGGCATGATCGCCGGCGAGCTGGTGGTCGGCCTGGACGACGCCCAACTGACCCGGCTGGCCACGGTCGACGGCGTGACCAAGCTCTCCGTCCGCGACCTCGCGGTGGCGGCCGCCACCGGGGCGGACGGCGCGACCACGGTGGCCGCGACGAGCGCGGTGGCCGCCGCCGCCGGTATCGGCGTGTTCGCCACCGGCGGCCTCGGTGGGGTGCACCGGGAGGCCGCGCACACCTTCGACGAGTCGGCGGACCTGGTCACCCTCGCGCAGACCCCGATCGCGGTGGTCTGCGCCGGGGTCAAGTCGATCCTCGACGTGGGCGCGACGCTGGAGCGCCTGGAGACCCTCGGGGTCGCGGTGGTCGGTTACCGCACCCGCCGGTTCCCCGGCTTCTACCTCACCGACGCCGGCTTCGACCTGGACTGGTCGGTGGACTCGCCGGAGCAGGTCGCCGCCGTGCTCGCCGCCCGGGACGAGCACGCCCTGCACACCGGTGGGCTGCTCATCGCCAACCCGCTGCCGGTCGACGAGCAGCTCGACCCGGAGCTGCACGACCGGACGCTCACCGAGGGCCTGGCCCTGCTGGAGCGGGACGGGGTCACCGGCAAGGCGGTCACCCCGTACCTGCTCGCGCACTTCCACGCGTCCACCGAGGGCGCCAGCCTGGCGGTGAACGTGCGGATCATCCTGCGCAACGCCGACCTGGCCGCGCGGATCGCGGTCGCCTCGGCGGCCCGCGGCACCACCGTCCCGGCATGACCCGACCGGCCCGGATGGTCGTCGTCGGTGACGTGATCACCGATGTGGTCGCCGTGCTGTCCGGGCCGCTCGCGGCCGGCTCGGACACCGGGGCCGCGATCAGCCTCGGTGGCGGTGGTCAGGCGGCCAACACCGCCGCCTGGATCGCCGCACAGCGGGTGGACGTCACGCTCGTGGGCGCCGTCGGCGACGACGACGCCGGCCGCGACCGGGTGGCCGAGCTGGACCGGGCGGGCGTCGACTGCGCGATCGAGCGGGTCGAGGGCGCCCCCACCGGCACGGTCATCGTTTTGGCCGCCGACGACGAGCGCACCATGGTCAGCCAGCGCGGCGCGAACCTGCGGCTGAGCGCCGCGCACGTCGAGCAGGCCGTCGCGGCGGCGCCCGACGCTGGGCATCTGCACCTGTCCGCGTACACCCTGTTGGACGTCGAGTCGCGCGGCGCGGGGCTGCGGGCGTTGGCCGCCGCCCGCGAGCGCGGGCTCACCACGAGCGTCGACGCGGCCTCCGCGGCGCCGCTGCGGCGAGTCGGTGCGGCGGCGTTCCTGAGTTGGGTACGCGACATCGACCTGCTCCTGGTCAACGCGGACGAGGCCACGGTGCTGGCCGGCGGGCTGGACCCGGCGGCGCAGGGGCGGGCGCTGTCGGCGACGGCTCGGCGGGTCGTGGTGAAGCGCGGCGCGGCCGGCGCGGTCTGGGTCGACCGCACCACTCCGGTGTGTGTCGCTCCGGCCCGGCGGGTGGCGGTGGTGGACGTCACGGGGGCGGGCGACGCCTTCGCGGCCGGTCTGCTAACCGCGTGGCTGGCCGGTGCCACCCCGACCGCGGCCCTCGACCGCGCCACCGACCTGGGCGCGCTTGCCGTCTCCACCGCCGGCGCGCGGCCACAGCCGTAGCGGTCGGCGCGCGGACCGCGACCCTGACGGCGCGAAACCCTGGCCCGCTCGCGGGTCAGGGTTCGCCGTCGATGACCTTGTGCGGGCGCTCCTCGGCGGTGAGGCTCATCGGCGGGGTGTCGTCCTGGTGGCGGGGGTGGAACCGGTTGGCCAGCCGGTGCTGATCCTTCGGCGGCCGGTCGTTTGCCAGCAGCACGGCCAGCCAGGGGATGAGCAGCATGCCGAGACCGCACAGCGGCAGCCAGAGCCAGAGCAGTGGGGCCTTCGCACCGACCAGGATCGCGCCAACGATGAGGCACAGCACCCGGATGCCCATCATCAGGAGATATCGGCGCTGGCGACTGTTGAGCTGATCGTCCTGGCTGCGCGAGGCGTCGGTGATCAGAATCGGCTGGTACGCCTGACGCTTCACCATGGACCTCCTCGAGGGGGTTACACCTCATCCTGTCACCGTAGGCCCGTGATCAGCGAAATTCGGCAGGTCCCTGAGCAGCGAAATTCGACTCATCCCGCCGCGTGTTACGCGCGTGGTACGCTCCGCGCGTGGGCAGCAGGTTCAGCTTCACCGACGAGGCGTTGGCCAACCTGAGGGTCTACGACGTCACACCCGGGGAAGTCTGGGAGGCGCTGCACAGCGCCCGCCGGGTCATCCGCCATCTGGGTGACGACGTCATGGTGGTCTACGCCGCCGCCCGACGGGGCCGCCGACTGGCGGTGCTGCTCGCCGAGGCCGATGGCACCGACAACGACTGGGACATCCTCTCCGCCCGCGAGCTGAGCGACGTCGAGTCCAAGCGCTACGACGAGGCCGTGCGGAGATCTCGGGAGACGAGGAGGCCGTGACGATGCACCGCAACGACGCGACCAAGCAGTTCCACAGCGGCGACGACCGGCTCGCCGACCTGATCGACGAGAGCCCGGCGGCCGAGCTGCCCACCCCGGACAGCGACGTGCCGATGGTGAGCCGCTCGGTACGACTGCCGCTGGACACCTACGAGCGGGTCCGTGCCGCCGCCGACGCCCGGGGCATCGGAGTCACCACCCTGATGCGCCAGTGGATCGAGGCCGGCCTCGCCGACCTGGACGACTCGGCGACCGTCTCGCTCGCCGACGTGCGGCGCGCGCTGGCGTCGCTGGCGCACCCCACCGCCGCCTGAGCAGCCGGCTCAGCCGCCGGCGGTCTTCGCCTTGGCCGCCGCCTTCATCTGCTGCTTGAACTCCCGCACCCGACGCAGCGAATCGGCGTCGGTGACGTCCGCCACCGACCGGTACGCGCCCGGGTCGCCGTAGTCTCCGGCCGCCGTCCGCCAGTCCTGCGGGGTCACCCCGAACCGCTTGCCGAGCAGGGCCACGAAGATCTGCGCCTTCTGCTTGCCGAACCCGGGTAGCGCGGCGACCCGCCGCAGCAACTCCGGCCCGTCGGCGACCCCGGCCCAGAGCAGCGCCGCGTCACCGCCGTAACGCTCCACCAGCACCTGGCAGACCTCCTGCACCCGGGCCGCCATCGCCTTCGGGAACCGGTGCAGCGCGGGCGGCTGGGCGAAGAGGGCGACGAGAGCCTCCGGGTCGTACCCGGCCAGCTCGGCCGCGTCCAGGTCGTGGCCGAGCCGCTGGGCCAGCACGTACGGCGACGAGAACGCCTTCTCCATCGGCACCTGCTGGTCGAGGACCATGCCGAGGAGCAGCGCCAGCGGGCTGCGCTCCAGCAGCAGGTTGGCCTCCGGGTCGATGGGCAGCACAAGCGTCATGCCTTGATGATGCCGTAGCCGGGCCGGCGATCGGCGGGTGACGCTGACCCGGGACGCGGCGGCAGGCAGGATGTCGGGGTGGACGAACACGACATGCTGCTCTCCCCCGCCGGTGTCGACGCGCTGCGCACCGCGCTGACCGGGGCCGGTTTCACCAGCCACGGCATCGCCGAACGGCTGGGCGCCCAGGCGACCGCCGCGGTCGCCCGCAACGACTACCGGGCCGCGCTGCGCGCCACCGAGGACGGCGACCCGCTCGGCACCCTGATCCGGGTGTTCATCTGCGACCAGACCGAGCCGGAGGCGGCGGTGGCCGCCGCCCTGGCACCGCTGAGTGTGCCGGAGGCGCTGGCCGGTGGGCTGGTCGAGCGGTACGGCGACGGCCTGCGTGCCGGCGTCGACCTGGAGCCGTACGGCGACGACTGGTGGGTGCTCGCCGACGTGCCGGGCAGCGCTCGCCCGGGTCGTCCGCTGCACGCCGAGCACGTCCTCGGCATCGGCGGGGCGACCCACACCCTGATCGGCGCGACCATGCGGCGGCCGGTCGACACCGCCCTGGACCTGGGCACCGGTTCCGGAGTCCAGGCCCTGCACCTGGCCACCCACGCCCGGTCCGTGACCGCCACCGACCTCTCCGAGCGGGCGCTGCGCTTCGCCGCGACCACCGCCGCCCTCAACGGGCAGGACTGGGAGTTGCTCCGCGGCGACCTGGTCGCCCCGGTGGCCGGTCGGCGGTTCGACCTGGTGGTGAGCAACCCGCCGTTCGTGGTCGGCCCGGGTACGACCACGCACGTCTACCGCGACTCCGGTCGGGTCGGCGACGCGATCGGCGCCGAGCTGGCCGCCACCGCCCCCGCTCTGCTCACCGAGGGCGGCACCATGCAGTACCTGGCGAACTGGGTGCACGTCGCCGGCGAGGAGTGGAACGAGCGGGTGGCCGGCTGGTTCGCCGGGACCGACCTGGACGCCTGGGTCATCCAGCGCGAGGTGGCCGATCCGATGGCGTACGTCGATCTGTGGCTCACCG
This sequence comes from Micromonospora sp. NPDC048835, assembly GCF_040649995.1. Classification (NCBI taxonomy): domain Bacteria; kingdom Bacillati; phylum Actinomycetota; class Actinomycetes; order Micromonosporales; family Micromonosporaceae; genus Micromonospora; species Micromonospora sp. NPDC048835. Next base: position 109,661 of record NZ_JBEZGM010000005.1, on the reverse strand, counting down.
ACGCCGGCGAGACCGCGGACCCGCAACGGATGGCCGCCTGGCTGGACTGGTTCGACGCGCACAAGGTGGAGGGGGTCGGCTTCGGCATCGTGTCGCTGCGCCGGGGCGGACACGCCGACCCGGTGGTCCGGGTGGAGGACCTGCGCCAGCGGGTCCAACCGCCGCTTGGCGACCAGATCGGTGCCTGGTTCGACCGCCAGGACTTTCTCCGGGTACGCGGCACCGAAGCGTTGCTCGCCGAGCGCTACCGGGCCGCCGAGGGCCTCCAGCTGCGACAGGAGGCCACCATGGGCGAGGAGGGCTGGGCAGTGGACCGGCAGGTCCTCGCGATGCCGAACGGCCTGCGCTGGACCGAGGAGATCGACCCGCTGGTGCTGGCGCTCGTCGGAGGCGCCGACGGTCGGCTGCCACTGCGTGACCAGCTCGCCCTGCTCGCCGCCGCGCACGATGTCGAGCCCGACGAGATGGCCGAGGCCGCCGGCCCGATCGTGGCGCACCTGGTGGAGCGCGGTTTCATCGAGCCGGTGACCGCCTGATGCGTGCCGTGGTGCAGACCGTCGGGCGGGCCAGCGTGACGGTGGACGGCGAGGTGGTCGGCGCGATCGACAACGGCCTGCTGGTGCTGCTCGGGGTGACCCACACCGACACCGCGCAGACCGCGCAGACGATGGCGCGCAAGGTGCACGAGGTGCGCATCCTGGACGGTGAGCGGTCTGCCGCCGACATCGGTGCGCCGATCCTGGTGGTCAGTCAGTTCACGCTCTATGGCGACGCCCGCAAGGGCCGCCGCCCGAGCTGGACCGCAGCCGCCCCCGCCGAGGCCGCCGAACCACTGGTGACCGCCGTGGTCGACGCGTTACGGGAGAGGGGCGCCACTGTCGAAACCGGCCGCTTCCGCACCCACATGCTCGTCGAAAGCATCAACATAGGCCCCCAAACCCTCCTCCTAGACCTCTAACCCCACCCCACCCAGCACCCAGCACCCAGCACCCAGCACCCAGCACCCAGCACCCAGCACCGACCCTCGCACCCCTCGCACCCCCCTCGTTGATCAAGAGGTTTGCGTCAGATTTCGCCCTTGGTTTGACGCAAACCTCTTGATCACCGCGGCGAAGTGGCAGGGGGTGGGGGTGGGGTTCGGGTGGGGTGGGGTTCGGGTGGGGTGGGGTTCGGGTGGGGTGGGGTTCGGGTGGGGTTCGGGTGGGGTTAGGAGAAGGGGCCTCGGCGGGTTAGGGACTGGCGGAGCCAGTTGTCGAGTTCGGCGGTCCAGTCGGTGCGGTCGGCGGTGGCGTGGTCGACAGTGAACCGGCCGAAGGCGTCCCGGCCCTCGGTGAAGACGCCACCACGCTTGTCGACCTCCAGCACCACCTGCATCTGCTGCGGGTCGGCGATGAAGGTCACCTCCAACTGGTTCATCGAGCGGGCGTACTGCGGCGCCGGGTCGAACTCGATCTCCTGGTAGAACGGCAACGCCTGGCGTACGCCGTAGATGTGACCGCGCTCCACATCGGCACGGGCGAACCGGAAGCCCAGCCGCAGCAACGCGTCGAGCAGTCGCTCCTGAGCGGGCAGCGGGTGCACCGACACGACGTCCAGGTCACTCTTGTCGACCGCGCGGGCGACCTCCAGCTCGGTACGCAGGCCCATCGTCATCCCGTGCAGGTGCTGCCCGTACACCTCGGTGACAGGCGTTTCCCACGGCACGTCGAAGCGGAACGGTAGGTCGTAGCGCTGCCCCGGCTCCAACCGGAACGCGCCGGTGATCCGCTGCCGGTGGAACTCCTGAGTGGTGTCGTGGTCGTTCTCGCCGCTCTCGACCTCGACCCGGGTGACCAGACCGAGGGTGACGTGGTCGATGTCGACCTGGTGGTCGCCGCCCAGCACCTGGATGCGGCCCTCCAACTGGCCGCCCGGGCGGCAGTTCGGGTTGGCCAGCACCGTCTCCACCGATGGTCCGCCGACGCCCATCGCCTTCATGAGCCGCTTGAAGACCACACCGTCCTCCGTCCGTCGTCCTCGACCGACCAGAGGTGGCCGGCCGGCCGACCTGAGGTGGCCGGCCGTCCGCAACGTAACGGGGTCGGGCAACCACACGCCGGGACGACACACCGCACCAGCGACCCGACTCGATTCCTGTCGGGTGCCCGATCGCCTCACTCCCGTTTTACGCCCCGCCCGCCAAGCTGTTGTCACACCGGCACCACTGGGCCGGGAACACGGCACACACGTGGAAACGGGGAGAGACAGAGATGGTCCTGCAGATGACGGAACACCGGACGCGCCCAGCCACCACGACCGACACCGACGGAGCCTCCGAGGCCCTCGTCGACCTGGACGCCACCGACGAGCGCGGCATCTCCACCGACCTGGTCCGGGCCTACCTCAACGGGATCGGCCGGACGAAGCTGCTGACCGCCGCGCAGGAGGTCGACCTGGCCCGGCGCATCGAGGCCGGCCTGTTCGCCGACGAGAAGCTGGCCACCTGCACCCCGGTCTCCGCGGAGCTGCGCGCCGACCTGGAGCTGATCGTCGCGCAGGGCCGGGCAGCCAAGGACCACCTGTTGGAGGCGAACCTGCGGCTGGTGGTCAGCATCGCCAAGCGCTACACCGGCCGTGGCATGGCGTTCCTCGACCTGATCCAGGAGGGCAACCTCGGCCTGATCCGGGCGGTGGAGAAGTTCGACTACACCAAGGGCTACAAGTTCTCCACGTACGCCACCTGGTGGATCCGGCAGGCCATCACCCGCGCCATGGCCGACCAGGCCCGCACCATCCGCATCCCGGTGCACATGGTCGAGCAGGTCAACCGGATGGTCCGGGCCCGCCGCGAACTGGCGGTGACGCTGGGCCGCGAACCGACTGTCGCCGAGGTCGCCCGCGCACTGGAGATCCCCGAGATCCAGGTCATCGAGCTGATCTCGTACGACCGGGAGCCGGTCAGCCTGGACCAGGCCGTCGGCGACGACGGTGAGAGCGCGCTCGGCGACTTCGTGGCCTCGGTGGACCCGCGTACCGAGCCGGGCGACGGCGCCGCCCAGGGCGAACTGCGCAACGAGGTGAGCATCGTGCTCTCCACCCTGTCGCAGCGGGAGCAGGCGGTCATCCGGCTCCGGTTCGGCCTGGACGACGGACGGCAGCGCACCCTGGACGAGGTCGGCCGCGAGTTCGGCCTGTCCCGGGAGCGGATCCGGCAGATCGAGAAGGTGACGCTGCTGAAGCTGCGCGACCCGGAGCGGGCGCAGCGCCTGGAGGCGTACGCCTGCTGACGCACCCGGTTCCCACGGAAGGCCCCGGCGGTTCGCCGGGGCCTTCCGTGCGGTCGGGATGTTTGACTGGGGCACCGGCGACGTGAGGAGAGCAACGATGAACTGGACGTTGGAAGTGGTGATCGTGCCGGTCTCGGATGTGGACCGGGCGAAGACGTTCTACGCCGACCAGCTCGGCTTCACCGTCGACCACGACACGGTGATCAGCGACGACGCGCGCATCGTCCAGCTCACCCCGCCCGGCTCCGGCTGCTCGGTCGTGATCGGTAAGGGCGTCGTCCCGGAGATGCCGCCCGGCTCACTCAGGGGCCTTCAACTGGTGGTGCCCGACCTGAGGCGGGCCCACGAGGAGTTGGTCGGTCGGGGTGTGGAGGTCAGTGAGATCCAGGTGATCGGTCAGAACCCGCGGCCGGTGCCGGATCCATTGGACAACGTCGGCTTCGTCTTCTTCGCCGACCCGGACGGCAACACCTGGGGCGTCCAGCAGATCTCCAGCCGCGCCTGACCCGGAGCGGTCACAGGCGGCGGGGGCCGGTGTCCGGGCGGGCGACCGCCCCACCCACCCCCACCTGGGCGTGCAGGACCGAGATGCCGTCCGGGCGGGCGAGCACCGGGTTGAGGGTCAGCGATCGCACCCGGGGCTGTTCGTCGGCGAGTTGACCCACCCGCAGCAGCAGGTCGGCCAGGGCCGCCCGGTCGACCGGCGCGGCGCCCCGGTGCCCGCGCAGCAGAGGCGCGGCCCGGGGCTCGTCGACAAGTTCGGCGGCGTCCCGATCGGTGAGCGGCACCGCCCGCCAGGCCCGGTCGCCGAGCAGTTCGGTGGCGACCCCGCCGAGACCGAAGCCGACCACCGGACCGAAGGCGGGATCTTCCACCACCTCCACCACGCAGGCCACCCCGGGCGGAACCATCGGCTGGACCAGCGCGTCCGCGCCGAAGGTCGCCGCCAGGTCGGCGTACGCGCGACGGAGGGTCGGCTCGTCGGGCAGGTCGAGCCGGACCGCACCGAGGTCGAGTCGGTGCCGCAGCCCGGGGGCGGCCGCCTTGAGCGCCACCGGGAAACCCAGCCGTGCCGCCGCGTCGACCGCCGCGTCGGCCGAGTCGACGGGCACCGAGGCCACCACCTCGATGCCGTACGCGGCCAGCAGCGCAGCCGGGTCGGTGGCGTCGGTCCGGAGCGCGGCCTGGGCGGCGGCCCGGTCGAGGCCGGGCAGCTCCGGCGCCACCCCGGATGGGCGGCGCAGCCACTCGGCGTGCCGGTGCGCGCGGGCCAGCGCCCGGACCGCCTCCTCCACGCCGCCGTACGCCGGCACCCCCGGCGGTAGCCGCCCGACCAGGAAGGTCGCCACTGTCGGCTTGCCCAGCGCGAGGGCGGCCGGCAGCGCGGCGGTCACGTCGGCGTCCACCTCGGTCAACTGGCCGGGTAGCGGTGGGGCGAAGACCACCACCAGGGCGTCCACCCGGTCGTCGGCGGCCGTCTCGGCGAGAGCGGCGGCGAACTCGGCGGCACCGGCGCTCGGCCCGACGTCGCGGGGGTAACCGTCGGCAACGGTGAGGCCCTGCCCGACGCAGGCGGTCGCGGCGAGCCCGGTGAGGGCCGAGGAGTTGCCGACCACACCGACCCGGCCACCGACCGGCAACGGCTGGTTGGCCAGCAGCACACCCACGTCGAGCAGCTCCGGCACGGTGTCCACCCGGATCACCCCGGACTGGGCGAAGAGCGCCGCGACCGCCACCTCGTCCGGACCGGCGCTGTCGCCCACGCCCACCGGGCGGGCCGGCGAGGCGAGCGCGACGACAGGTTTGGCCCGGCCGATCCGTCGGGCCAGCCGGGCGAACTTGCGCGGGTTTCCGAAGGTCTCCAGGTAGAGCATGATCACGTCGGTGCCGGGGTCGTCCTGCCAGTACTGAAGGAGGTCGTTGCCGGAGACGTCGGCCCGGTTGCCGGCCGAGACGAAGCTGGACAGGCCGAGGCCCCGCCGGTCCGCCTCGGCGAGCAGCGCCACCCCGAACGCGCCGGACTGGCTGAAGATGCCGACCCGACCGGCCGGCGGCAGCGCCGGGGCGAGGGTGGCGTTGAGGCGTACCGTCGGGTCGGTGTTCGCCACGCCCAGGCAGTTCGGGCCGACGACCCGCATCCCGGCGGCGTGCGCCGCGCGGACCAGCGCCCGCTGGGTGGCCGCGCCCTCGCCGCCGGCCTCGGCGAAGCCGGCCGAGATGACCACCAGGCCGTGCACACCGGCCGCGGCCGCGTCGGCGACGACGGCGGTCGCCGACTCGGGCGGGACCGCCACCACCGCCAGGTCCAGTGGCGTGGCGGCGTCCACCGCCGAGGGGTACGCCGGCAGGCCCGCCACGCTCGACGCGTTCGGGTGCACCGGCACCACCGCGCCGGTGAACCCGCCGTCGCGCAGGTGCCCGAGCACCGCCGCGCCGACGCCCTGGCCGGTGGCGCTGGCACCGTAGACGACGATGCCGCGCGGAGCGAGCAGCCGGGCGATCGAACGGGCCTCGGTACGGTGCTCCCGGCCGCGCTGCACCTCCAGACTCGCCTCGGTGGGTGCGATGGGGAAGCTCAGGTGGACCACGCCGTCGGCGTACTCGCGCTGGACCTGGTAGCCGAAGTCGGCGAAGACCCGCAGCATCGTCCCGTTGGCCGGTAGGACCTCCGCGACGAAGCTCATGATGTCGTTGCGGCGGGCCGCGTCGGCCAGGTGCTCCATCAGCACCGAGCCGATGCCCCGACCCTGGTGGGCGTCCTCCACCACGAAGGCCACCTCCGCCTCGGGCGCCTGCGGGCCGAGCCGCTCGTACCGGCCGACCGCGACGATCTGGTCGGCGGCCAACACCACGAACGCCTCCCGGTCGTGGTGGTCCACGGTGACGAAGCGGACCAGGTCCCGTTCCGGGATGCGCGGGTACGGCGAGAAGTACCGCAGGTAGCGGGTGCGCTCGGAGAACCGGCTGTGCATCGCCACGATGCCCGGCGCGTCGGCCGGGTCGATCGGTCGCAACTGGACCGTGCTGCCGTCGCTCAGCAGCACGTCGACCGGCTGGTCCAGGCTCGTCACCGAAACGGCCCGGCTCAGTCCCGCGGATCGTGCGGGTCGAGCCCGAGCAGCGGGAAGACCGTCTTGCGGGTGGCGGCTATCGCCCGGTCCACCGCGTTCGGCTCGCCGGTCGGCTGCCACGGCTCGTACGACGGGTCGGCGTCGTCGGTCATCCGCAACGGCACCTCCCGGCCCAGCCGACGGGAGACGACCAGGTCCCGCCACCCGGGCGGGGTGAGCGTGGCCGGGTCGATCGGGTCACCGGTGGCCACGGCCAGCAGGTGACTCCAGGCGCGGGGCACCACCTCGACGAGCGCGTACCCGCCGCCGCCGGTGGCCACCCACCGGCCGTCGCACAGCTCGTCGGCGAGCGCCCGCATCGCCAGGTAGGTGGCCCGCTGACCGTCCACCGTCAGGTTCAGGTCGGCGAGCGGGTCGAGTCGGTGACCGTCGGCGCCGCACTGACTGACGAGCACCTGCGGTCGGAACGCGCGCAGCACCGACGGCACGATCGCGTGGAACGCCCGCTGCCAGCCGCTGTCGTCGATGCCCGGCGGCAACGGCATGTTGACCGCGCTGCCCTGTGCGCCCGGCCCACCCGTCTCGTCCGGGAAACCCGTGCCAGGAAAGAGCGCCAGCGGGGTCTCGTGCAGGCTGACCGTGAGCACCCGTGGGTCGTCCCAGAAGATCTGCTGCACCCCGTCGCCGTGGTGCACGTCGACGTCCACGTACGCGACCCGCTCGGCGCCCAGGTCGAGCAGGCGGGCGATGGCCACCGCGGGGTCGTTGTAGACGCAGAAGCCGGAGGCGCGGGCGGACATCGCGTGGTGCAGCCCACCGGCCACGTTCACCGCCCGCCGGGCGTCACCGCGCCAGACCGCCTCGGCGGCGGCCACCGTGGCACCGGCGATGAGCGCGCTGGACTCGTGCATCCCCTCGAAGACCGGGTTGTCCGAGGTGCCCAGGCCGTACCCGGCGAAGAGCGGGTCGCGCGGGGCGTTGCGCACCGCGGCGAGGTACGCCGGCTGGTGCACCCGGGTGAGCAGGGCGTCGTCGGCGGGCTCCGGTTTGACCACGCGCACCCCGGGCCGATCCAGGATGCCCAGCTCGCGGGCGAGCGCGATGGTCAGCTCCACCCGGACCGGGTCGAGTGGATGGTCACCCATGTCGTAGGCGAGCAGCGACTCGTCCCACACCACCACCGTGTCGTCGGACATCGGCCCATCGTCGCACGAGGACCGGCACCAGCCCACCGCACGCGCTGGTCAGCGGCCGGGTGTCGACCCGGAGGCGACCGGACGAGCCGGGTCGGCCACCCAGTTGCTCCACGATCCAACGTAGAGCGCGGCGTCCGGGCGGCCGGCCAGGTGCAGCGCGAGGACCGCCTGCGCGGCGGTCACCCCCGAGCCGCAGTACGCCCCGACGGCCGACTCCTCGGTCACCCCGGCGGCGGCGAACCGCGCGCTCAACACGTCGGCGGCCGGGAACCGACCGTCCGGCCCGACGTACTCCCCGGCGGGCAGGTTCGCCGCTCCCGGCACGTGCCCGGCGACCGGGTCGATCGGCTCGACCTCACCCCGGTACCGCGGCGCTGCCCGCACGTCGAGAAGCACGGCGTCGTCCGCGGCGGCACGTGCGGCGGCCTGCCCCGCGTCGAGCACCGGGAGGCCGCCGGGGCACACCACGACATCACCGGGGGGCGGCGCGGGCGCGTCGGTGGAGACCTCTCGACCGGCGCCGACCCAGGCCGGGTAGCCGCCGTGCAGCACACGCACCTGACGGTGCCCCGCCCAGCGCAGCGTCCACCAGGCCCGGGCGGCGGCCAGGCCGTCGCCGCCGTCGTACACCACCACGGGGTGACCGGCGCGGACGCCTGCGGCCCGGAGCGCGGCCTGCAACGCGGCCGGGTCGGGCAGGGGGTGTCGACCACCCGCGCCCGGTGCCCCGCAGAGCGCGGTGTCCAGGTCGACGAAGACCGCACCGGGCAGGTGGCCGGCGAGGTAGTCGTCGCGGCCGGGCGGGCCGACGAGCCGCCAGCGGACGTCGAGCAGGGTGGGTGGATCGGCCCGGTCGATCTCGGCGACGAGCCGATCGACCTCGACCAACGGCTCCTGGGTACCGGACATGGCGACCATCCAACACCATTCGCGTAGCCCGCACGCGGTTCGGCGGCGGTCACCAGCCGTTCACCGAGGTAATATCGTGCACCGGAGGGCCGCTGACCTTATGAAGTCTCACGACCTGGTCGACACGACCGAAATGTACCTGCGCACCATCCTCGAGTTGGAAGAAGAGGGGGTGCCACCGCTTCGTGCCCGGATCGCCGAGAGGCTGCAGCAGAGTGGCCCCACAGTGAGCCAGACCGTCGCCCGGATGGAGCGCGACGGCCTGCTCACCGTCGAGGGAGACCGGCACCTGACGCTGACCGCCCAGGGTCGCAGCAGCGCCGTGTCGGTGATGCGCAAGCACCGCCTCGCCGAGCTGCTCTTGGTAAACGTCATCGGGATGCCCTACGAGGAGGCCCACGAGGAGGCCTGCCGCTGGGAGCACGTGATGAGCGACGCCGTGGAGAAGCGGGTCTACGACCTGCTCAACCGGCCGAGCCGCTCCCCCTACGGCAACCCGATCCCCGGGCTCCAGGAGCTGGGTTCGCCAGCGACGGAGACGGCCGACCCCGCCGAGGGCGAGCGCAACCTGGCGTTCCCCGGCCTCTCCGGGCCGGTCGTGGTGCGCCGGATCTGCGAGAGCGTGCAGAAGGACGCCGACGTGCTGCGCCAACTGCACGCCGCCGGGGTCGACCCGGGCGCCACGGTGACCGTGGCCCAGGAACGCGACGGAGTGTCGATCGACCGCTCCGGCGACCGGGTGCGGCTGCCCCGCGAGGTCGCCTCCCGGGTCTTCGTCGCCGCAAACTGATCAATCGGACACCCGGGCGTCACAACGCCCGGGTGTCCACCTTTTTCGCGAGCGCGGCCAGGTCGGCGGTCAACTTCTCCACCGCGGAGCGCTCACTGCCACGGGCCGCGGTCCAGCTCATCGTGGCCAGCCGTCCGTCGCTGGCCAACCAACCCACCTCGGCGACCGGCCCGCGCCCACTCGCCGCGGCGGTGGTCCGCCGGTACGCCTGCTGACCCAGCCCGGTCACCTTGGCCGCCTTGTCCGGCACCACGTCCGCGCCGAAGCTCGTCTTGTCGATCGTGGTCTCGGTCACGCTGAGCGTCAGCTCCGGCAGGCTCGCACCCGTGGCCCGCACCACACAGGTGTGGGTGTCGCCCCGTTCACTTGACGCCGCCACGTCGAAGCGCGCCTTCACCACCTGCTCGATCACCGTGAAGTCCAGCAGGCGGCAGGCACCGCCCGAGGAGGCCGCCGCGACGTCCACCGCGACCGGCACCGGCGGTGGCACCGCCGCCGGTTCCGCCTCGTCGGCGCAGCCACTCACCAGCAGCCCGGCCAGCCCGGCGACCACGATCCGCCCGCGCACGTCCCACCCTCTCGCCGACCGACGGCGGAAGGCGCCCGCCGGATGTCCGTCGGACACCGTACGGGGTGCCGGTGTCGTGCGGAAGCCCCTCATCGACGCCTATTTCGCCGGCGGATCGTCCACGTACGGGCAGTGCCGGCAGCCCCGCCCGCAGCAGGTCCCCCGGCGGGCCAGGAAACCGGCGCTGAGCACGAACAGCCCGCTCGTCGGGTCGAGATAGCCGGCCTCGTCGGCGGCCAGCGCGGCGGTGTGCGCGGCGAGGATCCGGGCCCGATCGGGGTGCTCCGGCGACACCCGGGAGGGGTGCGGCTCGGTGAGCGGCCGGTCGGCCAGGGGTTTCCGCTCTCCGTTCACCGCAGCAGTCTAGGGACGGGCGCAGCCACCAGGCTCAGCCGTGCCGGGCCAGCGCGGCGGCCACCTCGTCTCGGCCGGCACCCGCCGCGAGCAGCAGGCGCAGCAGCACCCGCGCCTTGTACGGGTCGAGCAGCCCTCCGTTGAGCAGGCCGCGTCGTTGCAGGTCGGTCTCCGAGCCGACCGCCCCGTACGTGTGCCGCAGCACCGACCCGGCCCCGGAGCGGGAGGTGAGCACGACCGGCATCCGCTCGGCCAGGTCCCCGAGCACCGGGGCGAGAACGGCCGGCACGTGCCCGACGCCGAACCCGGCCACCACCAGGGCCTGGTGGGTTGCGCTCAGGCCGTCCAGCAGCAGCCCGTCGTCGTCCATCGTCACCACGTACAGGGCCACCCGGGTCGTGTCGAGCCGGTCCGGGTCGACGGGCGGCAGCGGCTCGTGCCGCACCGGCCGGGTCAACACCCGCACCTCCCCCTCGATCACCTGCCCGAGCGGGCCGGTGTTGGGCGAGGCGAAGGTGCTCGTGCTGGTGCTGTGCGTCTTGCGCAGCCAGCGGGCGGCGTGCACCTCGTCGTTGACCGCGACCAGCACGCCCAGGTCACGGGCGGTCGGGGCGGCGGCCACCCGCAGCGCCGCGAGCAGGTTCGCCGGCCCGTCCGCGCCGGCCAGCGTGGGGTTGCGCATCGCGCCCGTGAAGACCAGCGGGGCGGCGTGCGGCCAGACCAGGTCGGCCAGGAACGCCGTCTCCTCCAGGGTGTCGGTGCCCTGGGTGACCACGACACCTGTCGCGCCGATGGAGACCGCCCGGGACGCCTCGTCGACCACGGCGAGCAGTTGCCGGCCGGTGAGGTGGGCGCTGGGCACCGCGTGGGTGTCCAGCACATTGACGGGTACGCCCCACTCGGCCAGGCCGGGCACGGCGGCGGTGAGGTCCGCGCCGGTGAGCCGGGTGACCACGCCGGGGCGGCCGGCGTCGACGCCGCCCATCGCGATCGTGCCGCCGAGGGTGATCAGGGCGATGGACATGGGATTCGAGCCTCCGTTCGGCCGCTCTGGTGGGGCGGCTCCGGGACCCTACCCACCGCTCGGGATGCGACGACATGCCCCCGCATCGTCGTGGTTTCGTCGTAGGGTCCGACGATGCTCGGTTGCGGACACTTCGACGAGCACGGAGGAGACGCGATGCGGAAGATCGTTGTGCAGATGAGTGTGTCGTTGGACGGGTTCTTCGAGGGCCCGGGCGGCGACATCGGCTGGCACCAGGTCGACGAGGAGTTGCACCAGCACTTCAACGACGTGATTCGCCCGATGGGCGGGTTCCTCACCGGCCGGGTCAGCCACGAGCTGATGGCCGCCTACTGGCCGACCGCCGATCAGGAGCCGACCGCCAGTGGCCCGGAGCGCGAGTTCGCCGGCATCTGGCGGGACATGCCGAAGATCGTCTACTCGCGCACGCTCGACAAGGCCGACTGGAACGCCACGATCGCGCGCGAGGTCGACGTCGAGCAGGTCCGCAAGCTCACCGCCGAACCGGGCGGCGACCTGGCGCTCGGCGGTGCCGACCTGGCCGCGACCTTCGCCCGGCACGACCTCATCGACGAGTACCGGATCTACGTCCACCCGGTGCTTGTCGGTCGGGGCCGTCGACTCTTCCCCGAAGCGGACGCTCCGACCGGCCTGCGTCTCGTGGAGAGCCGCGTCTTCGGCAACGGCGTGGTCCTGCTCCACCACGAGCGGGTCCGCTGACCAGAGCTGCTTGAGTCTCCACCGGGGGGAGACACGAGGGTGGGGGCATGAGCGGGGAGACACGGCACACGATAGGTGAGTTGGCCCGGCGGACCGGCCTGAGCGTCAAGACCATCAGGTACTACGCCGACAGCGGGCTCGTGCCACCGACCGACCGGAGCCCGGCCGGCTACCGGTGGTACGGCCCGGCGGCCGTGGCCCGGTTGGAGCTGGTCCGAACGCTGCGTGACCTGGGCCTGGACCTGGCCACCATCCGGCGGGTCGTGAACCAGGAGGTGCCGCTGCCCGTGGTGGCGGCCGCACACGCCGAGGCGTTGGCCGTGCAGATCCGGGTGCTGCGGCTGCGTCAGGCGGTGCTCACCGTGGCGGCGCGGCGCGGGTCTGGCCCGACCGAGGTGGACGAGCTGCACCGCCTGGCCCAGCTCACCGCCTGGGAGCGGGGGCACCTGGTCGCCGACTTCCTGGGCACCGTCTTCGCCGGCCTCGGCGACCAGCCGGCGTACCAAGGGGTGATCGCCTCGATGACACCGGAGCTGCCCGACGACCCCAGCACCGAGCAGATCGAGGCGTGGTTGGAGTTGGCCGAGCTGTGTCGGGAGCCGGAGTTTCGGGCCCGGATGCGACGGCTGGCGCGGCAGCACGCCGCCGACCACGACATCCCGGGGCTGCCCCGCCCGGACGCCGTCGCGGTGGTCCGGGACGCGGTGGCCCCCGCTCTCGCCGCCGGTCTCGACCCGACCAGCCCCGACGCCGACCCGGTGGTCGCCACTGTCACCACCCGGTACGCGAGCCTGCACCGTCACTCGAACGACGCCAACCTGCGTCGGCGGTTGCTCGACCGGCTGCTGCTGGCCGACGACCCCCGCCGGGACCGCTACCTCGACCTGTTGGCGGTGCTCAACGGCTGGGCGACAGGCGATGCGACCGTGCCGGCGGTGGACTGGTTCATCCGCGCCCTGCGCGCCCGGATGCCCGAGCCGGCCCGTTGAGCTGACCGGGCCGGCTCCTGCGCCGCTCGGCTGGGTGGGGTCAGCCGAACCAGGTCATCGTCTGACCGTGGCCTCTGGTCCAGGCAAGCGGCTTGCCATCGAGGGCGAGAACGTTGTGCAGCGCGTCGTCCGGCGGGTCGGGCAGCCCGTCGTACCGGAGCACCTCCGGCCCCTCGCTCGCGACCCAGTGCCCCGGCAGCTCGCGGACCAGCCGGACGAACGCGTCCCGGCGCGGCTGCGGCACCTGATAGAGCACGGAGGTGTGGAAGACCACGAGCGTCGCGTCGGTGGGTGCCCGCGCGGCAAGCGCCGGCAGGTCGTCCACCAGGTCGCCGCGGACCAGCAGCGGCGGGTCGGCGGCGGCGACCGCCGCCGCGGCCCGCAGCCGGGCCCGCCGGTGAGCGTGTTCCGGCCAGATCAGGGCGTCCAACCAGGACACGTCGCCGGGGTCGGTCACGTCGAGCGGGTTGAGGTCCAGGCCAGCCCGCCACACCACCTCGGGTACGCGTGTCGGCGGCACCAACCCGTCGGCCGCGCAGTCGAGGACCGGCTCGCCGGAGCCCACCCGATGATCGCCGTAGCGGTACGCGTACCGGTCGGGGTAGAGGCCGAGCCCGGCAGACGCTCCGACCTCCAGTAGGGCGAGGGGCTGCGGCAACGCGGCGAGCAGCGGCAACAGGAGGGCGCACCGGCCTGCCTCGTTCGTCTGGGTGGCCCGGGTGCGCAACTCCGCCTCGACGGCGGCCCAGTGCGTCACCACGAAGTCGTGGAAGGCGACCGGGTCGTCGACCGGGCCACCGAGCCAGCGGACGACGCCGAACAGCAGGTTCGGTTGCCGCTTGGCCGGCGGCAACCCGTCGAGCAGGGCGAGGAGGTCGTCGTCGCGGGCGACGGCGTGTGCCAGGCGCTCGTACGTGGGCGACACCTCGCGCGCCTCGCGGTTGCCGAACGTGGCGTACTCCTCAGCGGTCGTCATGCCCTCATCGTCGCAGCCCATTCCTCGGTCGTTCAGCCCGCATTTCCGTGTGCCAGCTCACTCGCCTTCTCGAGTGCCGCGCGACATTGTCGCCGCTCACGGCTGCTGGCCCGGCCGGTCGACGATGGCGACCCGCAGGAGCGCGGCAGCCGACTCCAGTGACTCCTTGCCGTCGCGTATCACCGAGTTGCGGGTGCCGAGGTAGACGTGGGAGTCCCGATCGAAGATGAGGTCCATGTTTCCACCGATCACCCCGGGCATCCGGATCGCCACCCCGTGCCGGCCGGCGGCGTCCACCACGTCGGCGGAGATGACTGTCGCCCCGGGCTGCCGGGCCAACACCTCGTAGAGCGCCGCGAGCGCGCGGGGCGGCACGTAGCCGTGGAGCATCGACCAGGCCGTGGTGTACGCCATGTCCTCGTCCCCGTAGACGGCCTCCTCGTCGGCTCCCTCGGGCAGGTGCAGGTCGATCGGGTGCTCCCGAAGGTAGCCAAGCAGCTCGTCCGGGTCGGTGGGCAGGTCGCCGTGGTACGCCGGCCACTGAAATGCGTCGAGCTCCTTCTCGGGATCGCCGGGATCGTCGATGCGGAGCTCCCTCAGCTCTCCCCATCCGTTCGGATCGGCCTCCGGTCGGTACCGTCCCTGCGTGTACGCCACACCACCGGCCGACTGCCACAGTTGGTTCCGGATGGTCCGGTACGGGCCGCTGGCCGGCCGGTCCCGAATCGTCGCCAGGGTTTCCGTGAAGACGTACTGATCGGGTCGGGCGGTGAGTTCCGGCTGCTGCCGGGCTGCGTCGGCGGCCAGGTGGAAGATCTCCGACGCGCTGGCCGTGGGCGGCGGCTGGTCGCCAAGCCGCATGGTCTGGACCGCCAGTGCACCAGCGGTCACCGTCACCGCCAGCCCGAACGCTCCGGCGAGCCGCCAACCGCGCAGGAACCGGGTACGGCGTTCGGCGGGACGGGCCGCCGACGCCAGCTCGGCCCGCTGGGCGACGTGGGCGGTCAGATCCCGCAGGAGTTGCTCCTCGAAACCCCGCGGCGACCGTTCGGTCTCGTTCATCGTCATCTCCGTCTCCTCAGGCGAGGGTGGTGACCGGGTGGGCGAGCACGGCGCGGACGACGCGCCGGGCACGGTGCAGGCGGACCCGGGCGGCGACCGGCGACACCCCGAGCACGGTGGCCGCCTCCGCGACGGTGAGGCCGTCCACTGCGACGAGTTCGACGAGCGTGCGGGTGCCCTCGGGCAGCTCGCTCAACGCCCGGTAGGTGCGGCGGGCCGCCGACTCGGCGTCGATCCGCTCCTCGATGCGGGCAATGTCGTCGGGGCCGAGGTCCCGTCGGCCGGCCAGCCGGCCGGTCACCCGCAGCCGTTGGGCCGCCCGACGCCGCTCGTCGCCGATGACGTTGCGGGCCACCCCGTACAACCAGCCGATCTGGCTGCCCCGGTCCGGTCGGTAGCCGGCCGCCGACTCGATCACCGCCAGGAACACGTCGGCGGTGAGGTCGGCGGCGAGGTGCGGGTCGTCGACCCGCCGCGCCACGAACCGGCCCACCGCCTCCAGGTGCCGCCGGTAGAAGACCTCGAAGGCCACCGGATCCGCACCGATGCCGGAGATGTCATCGTCGGCTGGGCTGGGCTCATTCACAGGCCGTCCTCTCTCGTGCCGTCACAACCCTTCTTCGTACGACGGAGCACGGGTGTTACCGGACCGTCGGCCCGTATGCGCCCTGGGCTCCGTGAACGGCAGCATTGTCCGGTGCGGGCCCGCCGGCGCTGCCGGGTCGACTGGGCAAACGCCCTGGTGATGCGGCATCATCGAACCACCGGCGACTGGCGGCACGGGGATGGTGGAACCATCGGGGAGCCTCTCGCGGGCGTCGACCGCCTGGGCGCCTGCGTCGAGGAACCGCCATGACCACGACCAACCACACCGCCGAGCAGCACACCTCGTCGGGCGCGGCCCGGCTCCTACCGGGTGCACCCGTCGCGGAAGCCGTCCTGGCCGAGACCGCCGCCGCAGCGGAGAACCTGCGCGGCCGCGGGATCATCCCGAGCCTCGCCACCATCCTCGTCGGCGACGACGACGCGAGCGCCGGTTACATCGCGATCAAGCAGCGGCAGGCCGCCGCTCTCGGGTTCGCCTCCCCGCACGTACACCTGCCTGCCACCGCCACCCAGGCCGAGCTGCACCAGGCCATTGCCCGGTTCAACGATGATCCGGCCGTGCACGGGCTGCTCGTGCAGTACCCGGTGCCGGGGCACCTGGACTACGACGCGGCGCTGCAGACCATCGACCCGGACAAGGACGTCGACGGCATGCACCCGCTGAACATGGGGCGTCTCGCCGTCGGTCTGCCCGGCCCGCTGCCGTGCACCCCGGCCGGCATCGAAGCCCTCCTGGCGTACTACGAGATCCCCGTCGCAGGTCGTGAGGTCGTCATCCTCGGCCGAGGTGCCACCCTCGGCCGCCCCCTGGCGATGCTGCTCGCCCAGAAGCGCCCGACCGCAAACGCCGCCGTCACCGTCGTACACACCGGGGTGCCCGACTGGGCCCGCTACACCCGCCGCGCCGACATCCTCGTCGCCGCCGCCGGCGTACCCGGGATCGTGCAGCCTGAGCATGTCAAACCCGGCGCCGTCGTGATCGGCGCCGGCGTCCGCTACGACGGGCGGCGCCTGCTGCCGGACGTGGACGAAGCGTGCGCCGAGGTCGCCGGCGCGATCACGCCCCGGGTCGGCGGGGTCGGCCCGACCACCGTCGCGATGCTGTTCCGCAACGCCGTCCGCGCCGCCGAGCGAGCAAACCAGTAGCCCGCTTCCGCCGCCATCGTCGAGATCACTTGATGCTTCGTAACCGCCCTCACGTCCAACCGAAGGCGACGAAGACCGCTGATCCTCAGCTGGCAGCCCACCGCGCAACACCCTGACGAGCGTGATGCCTGTGAGTTATCAAGATGACTCACAGGCATCACGGCCAACGGCAACATGCCCTCCCGCACGAGCCTCCGGGGGACCCGGAAACGGCGCTGCCCCGACCTCCGACGAAGGAGACCGGGGCAGCGCGGACGCGTACGTCAGCTGCAGCCGCTCGTGGAGCCGCAGCCCTCGCAGACGTAGCAGCTACCGGCGGGGCGCATCTTCGTACCGCAGGTGAAGCAGAGCGGTGCGTCGGCGGCCTTGCCGATCACGGCCTCCAGCAGTTCGGTGCTGGAGCCCACGCTCGGGGCCGGCTTGGCGGCAGCCACGTCGGCCATCTCCTGGGCCGGCTGAGCGACGGCCTCCGGCTTGGCCGGGGTCTCCACCGGTGCCGAGGACGCCATAACGGTCAGCTCCGTGCCCATCGCCGCGGCGGCTTCCGCGTCGGCCTCGGCCCGCAGTTGGGCGGACCGCTCCGAGGCGGTGAAGATGCCCAACTCGGCGCGGCGCTCGTAGGGCAGGAAGTCCAGTGCCAGGCGACGGAAGATGTAGTCCATCACCGAGGCGGCCATCCGCACGTCCGGGTCGTCGGTCATGCCGGCCGGCTCGAAGCGCATGTTGGTGAACTTGCTGACGAACGTCTCCAGCGGCACGCCGTACTGGAGGCCGATGCTGATGGCCACCGAGAAGGCGTCCATCACGCCGGCCAGGGTCGAGCCCTGCTTGGACATCTTCAGGAAGACCTCACCGAGGCCGTCGTCCGGGTAGGACGACGCGGTCAGGTAACCCTCGGCACCACCGACGGAGAAGCTGACCGTCTCGGACGGGCGCTTCTTCGGCAGGCGCTTACGCACCGGCCGGTACTCGATGACCTTCTCCACCGCGGCCGGCGCGGCGGCTGCGGTCTCGACGGCGGCCGGCTCGGTGGCCTTGTTGGACTTGGCCACCGAGAGCGGCTGGCCGACCTTGCAGTTGTCCCGGTAGATCGCCAGCGCCTTGAGGCCGAGCTTCCAGCCCTCGAAGTAGATCTTCTCGACGTCCTCGACGGTGGCCGCCTCCGGCATGTTGACCGTCTTGGAGATGGCGCCGGAGACGAACGGCTGGATGGCCGCCATCATCCGCACGTGACCCATCGGGGCGATCGTCCGCTCACCCATGGCGCAGTCGAAGACCGGGTAGTGCTCCGGCTTGAGGCCGGGGGCGTCCACCACGTGGCCGTGGTCGGCGATGTGCTCGACGATCGCCTCGACCTGCTCCTCCGGGTAGCCGAGGCTGCGCAGGGCGCGCGGCACCGTCTGGTTGACGATCTGCATCGAGCCGCCGCCGACGAGCTTCTTGAACTTGACCAGCGCCAGGTCCGGCTCCACGCCGGTCGTGTCGCAGTCCATCATGAAGCCGATCGTGCCGGTCGGGGCGAGGACGCTCGCCTGCGCGTTGCGCCACCCGAACTTGTCGCCGATCTTGTTGCCCTGGGTCCACTGCTTGGTCGCCTCGCGGACGATCGCGGTGGCCACCGGGCTGGTCGGCTTGATCTCGTCGTTGGCGGCGGCGTGCTTGCGCATGACCCGCTTGTGCGGCTCGGCGTTGCGGGCGTAGCCGTCGTACGGGCCGACGACGCCGGCCAGCTCGGCCGAGCGGCGGTACGCGGTGCCGGTCATCAGGGACGTGATCGCCGCGGCGACCGAGCGGCCCTGCTCCGAGTCGTAGGGCAGGCCGGAGGCCATCAGCAGGGCACCCAGGTTGGCGTAGCCGATGCCGAGCTGCCGGTAGGCGCGGGACGTCTCACCGATCTTCTCGGTCGGGAAGTCCGCGAAGCAAATCGAGATGTCCATCGCGGTGATGACGAACTCGACGGACTTGACGAACTTCTCCACCTCGAAGCCACCGTCGGCGCGGAGGAACTTCATCAGGTTGAGCGACGCCAGGTTGCACGAGGAGTTGTCCAGGTGCAGGTACTCCGAGCACGGGTTCGACGCGGTGATCCGCCCGGTCTCCGGGCAGGTGTGCCAGTCGTTGATCGTGTCGTCGTACTGCAGACCGGGGTCGGCGCACTCCCAGGCTGCCTGCGAGATGGAACGGAACAGGTTCTTGGCGTCGACGGTCTCGATCACCGAGCCGTCCAGCCGGCCGCGCAGGTCGAAGCCCTTGCCGTTCTCCACCGCCGACATGAACTCGTCGGAGACCCGGACCGAGTTGTTGGCGTTCTGGTACTGCACGCTGACGATGTCGGAGCCACCGAGGTCCATGTCGAACCCGGCGTCACGCAGCGCGCGGATCTTGTCCTCCTCGCGCGCCTTCGTGACCACGAACTCCTGGATGTCCGGGTGGTCCACGTCGATGATGACCATCTTGGCCGCCCGGCGGGTCGCGCCGCCGGACTTGATGGTGCCGGCGGAGGCGTCCGCGCCACGCATGAAGCTGACCGGACCGGAGGCGTTGCCGCCGGAGGAGAGCAGCTCACGGGACGAACGGATGCGCGACAGGTTGACCCCGGAGCCGGAGCCGCCCTTGAAGATCAGCCCCTCCTCCTTGTACCAGTCCAGGATGGAGTCCATCGAGTCGTCGACGGCCAGGATGAAGCAGGCGCTGACCTGCTGCGGGGACGGGGTGCCGACGTTGAACCACACCGGCGAGTTGAAGCTGAACACCTGGTTCAGCAGCATCCAGGTCAGCTCGTGATCGAAGATCTCGGCGTCCGCCGGGCTGGCGAAGTAGCCGTACTCCTCACCGGCGGTGCGGTAGGTGGTGACCACCCGGTCGATCAACTGCTTGAGCGACCACTCCCGCTCCGGGGTCCCCACCGCGCCCCGGAAGTACTTGGTGGTGACGATGTTCGCCGCGTTGACGCTCCACGACTGCGGGAACTCCACCCCACGCTGCTCGAAGTTGATCGAGCCGTCCCGCCAGTTCGTCATCACGACGTCGCGGCGCTCCCAGCTGACCTCGTCGTACGGGTGGACCCCCTCGGTCGTCCACACCCGCTCGATCTTCAGCCCCGCGCCTGCCTTGTTCCGTGAACGGCTAGTTGTCACGCCGTCGCCCCCCTCGTCTGCGCGGTCACCCACCGCGCGTCCCAATCGCTCGAAAAACAGTGAAGATTCAGCTGGTACGGCCGGCGGCCTCGACCGCGTCGGCCCGGCCCTGCTCCCGGGCATGCGCTGCGGCCCGCAACGTCTCGATCTCGCGCTCGAAGTCGGCGAGCGAGTCGAAGGAGCGGTAGACGCTGGCGAACCGCAGGTAGGCGATCTCGTCCAGGTCGCGCAACGGGCCCAGGATCGCCAGGCCCACCTCGTGACTGGGGATCTCGGCGGCCCCCTTGGCCCGGACGGACTCCTCCACCCGCTGCGCGAGCAGCGCGAGCGAGTCGTCGTCGACCGGCCGACCCTGGCACGCCTTGCGCACCCCGCCGATGATCTTCGTGCGGCTGAACGGCTCGGTCACCCCGCTGCGCTTGACGACCGCGAGGACCGCCTCCTCGACGGTGGTGAACCGCTTGCCGCACTCCGGGCAGGAGCGTCGCCGTCGGATGAGCTGGCCGTCGTCGGCCTCCCGCGAGTCGACCACCCGGGAGTCAGCGTGCCGGCAGTACGGACACCGCATCGCCCACCTCCTAATCGTGATCAACCACGTCGTACCGGGCGCACCCGGGCACGACTCACCACGGCGGTGCCATGCGCACACAGCGCCCGCCGTGATCAACCTTACGGGAGTGCGGTCGGTAGTCAGACCCAACCTGTAGGCAACTTACGCCCGTGTCACTACTACATCTAGGGGTCGACCGTATGTCGCCGGGGAAGCCCGGTCAAGTTGGCCGGCGTGTCCGGCGCGTCACGGACCATCCGGTCACCCACCACTCCCGCCACGCGCCCGAAGACCCAACGCCAGCACCCCGCCGGGGTTACCGGCCAGCCGGCCGGAGACCGCGCGAAACGGTCGACGATCGAACACCAGTTCTACCTGACGTACCATTTATCAGAACATCCGTACGACCAGAGCCCTTTTTCACCCCGACACGCCGGAGACAGGTCGTACAGATGTTTGAAAATGACTGATCTCACCTATACGGTCATGAACAACGTGGCACCACCGCACGCACCACGAGCCGACGAGGCACCCAGCGCCGACCAGGGAGGACGGACGTGACCGAGGACCGGGCCAGCCGGCCGAAGAGCCCGCAGCAGATCACCGAGGCGGGCCCCCCGGCCACCCGACGCCGCAGCGCCGCACGCAGCCGGACGGGCCAGCCCGCCGTGCGTCAGGTCACCCCGGTGGTCAGCGCCTTCCCCGATCCGGCGACGGTCGACCTGACCGCCCGTCAGCGCCGCATCCTGGAGTTCATCCGCAACTGGGTGGAGCGGCACGGCTACCCGCCGAGCGTCCGGGAGATCGGCGAGGCGGTCGGCCTGGTGTCGCCGTCGAGCGTCGCCTACCAGCTCAAGGAGCTGGAGAAGAAGGGCTTCCTGCGCCGCGACCCGAACCGGCCGCGCGCGGTGGACGTCCGCGCCCCCAGTGAGGCGATCGACGACGAGCTGTCGAGGGCCCAGCGGCCCGCCCCGGCGTACGTGCCGATGCTCGGTCGGATCGCCGCCGGTGGGCCGATCCTCGCCGAGCAGGCCGTCGAGGACATCTTCCCGCTCCCCCGCGAGCTGGTGGGTGAGGGCGAGGTCTTCATGCTCCAGGTCAAGGGTGACTCGATGCTCGACGCGGCGATCTGCGACGGCGACTGGGTGGTCGTCCGGCAGCAACCGACCGCCGACTCCGGCGAAATCGTGGCCGCCATGCTCGACGGCGAGGCGACGGTCAAGACCTACCGGCGGCGCGACGGGCACGTCTGGCTGATGCCCCAGAACCCGGCCTTCGACCCGATCCCCGGCGACGACGCCACCATCATGGGCCGGGTCGTGGCGGTGCTCCGCCGGATCTGACCGCTCGGCGGGTGGGTGCCGACGGCGCCCACCCGCATCGCCCAGCAGTGGGCGGGGTGAGCGCCTCGTCAGCGCCGATCAGTAACGGTCCCGCCGATCAGTAACGGTCGCCCCGGTGACCGCGACCGCCCCCGGGAAACTGTCCGTACGGGTCGACGGGGTCGTCGTCGCGTCGGCGACCGGGGCGCTGACCCCGCTGGTCGGGCTCCTGTCCACCGCGCCTGGGTGGCTCGGCACGACCAGCGCCGGGCTGACCGCCGTCGCCGCCGTACACGCCGCCGCCAGGACGACCGCCGCCACCGCCCTGCGCGCGACCACCGCCCTGCGGACGACCACCGCCGCCCGGGGGACGACCACCGCCGCCCGGGGGACGACCACCGGCACCGGCCGGGGGACGACCACCGCCGCCATACACACCGGCACCGCCGCCGTCCGGTCGCGGAGCACCGTAGCCGCCGTCAGCCGGGGCCGGCCGGCCGCCACCGGCGCCGTACACGGCACCACCCGCCGGGGCGGGAGCACCGCGACCCGCCCCGCCCGCCGGGGGCGGACCACCGCGACCGGCAGGGGCCGGACCGCCGCGACCTCCGTACACCGCGCCACCGGCCGGCGCGCCGCCCCCGTAGACGCCACCCCTGCGGTCATCTTCGGCCGGGAACCCGTCGACGGCCCGGCCCGCGCCGAACGGTTCGCCGTCCGGGTCCGAGGTGTCGGATGCGTCAGCGGTCGACGGCCGACGACGGGCGCGAACAATGCCGTAGATGCCGGCGCCGACCATCAGCAGACCGATCAGCCCCACCGCACCCACCAGGTACGTGATGTCGTCGAGGCTCAGATCGTCGGTCCAGGACTTCGAGGCGGCCGGCTTGCCGCCCTCCTCCGGCGTCAGTGGCGCGGCGGTCGAACTCGACGGGGCGTAGCTGAGGATGTCGAGTGGCTCGTCCTCGGCGAACCGGCCCGCGTCGGAGACGGTGACGAACGACTTGCCGTCCGCGGAGTAGCTGATCGCCTCGCCGAACGGGTCCGCCAACGGCGTCACCCGCGGCTTGCCGCTGGTGAGCGCTCCCGCGATGTCGCCGCTGGTCACGTCGAACTCGAAGGCGTCCGCGTAGGTGCGCAGGACCACCCGGGAGCCGTCCGGTGCACGGGACGCGCCGGTGATGGCGATCCGGCCGAACGTGTTGAGGGCGTTCTCCGTCTGGGTCTTGGGCAGCGTGAGGTCGCCGACCTTCCGCATCGGCACCGGGTCGGTGTCGCCGCTCTTGAGAGCCGCCGACGGCGTGTAGATCTCCGCCTTGCCGCTTGTCACCTTGGTGATGATCAGCGGCTTGCCGTCGTCGCCGATGAGCAGCGCCTCGGCGTCGTGCGGTTTCGCCTCCGGGTAGGAGAGCCGGTGCAGCGTCGGCTGCTTGGCGCCGGTGACCGGCATCGACCAGAGCGCGACGCGGCTGCGGCGCTCCTTCGAGTCGGGGTTGTCACCGGTGTCGGCGATCCAGAGGGTCTTGCCGTCCTTGGACAGGGCGAGATCCTCGGTGTCGAACGGACCCTGCCCCGAGTAGCGGACCGGCTCCTTCGAGATCTTGCACTTGGTGTCGAGGAAGAAGACCCGCTTGCGCTCCGCGACGTCGGTGCCGTCGTTGACGACGATGTAGCCACTCTTGGTGGCGACCAGCCCGGACAGCTCCCGTAGGCGCTCGTCGGTGATCGTGCACCGCTTCTGGCCAGCCTTGGCAGCGGGCGGCCCGGACGACCCAGGGGCGGGAGCCGCTGCGGCGACTCCGGCGAGCGCCACGGTTGCCCCGAGCAGGCCGAGGGCAACCGTGACCGAGGAAACAACGCGGCGCATTCGGCCAGTGTCGCATGCCGCGCGTTTCCGGTGGATGACGCCGGGGCCGCTCAGGATCGGCTGCCGGCCGCCTGACCCTGCCGCTGCACGTCGAACGCCGCCAGCTCCGCGGCCAGCTCCGCGCCGACACGGACGTGCAGCAGGGTGCCCTCCGGGAGGTGCGACGTGCTGAGCACCTCGCCCGTGCGGTGCGCCCGGGCGACCAGGTCACCCCGGTCGTACGGAAGCACGGCCCGGACCTCCACGGCCGGGCTCGGCAGCCGCTCCTCGATCGCCGCGCGCAGCCCGTCGACGCCCCGGCCGGAGTGCGCGGACACGAAGATCGCATCTGGCCAGAGCCGCTTGAGCCGCAACAGGGTGTCCTCGTCCGCCGCGTCGGTCTTGTTGACCACCAGCAGCTCGGGGAGCCGGTCCGCGCCGACCTCGGCGAGCACCTCGTGCACCGCCCGGACCTGCTCCTCCGGATCCGGGTGGGTGCCGTCGACGACGTGCACCACCAGATCCGACTCCGCGACCTCCTCGAGCGTCGAGCGGAACGCCTCGACGATCTGGTGCGGCAGGTGCCGGACGAAGCCGACCGTGTCGGAGAGGGTGTAGAGCCGCCCGTCCGAGGCGGTGGCCTTACGGGTGGTCGGGTCCAGGGTCGCGAACAGCGCGTTCTCCACCAGCACACCCGCACCGGTCAGGCGGTTGAGCAGGCTCGACTTGCCGGCGTTGGTATAACCGGCGATCGCCACGGCGGGCACCGAGTTGCGGGTGCGGCGGGCGCGCTTGGTCACGCGTACCGTCTTCATGCTCTTGATCTCGCGACGCAGCCGCGAGATGCGGTGCCGGATGCGTCGCCGGTCGGTCTCCAGCTTGGTCTCACCGGGACCACGGACACCCACACCGCCGCCGGCGCCGCCACCCCGGCCGGAACCACCGGTCTGCCGGGAGAGCGTCTCACCCCAACCGCGCAGCCGGGGCAGCAGGTATTCGAGCTGGGCCAGCTCGACCTGCGCCTTACCTTCCTTGCTCTTGGCGTGCTGGGCGAAGATGTCGAGGATCAGCGCGGTGCGGTCGACGACCTTGACCTTGGTGCGCTGCTCCAGGTTGCGCAGCTGCGACGGGGACAACTCACCGTCACAGATGACCGTGTCGGCGCCGGTGGAGAGCACCACCGCGCCGAGGTCGTCGACCTTGCCGCGGCCGATGTACGTGGCCGGGTCGGGTCGGGTCCGACGTTGGATGAGCCCTTCGAGCACCTGCGAACCGGCGGTCTCGGCCAGCGCGGCGAGCTCGGTCAGTGAATTTTCCGCGTCCGTGACCGTGCCTTCGGTCCAGACGCCCACCAGGACGACCCGCTCCAGCCGCAGCTGCCGGTATTCCACCTCGGTGACGTCGGTGAGCTCGGTCGACAGGCCCGGTACGCGTCGGAGGGACTGCCGCTCCGACAAGTCCATCTCGCCAGTGGTGACGTCGTCGAGCTCGTCCTCGACGGGGACAAAGCTCTCCTGGTCTCGCAAGCGGTTCTCCTGTCCGTTTTGATAAGTAGAACGTAATCCTGACATGACTCAACGCCGAACGCACCTGCTATATGCCCATGGTGAAGGTCGCCAAAAGTGGGGGCGAATGCTGGTCGGCGGCGACAACCCGGTAGAAATGCGGGCGGCGGCCGACCGGCCGCGCAGCCGTTACGGAGGGATCCCGTGGCCATCACCCGACTGCCGAGCGCCGGATTTTCGATCACCATCCGGATCGCCGTGACCGCGGACGCCTCCTCGATCGGCCGGCTCACCACCTCCGTCGGCGAGGCCGGGGCGATCGTCACGGCGCTGGACGTGGTGGACTCGGACCCGACCCACGTGATCGTCGACCTGACCTGCGACACCGCAGACGCCGGCCATGCCGACCAGGTGGTCGAGGCGCTTACCGCGCTCGACGGTGTGGACGTGCGCAAGGTGTCCGACCGGACCTTCCTGCTACACCTGGGCGGCAAGATCGAGGTGACCTCGAAGGTCGCGCTGCGCAACCGTGACGAGCTGTCCCGCGCGTACACACCGGGGGTTGCCCGGGTCTGCATGGCGATCGCCGAGAACCCGGCCGACGCCCGGCGACTGACCATCAAGCGCAACACCGTCGCGGTGGTCAGCGACGGCTCGGCCGTGCTCGGCCTGGGCAACCTCGGCCCGGCCGCGTCGCTGCCGGTGATGGAGGGCAAGGCCGCGCTGTTCAAGCGCTTCGGCGGGGTGGACGCCTGGCCGGTGGTGCTGGACACCCAGGACACCGACGAGATCGTGCAGATCGTCAAGGCGATCGCGCCGGCCTACGGCGGCATCAACCTGGAGGACATCGCCGCGCCGCGCTGCTTCGAGATCGAGGCCCGGCTGCGCGAGGCGCTCGACATCCCGGTCTTCCACGACGACCAGCACGGCACCGCGATCTGCGTGCTGGCCGCGCTGACGAACGCGCTGCGGGTGGTGGGCAAGCAGCTCCAGGACGTCAAGGTGGTCGTCTCCGGAGCCGGCGCGGCCGGCACCGCGATCATGAAGCTGCTGCTGCGCCAGGGCGTCGGCGACATCATCGCGTACGACCGGGAGGGCGCCCTGCACCGCGGGTTGACCGGGCTCAACTCGGCGTGGCAGTGGCTGGCGGAGAACACCAACAAGGAGAACTACTCCGGCGACCTGCCCGGCGCGATCCGCGGCGCCGACGTGTTCATCGGGGTCAGCGCGCCGAACCTGCTCACCGGCGACGACATCGCCCAGATGGCCAAGGACTCGATCGTCTTCGCGCTGGCCAACCCGGACCCGGAGGTCGACCCGCGGGAGGCGCGCAAGCACGCCGCGGTGGTCGCCACCGGCCGCTCGGACCAGCCGAACCAGATCAACAACGTGCTCGCCTTCCCCGGGGTGTTCCGCGGCATGCTCGACGCGCACGCCGAGGAGTTCACCGAGGAGATGGCGATCGCGGCCGCCCGGGCCATTGCGGACGTGGTCGGCGAAGAGAAGATCAACCCGACGGTGATCGTGCCGAGCGTCTTCGACTCCCGGGTCGCACCGGCCGTCGCCGCCGCCGTCCGCGCCGCCGCGAACAACCCCAGCCCGCTCCCGGCCGCCGACCCCGGCCCGGCCGACCTCCCCGAGATCGCGGCAAACGCCAGCGCCACCCCGTAACCCCACCCCACCCCACCCCCACCCCCCCACCCCACCCCCACCCCCATCTTGTTGATCAAGAGGTTTGCGTCAGGAATCGCGCTGATTCTGACGCAAATCTCTTGATCAACTTCTTCGCCGCGCAACTCCGGCAGGCGCAGCAGGACGGGACCGTCGACCCGGAGCTGAACTGTGACGTGGTCGCCGCCGGGCTACTGGCGCTGACCAACGGGCTGGGCTTCAGCGTGCTCGGCGGTCAACGCGACGGCGCAAGCGCGCTGGCGATCCTGACCTATCACCTCGACCGCCTGTTCACACCGCCACGGCGGGCAGGCTGATCTCGCCGGTCGCTACCAGGACGGCGGGGCCGGAGAGCCAGCAGGAGGTCTCGGTGACGGTGACCGTCACGCGGCCGCCGGGCACGTCGACAGCTACCACTCCGGTGTCCCGGCCGAGGTCGCGCAGGGCCACCGCGCCCACCGCGCAGGCACCCGTGCCGCAGGACAGCGTCTCGGCGCTGCCGCGCTCGTACACCCGCATCAGGGTGTGCCCGTCGGTGCCGTCGACCGGGTCGCCGGCCACGATGAACTCCACGTTCACCCCGCTCGGGAAGACCGCCGCGTCGTACCCGGGGGCCCTGGTCAGGTCCAGCGCCGACAGCTCCACACCGGCCGGCAGGACGCAGACCAGGTGCGGGTTGCCGACGTCCACTGCCGCGCCGGTCAGGGTCAGCTCGCCGAGGGTGGCCGCCGACTCGTCGTACACCCGGGGTCGGCGCATCTCGACGGAGACGGCGTCGCCCTCGACAAGCGCGCGCACGACGCCGGCCCGGGTCGCCACCGGCAACGCCGCGCCGGCGGGCGTGGCCAGCCCGGTGTCGAGCAGGTAGCGCACGAAGACCCGGGCGCCGTTGCCGCACATCTCGGCGAACGAGCCGTCGGCGTTCCAGTAGTCCATGAACCACTCGGCCTCGCCGGCCAACCCCGCGCCGTCCGGGTGCTTGGCCGCGCGGACCACCCGCAGCACGCCGTCCGCGCCGATGCCCCGCCGCCGGTCGCAGAGCGCCGCGACCAGCGCCGGGGTCAGGTCGAGCTGGCCGTCCGGGTCGGGCAGGATGACGAAGTCGTTGCCGGTGCCGTGGCCCTTGGTGAACTCCACGCCCCCATCATCGCGCAGCGGCCGGCACCAGACGCAGGGCGGCCCCGATCAGGTCCGGTCCCGTCGAGTCCAGCCAGTGGACCCGGGAGTCCCGGCGGAACCAGGACCGCTGCCGGCGGACGAAGCGTCGGGTCGCCCGAACCGTCTCCTCGTGCGCCTGCGCCTCGGTCAGCTCACCGGCGAGCATCCGCAGCACCTGCTGGTAGCCGAGCGCCCGACTCGCCGTCCGCCCCTCGGGCAGCCCCCGCCCGACCAGGTCGCGGGTCTCGGCCACCAGGCCGTCGGCCCACATCCGGTCGACCCGCAACGCGATCCGCTCGTCCAGCACGCCGGTGTCCAGGTCGACGCCGAGCTGCACCGACGGGTAGTACGGGGTGGGCTGCGGCAGCGAGGCGGTGAACGGCGCGCCGGTCAGCTCGATCACCTCCAGGGCCCGGACGATCCGCCGGCCGTTCGCCGGCAGGATGCTCTCCGCGGCGACCGGGTCGGCGGCGCGCAGCCGCGCGTACAGCGGGGCCGGGCCGACCTCGGCCAACTCGCGTTCCAGTCGCTCCCGCAGCGCCGCGTCGGTGCCCGGAAACTCGAAGCGCTCCAACACCGCCCGCACGTACAGCCCGGAACCGCCGACGAGCAGCGGCACCCGACCCCGGGCCAGGATGTCTTCCACCGCCGCACGAGCCAGCCGCTGGTACTCCGCGACGCTCGCCGGCTCGGTAACCTCCCAGATGTCCAGCAGGTGGTGCGGCACCCCGTCCCGTTCGGCGACGGTCAGCTTGGCGGTGCCGATGTCCATGCCCCGGTAGAGCTGCATCGAGTCGGCGTTGACCACCTCCCCGTCGAGGGCGTGCGCCAACGCGATGCTCAACGCCGACTTGCCCGCCGCGGTCGGGCCGACCACCGCGACGACCGGGCCGCCGCTCACACCCGCTCCCAGGACGCCACGAAGTAGGCCACCCCGTAGGGGGCGGAGTCGTGCAGCAGCTCGCCACGCCACCCGCCGCCGGCCGCGCGGGCCGCCCCGGCGAGCACCTGCCAGGGGGCGCGCCCGGCGGCCTTCAGCTCCGTCGACACCACCGGGTCGAGGTCGAGCAGGGCGTCCAGGTCCGCGTCGGCAAGCGCCGCGGCAACCCCCCTGTCGTACGGGAGGGCGCGCGCGTCGTCGTACCCGGGTGCCTTCTCGCCCCGGCAGGCCGACCCGTCCCCGAGCACCAGCGCCGCCACCCGGTCACCCACGCCGCCCACCTCGTCGGCGAGCGCGGCCAGCTCGGCCGGGCCGGCGTCGGCGGCAACCTGCACGGCGGCCACCGGCGCATCGGTGTGGTGGCGGGCCAGCAGCCACGCGCCGATGGTCAGGCTCAACGGCAGCACCGCACCCCGGTCCGGCTGACCGGACACCAACGGCACGTCCAGGTCGACACCCCAGGGCTGGAGGGAGCCGGTAGCGGGGGTGCGGATCGGCCCGGTCACCGGGCCGGTGCCCAGCAGCACCACGATGTCCGGCTCGGTGGTCAACAGCCGGCGTACGGCCGTGTCACAGGCCGCCCGCAGATCGTCCAGCTCAGTGGCCACGGAGCCGGCCACCTCGGGCACGAGCAGGGGCGGATGCGGGCAGACAGCGGCGGCGACCAGTGGCACCCGTTCACCGTAGCGGGAATCCCCGGTGCGTCTCCGAGCCGATCCGGTCATTCGGCCCCTAGGACACCGTATGGTCACGGTCGGCGATAGGCGCTCGACGCGGACGGGGTCGGACCTGTGACAATGCCGGAAGCAACTTGGCTGCGCCGTGGCGGCGACGGGGGCTCGATCCCTCGACG
This sequence comes from Micromonospora sp. NPDC048835, assembly GCF_040649995.1. Taxonomy (NCBI): domain Bacteria; kingdom Bacillati; phylum Actinomycetota; class Actinomycetes; order Micromonosporales; family Micromonosporaceae; genus Micromonospora; species Micromonospora sp. NPDC048835. Next base: position 80,002 of record NZ_JBEZGM010000005.1, on the reverse strand, counting down.
CCGGGAGAACGAGGATGGGCACATGAGCGACTGGACTGCCTTCGGACGGGTGGACGCGGACGGCACCGTGTACGTCAAGACCACCGAGGGCGAGCGGGTGGTCGGATCCTGGCAGGCGGGAGCACCGGAGGAGGGCCTGGCACACTTCGCACGCCGCTTCGCCGACCTGGTGACCGAGGTGGACCTGACCGAGGCACGGCTCAAGTCGGGTGCGGCGGACGCCGGGCACTCGTTGAGCACGATCCGGCGGATCCGCACGACGCTGCCCGAGGCCAACGTGGTCGGGGACATCGACGCGCTGACCGCCCGCCTGGACAAGCTGTCGACCCTCGCCGAGGAGAAGGCCGGCGAAGCACGCGCCGCCCGGGACGCCGCCCGCGGCGAGGCCCTGGCCCGCAAGACCGCGCTGGTCGAGGAGGCCGAGAAGCTGGCCGCCGAATCCACCGGGTGGAAGACCGCCGGCGACCGGCTCAAGGAGATCCTCGACGAGTGGAAGACCATTCGCGGGGTCGACAAGAAGGCCGACGGTGAGCTGTGGAAGCGGTTCGCCGCCGCCCGGGACGGCTTCACCCGCCGTCGCGGCGCCCACTTCGCCTCCCTGGACTCGCAGCGTAAGCAGGCGCAGACCGCCAAGGAGGAGTTGGTCGCCGAAGCGGAGAAGCTCCAGGACTCCACCGACTGGGCCGCGACCGCCAACCAGCTCAAGGACCTGATGACCCAGTGGAAGGCCGCCCCGCGCGCCTCCAAGGAGGCCGAGCAGAAGCTCTGGGAACGGTTCCGGGGTGCCCAGGACGCCTTCTTCAGCCGGCGCAGCGAGGTCTTCTCCGCACGGGACAACGAGCAGCGCGGCAACCTGGAGCGCAAGCAGGCCCTGCTCGCCGAGGCCGAGGCGTTGGACATCGACGCCGACCCGAAGGGCGCCCAGGCCAAGCTGCGGGAGATCCAGGCCCAGTGGCACGAGGCCGGCCGGGTGCCCCGCGAGGCGGCCGCCGGGCTGGAGCGCCGACTGCGCGTCATCGACGACAAGGTCCGTGACGTGATGGACTCGGCGTGGCGGCGCACCACCAAGGAGGACAACCCGCTCCTCGCCCAGATGCGGGCGCAGGTGGCGGAGGCCGAGGACCGGCTGGCCCGGGCGCAGAGCGCCGGGGACGCACGCCGGATCAAAGAGGCCGAGCAGGCCCTCGCCTCCAAGCGGCAGTTCCTCCAGCTCGCCGAGCAGGCCGGCTGAGCTGACGACGTCCGGAGCCCCCGGTCCCTCGCGGGACCGGGGGCTCCCGCGTGTCCGACGCTTACACCCGCGCCCCGCACCCCGCACCCCGCACCCCGCACCCCGCACCAAGATCTACACAACTTCCCGGATGTTGCTGCCTCCCGCGCGCGAGAGACAGCAACATCCCGGATATTGCGCGGATCTTGACGACTCACACCTCCCCCGACCGGCCGGGAGCGGGGTTCGGGTTGCCCACGGCCGTCAAGGTCACACTCGATCCAGGATGTAGTGGCCACGAAGCGCCGGGATGCCACTACATCCATGTTCGAGCACGATCATGCGGTAAGCGCGGGCGCGCGGACGGCGGGCGGCGGGCGGCGGGCGGCGGGCGGCGGGCGGCGGGCGGCGGGCGGCGGGTGGCGGGTGGCGGGTGGGGCAAGTTGACGCATCGACGCGAGCTGATCAGAATGAGCGACGGAGCCAGGTAGGGCCACCGGCACGAGGGCGACGAGGGCGGGACAACCGCCGTCGAGGGTCGCCGGTGCGCTTCCGCGAGTGACCACGTCCGCGTGACCTGGGCCGTCGCGCACTGTCCGCGTACCCCTTCGGGACCGTGACGTGCGGACGGCCGCCCGCCGGCGTCGTCGGCCGATGACGCCGGGCCTCCGAAGTGGAGCTCGAATGTTCCGTCGTAAAGCTTTCGGCGCCGCGCTCACCGCGCTCGCCACCATCGCGAGCGGCGTGTTCCTCGCCGCCGCCGTCAGCACCACCCCGGCCGTTGCCGCTGGCACCGGTACCGGTTATCTGCACACCAGCGGCAACCAGATCGTGGACAGCACCGGTGCCACGGTCCGGTTGACCGGCATCAACTGGTTCGGCATGGAGACCGACAACAAGACCTTCCACGGGTTGTGGTCGAGCAACCCGTGGCGGGGTCAGCTCGACACGATGGCCCGGCTGGGTTACAACACGCTGCGGGTGCCGTACTCGAACGATGCGCTGAAGCCGGGCGCGACCGCCACCGGGATCAACGACTTCGTCAACCCGGACCTGATCGGGCTGTCGCCGTTGCAGATCCTGGACAAGGTGATCGACTACGCCGGCAGCAAGGGCATGCGGATCATTCTGGACCGGCACCGGCCGACGGCGGCCGGGCAGTCGCCCCTCTGGTACACGTCGACGGTCTCCGAGGCGACCTGGATCAACGACTGGAAGATGCTCGCCCAGCGGTACGCGGGCAACCCGACGGTGATCGGCGCCGACCTGCACAACGAGCCGCACGCGGAGGGCACCAACCCGGCGGCCACCGGCGCGTGCTGGGGTTGTGGCGACACCACCCGGGACTGGCGGCTCGCCGCCGAGCGGGCCGGGAACGCCATCCTCGGCGTCCAGCCCAACTGGTTGATCTTCGTGGAGGGGGTGAGCTGCCCGAGTGGTGGCCTCTCCAACGTCTGGGACGGCGACACCAGCAACGACGAGGACTGCGGCTGGTGGGGTGGCAACCTGTCGAAGGCGGGCCAGTTCCCGGTACGGCTGAACGTGGCGAACCGGCTCGTCTACTCGCCGCACGAGTACGCCACCTCGGTGTACCGGCAGACCTGGTTCGACGCCCCGGACTACCCGGCGAACATGCCGGCCATCTGGGACAAGTACTTCGGTTACCTCTACAAGCAGAACATCGCGCCGATCATGATGGGCGAGTTCGGCAGCACCCTCGTCGACCCGAAGGACAAGGTGTGGCTGGAGAAGTTGATGGCGTACACCGGGACCGGGGTGACCGGGATGTCCTTCACCTACTGGTCGTGGAACCCCAACTCGGGTGACACCGGCGGCATCGCGTTGGACGACTGGACGAACGTCAACACCGCCAAGCAGGCGATCCTCCAGCCGTACCTGATCCCGCCCACCGGCGGCGGAACCACTCCGCCGACGACCGGCGGGCCGACCGACCCGCCGACGGGCGCGTGCACGGCCACCTACCGGCAGGTCAACGCCTGGCAGGGCGGCTTCCAGGGCGAGTTGACGGTGAAGAACACCGGCTCGGGTGCGGTGAACCCGTGGTCGGTCACCTGGACCTGGCCGTCCGGGGTGACGCTTGGCAGTGGCTGGAACGCCACCGTCACGCAGTCCGGCACGACCGTCACCGCGGCTGCTCCGAACCACGCCCCGTCCCTGCCGGCGGGCGGGTCGGTCACCGTGGGCTTCACCGCCAACGGCACCGCCAGCGCGCCGGGCACCGTGAAACTCAACGGCACCAGCTGCTGAGCTGCTGGGACGGCCGGTGCGGCGCGGACCGCATCGGCCGTCCCGACCATTTACATCAAGGTTCTTCTATGCTTTCATCGGGAAAGCGCTTGCCTCACCATCGGCGGGCGCGAGCGCGGGAGCCGCTTACCTTCACGAACCTGCACCGGCGGGCCCGAGGACCACTGGTCCCGGCCGAGACTCGCCGCCCACGGGCATGGGCGTCGCGACATCTCCGTCCGCCTCATCGAAAGGAAGCAGCATGCGCACAGGACGGCGTCGAACGACGCTGATCGCCACCACCGCCGCAGCCACCGCCACCCTGGTCACCGCCGGGCTGCTGACCTCCGTGTCCGCCCAGGCGGCCGCCGGCTGCCAGGTGGCCTACTCGGTCGCCAGCCAGTGGCCGGGTGGGTTCACCGGCAACGTCACCGTCACCAACCTCGGCGACCCGGTCGCCGGGTGGACGCTTCGCTGGTCGTACGGGGCCGGGCAGCAGACCAGCCAGGCGTGGGGCGCGACCGTCTCGCAGAGCGGCAGCCAGGTCTCCGCGACGAACGTCGACTACAACGGCAACCTGGCGACGAACGGCACCGCCTCGTTCGGCTTCAACGCCAGCTGGAACAACTCCAGCAACCCGACACCGATCAGCTTCACCCTGAACAACGTCGCCTGCACCGGCAGCACCACCCCGACCACCCCGCCGACGACCACCCCGCCACCGTCGAGCACCCCGCCGCCCACCAACCAGCAGCCGTCGACCCTCGTCGGCTGGGCCACCCAGAACGGCGGCACCACCGGCGGCGGCAACGCGGGCACCACCACCGTCAGCAACGCCTCCGGCCTGACCAGCGCACTGAACGCGACAGGGGCCGCGGTGATCCGGGTGACCGGGACCATCACCTGCTCGGGGATGCTGCGGGTCCGGTCCAACAAGACCATCATCGGCAACTACGGTGCGACGATCGTCGGCTGCGGTCTCAACATAAACGGCGACCGCAACGTGATCATCCGCAACCTGACGTTCCGCAACTGGGACGACGACGCGATCAACGTGCAGGAGTCGGCCACCAACATCTGGATCGACCACAACACGTTCAGCAACGGGTACGACGGCGCGGTCGACATCAAGCGCGGCTCGGACTTCGTCACCGTCTCGTGGAACCGGGTCTTCAGCCACGACAAGACGATGCTGCTCGGGCACAGCGACGACAATGCCGGCCAGGACGTCGGTCACCTGCGGGTGAGCTACCACCACAACTACTTCGACGGCAGCAACCAGCGCAACCCCCGGGTGCGCTTCGGCAACCCGGTGCACGTCTACAACAACTACTACCGGGCCAACGGCGGCTACGGCGTCGCGTCCACCGAGAACGCCGGCGTGCTCGTCGAGGGCAACTACTTCGAGAACGTCGACGACCCGTACCACCGTGGTGAGGGCGACTCCGGGCCCGGCAGCCTGGTCGCCCGCAACAACCACTTCGTCAACTCGCCCACCGGCCAGGCCGGCGGCAGCGTGGCGAGCATCCCGTACTCCTACCAGCTGGACACCGCGAGCAACGTCAAGTCCATCGTGACGGCGGGCGCGGGCGCCGGCAAGATCACCGTCTGACCGCGGAGGGGGCCCCTCGGCGAGGGGCCCCCTCCGTGCGGTCAGTGCGCGGCGCAGCCGGCCGCGGGGGCGGGCACGACCGGCGGTGCGCCGATCGTCGGCAGACCGAGCAGAACCCCGGGGGTACGCGGGGAGCGACCCGCCTCGGCCGCGTCACCGGCCCGGGTACGCCGGTGCGCCACGACAGCCCCGTCGGCGTTCAGGTGGTGCGGCGCGGCGTACGTGACAGTGGTGTGCACGATGTCGCCCGGCCGGATCTGACCGGCGAGGGACTCCCCGCCGGGGGCCTCGGTCGCGAAGTGCACGAGTCGACCGTCGCGGGCTCGACCCGACATCCGGCCGGTCCGCTCGTCCTTGCGGCCCTCACCAACGGCGACGAGGACCTCGACGGTCTCCCCCACCAGGCGCTTGTTCTCCGCCCAGGTGATCTCCTCGACGGTGGCGATCAACCGCTCGTAGCGCTCCTGCACGACAGGCTTGGGCAACTGGTCGTCCATCGTCGCGGCCGGGGTGCCGGGGCGCTTGGAGTACTGGAAGGTGAAGGCGGAGGAGAACCGGGCCTCCCGGACCACGTCCAGGGTGCGCTGGAAGTCCGCCTCGGTCTCACCGGGGAACCCGACGATGATGTCGGTGGTGATCGCCGCGTCCGGCATCGCCGCCCGGACCTTCTCGATGATCCCCAGGTAGCGCTCGGAGCGGTAGGACCGGCGCATCGCCTTCAGCACGTCGTCGGAGCCGGACTGCAACGGCATGTGCAGCGAGTGGCAGACGTTCGGCGTCTCGGCCATCGCGGCGATCACGTCGTCGGTGAAGTCCTTCGGGTGCGGGCTGGTGAAGCGGACGCGCTCCAACCCGTCGATGTCACCGCAGGCCCGCAGCAACTTGCCGAACGCGTACCTGTCGCCGAACTCGACGCCGTAGGAGTTGACGTTCTGCCCGAGCAGGGTCACCTCGAGCACGCCCTCGTCGACCAGGGCGCGCACCTCGGAGAGGATGTCGCCGGGGCGGCGGTCCTTCTCCTTGCCGCGCAGCGCCGGCACGATGCAGAACGTGCAGGTGTTGTTGCACCCCACCGAGATCGACACCCAGCCGGCGTAGGTGGACTCGCGGCGGGTGGGCAGCGTGGACGGGAAGACGTCGAGGGACTCCAGGATCTCCACCTCGGCGGCGGCGTTGTGCCGGGCCCGCTCCAGCAGCACCGGCAGCGCGCCGATGTTGTGGGTGCCGAAGACCACGTCCACCCAGGGCGCCTTGCGGACGATGTCGCCCCGGTCCTTCTGGGCCAGGCAGCCGCCGACCGCGATCTGCATCCCGGGGTGCTTGTCCTTCACCGGACGCAGGCGCCCGAGGTTGCCGTAGAGCCGGTTGTCCGCGTTCTCCCGCACCGCGCAGGTGTTGAAGACGACGATGTCCGGGGTGTCGTCGGTCGGCACCGCGCGCACGTAGCCGGCCTGTTCGAGCAGGCCGGAGATCCGCTCGGAATCGTGCACGTTCATCTGGCAGCCGTACGTCACGACGTTGTAGGTCCTCGCCACCGGATTGGTGCCCCTTCCCCTCGGGCTACCAGGGTAGCGGCCCCTTCCGGAGCCCTCACCCACCGGCATTGACCCGCCGGCCCATGGCGGGCATCCACGACGGGCAGTACGCTGCACAACAAGAACGTGTTCTGGGCGATTTCGGGGGCTTTGCACTCGGCGCCGACGATGGGCGGCTCCGTTCACGGGGGAGCACATGACGACCCGCGGGAGGCCAACCGTGACGCGACAAGATGCGACGCAGCGCACCGTCACGACCCCGGACGGACGGAACCTCGCGGTGGAGACCTCCGGCGCACCGGACGGGCCCGCGGTCTTCCTGCTGCACGGCACCCCGGGCAGCCGCAGCGGCCCCCGGCCCCGGGGCATCGTCGTCTACCGCCTCGGCGTGCACCTGGTCTGCTACGACCGACCCGGGTACGGCGACTCCGACCGGCACGAGGGTCGACGGGTGGCCGACGCCGCGGCCGACGTGGCGGCAATCGCCGACGCCCTCGGCATCGAGCGGTTCTCGGTGGTGGGCCGCTCCGGTGGCGGGCCACACGCCCTGGCCTGTGCCGCGCTGCTGCCCGACCGGGTCACCCGGGCCGCCGTGCTCGTGGGTCTCGCCCCGGCCGGCGCACCCGACCTGGACTGGTACGCGGGCATGGCGGAATCGAACGTGGAGGACTACGGGCAGGCCGACGAGGACCTGGCCGAGCTGACGCTCAACCTGAAGGTGCGCGCGGAGGAGGCCCGCCGGGACCCGATGACGCTGCTGGACTTCCTCCGCCCCCAACTGCCCGACGAGGACATCCGGGTCGTCGACGACGTCGCGATCCGCCGGCTGCTCACCGACATGTACTCCGAGGCGCTGCGACACGGCCCGGAGGGTTGGATCGACGACGTGCTGGCGATCCGACGCGGCTGGGGGTTCGACCTGGGCACCATCCGCGCGGAGGTCCGGCTCTGGCACGGCGAACAGGACCGGTTCTCCCCGGTGGAACACTCCCACTGGCTCGCCTCGCAGATCCCGCGCGCCGAGGTGCAGGTGCAGCCCGGGGCCGCGCACTTCGGGGCGGTGGAGATCCTCCCGCAGACCCTGACCTGGCTGGCCACCTCGGTCCTCGCGACCAGCCCCCGGCTCTGACCGCCCGACCCGGCACAGCCCGGTCGGCGGGCCGGCCGGGACACCCGACCCGCCCGCCGAACGCGCCGTCAGATGGTGTGCGGGTCGATCACCCGGACCACGAACCGCCGTTCGCGCAGCGTCTGCACGGTGGGGTGCTCCACACCGATCACCTCGGCCAGTCGGTCCGCCACGACGCTGACGTCCTCGGCGCCGCTGTCGCCGGCCCGCTTCGCCACCAGAGCGAGATCGCCGAGGCAGCGAAGCGTGTCGGGGTGTTCCGCGCCGATCACCGTGGCCAGCCGGCCGGCGGTCTCCCGCAGCCGGTCCCGCGCCGACGCCGCGTCCCCCTCCTCGGCGAGGCACACCGCCTGGTTGACCTCGGCCGCGAGCGTGTGCGGGTGGTCGGGGCCGAGCACCTTGCGCAGGTCACCGACCGCCCGGGCCGCCGACGCGAGCGCGTCCGACTTGCGGCCGAGCGCGCGTTCCGCCGCCGAGATGTTGCTCACCGTCGCCAGCACGTGCGGGTGCTCCGGGCCGAGCCGGAGCAGATCCTCGAAAGCCTGGCGCACGGCGGTCAACTCGCTGAGCGCCCGGGCCGCCTCACCGACCGCCAACAGGTTCGCCGCGCGGCTCGACCGGCACGCCACCGTGTCCGGGTTGTCCGACCCGAACCGTTCGTCGAGCTCGCGGTACGCGGTCTCGAACATCGGCGCGGCCTCACTCCCCCGACCGCAACTGCGCAGGGACACCGCCAGGTTGACCTGCGCCGCGAGAGTCTGGCCGTCCTCCGGCCCGAGCACCTCACGGTACGTGTCGTACACCGTGCGCAGCAGGGTCGCCGACCTCTCGTACTCGCCGGCCTCCCGCAGGTCGCTGCCCAGCCGTAGGGCCGAGACGAGGGTGTACGGGTGCGTGGAGCCGAGCACCAACCGCCGCCGCTGGTGCACCTCGTCGTCCCATCGGCGGGCCGACCGGTAGTCACCGACCAGCCGGTACGACACGGCGAGGTTGTTGGCCGCGCTCAGCGTCCGGGGGTGGTCCTCGCCGAACACCTGCAACCAGGAGGCGTAGGTGGACCGGTCCCGTTCCAGGGCCTCGGCGTAGCGGCCGAGCGCCCGCAGGTCACCGCCGAGGCTGCCGGCGGTCATCAGGCTGTGCGGGTGCAGTGGGCCCAGGAGGCGGCGTTGCTCGGCCAGCACCGCCTCGTCCAGGTCCCGGGCCTCGCTGAACCGGCCCAGGCTGCGCAGGATGTTCGCCCGGTTGAACCGCAGGTGCAACAGTTGGCGGCCCAGCGCCGACGCCTCGACCTCGTCGTGTGTGTCACCGAGCCGGGCGCTCCAGGTCTCGTCCACCTCCTGGCTGAACACGTCGGCCTGGTCCAGACCACCGCGCTGCCACAGATAACGAACGCGGTCGATCAGTAGCTGGCACACCGACTCGTCGGGGCAGGTGAGCGCCTCGGAGACCTCCAGGTGCGGCCAGAGCATGCGCAGCCGGGCCCAGGTGGTCGGGTCGTCCACGTCGCCACGGGGCCGGGACGCCGCGAGCACCAGGTGCACCTGGTGTCGGGCGGCGGTGATCTCGTCGTCGCCCATCCGGTCCCGGACAACCGCCTGCAACAGCCGGTGCACCTGGACCCGACCGCCCTGAACGTCCAGTTTGAGCAGTGCCAGACGGTTGATCTGCTGGACCAGGGCGCCGCGCACGAGCCGCTCCGACACCGACGGGTCGAACGGCACGAGGGCCGCCGCCATCTCGTCGCTGTAGATGAGTTCGAGGGCGATCTCCGGGGCCAGCACCGAGCAGAGCTGCAACAGCCGGTACGCGGCCGGCGCCTGCTCGAGCAGCCGGTTGAGTGACAGGTCCCAGGTCGCCTCCACGGAGAGCGCGCTCGGGCCGTGCCGCTCGATCTGCCGCAGGTAGTCGGCGACCGACGTGCCGGTGTCGGCGAGCCAGGCGCCCGCCGCGGCCACCGCGATCGGCAGGTCACCGAGCGCCTCGGCCACCCGGTCGGCCTCCTCGGCGCTGATCGTGGGCACCCGCTGGGCAAGGTGCGCCACGCTCTCGATGCGGTTGAAGACGTCCACCTGGATCGGGTTCGCCCGGTCACCCCAGGCGCGGTTGCGGGAGGTCAGCAGGACGTGCCCGGGACCCTGCGGCAGGAAGGGCTCGATCTGGTCCAGCTCTTCGGCGTTGTCGAGCACCACGAGCCACCGCTCGTACGGCTCACCGCGCCCGAGCACCTGCAGCACCGACCGGACCGTGTCGGGCAGGGTCGGCCCGACGAGAATGCCGAGGCGGCCGGCGAGGTCGGCGAGGGCGGTGTCGACGAACTGCGGCGGGTCCGCCACGATCCACCAGACCACGTCGTACGCGGCTTTGAACCGGTGCACGTACTCCAGGGCCACCTGCGTCTTACCGACACCGCCCATGCCCTGCAGGGCGACCGGCAGCACCACCGCGCTGCCCCCGCTCTGCAACTGCGCGCGCAGTTGGGCCAGGTCGTCCTCCCGGCCGGTGAAGCGGGCGTTCCGGTTGGGGGCGTTGAAGATCAACGGCTCGGTGCCGGGGTAACGGGTGGCCCCACCCGCCGGCCCGTCCGCCGACGACGGCACCGGCCGGCCGACCAGCCGCAACACCCGCTCCACGGCGGTCGCGGCGCTCACGTTGACGAGGTTCGTCGAACTCTGCGACGGAAACTCCGCGAGCGGGCGCAGGTCGGCGACGTACACGGCGAGGGCCGTGGAGCCGGTGCTCGTGTCCCGGTCGGGCAGCCCACCGGAGGGCATCGCCACGTACGCCGGCGAGACCACGGTCAGCGTGCGCGGGGCCGGGGTGCCGGCGGAGCCGACGGCGGCTGTCGGGTCCACCACCCGCAGCCCGGCCGAGCTGAGCACCCGTTCCAGCCACTCGGCCCAGATGGCGTCCTCCGGGGCGTACCGGAGCACGATCTGGTCGTCGATCGCCTCGGTGCGGCGGCGGAAACGGGCCTTGCCCCGCTCCCGCACCGACTCGTCCATCACCGGCAGCGCGGTCACCGCGTTGTCGGTGAGGATCCCGGTCAACGTCTCGAACGCGGCCAACAGCGACGTCGGTGAACCCGGCGGGTCACCGAAGGTCGCAAGTGTCTCCTCGTACGCGTAGAACGGCCGGTACGGCACCTCCACCGCGGCCCAGTAACGCCGCCGCTCCGCCTCGGTCATGCCCGCCGGCAGCCCGGCGAACCGGCGCATGGCAAGCAGGCGACCCGCCTCGGCCCGCTCCTTCTCGGCCTGGTCGACACGCATGGGCACCGGCAGGACCCGGATGTCGCGCCGCCGGTACCGGTCCCGGACCGAGTGCGCCACCCGGGCCGCGCCGTCGATGCCCTGGTCGCTCAGGGTGAAGCAGTCGACAAGGGTGTCCGGCAGGTGCAGGGTGCAGATGTCGGCGACGTCGCTGAGCCCCGTCCGGCTGTCGATCAGGGTGAAGTCGTACTGGCGCTTCATGTCCGCCCGCAGCGCCTCGAAGAACTGCGCCCCACCCAGCCGGTTGTAGAAGTTGTCCCAGTCCAGCCCGCTCACCGAGACGGCGTAGTCGCTGTTCTGCCGGCCGGCGGAGAGGAAGTCCAGACCGCCGCCGGCCGGGAAGTTCCAGCGCAGCGAGAACGCGTGCCGACCGACCCGGGCGTACTGCTCCATCCAGCGGTCCGGCCGGTCGCCCACCCGGGTGGTCTCCCACTCGTAGTCGCGGATCATGTCGATCACACCGCTGGTGCCCTGGATCGCCTCGGCGTCGAGGAACGGGTGGAAGAAGCGGTGCAGGCCCGGTGACTCGAGGTCCCAGTCGGCGACGAGCACCCGCCGGCCGCTCGCCGCCAGGATCCAGGCCACGTTGGCCAGCGCCATCGTCCGACCCGTTCCACCCTTGAAGGAGTAGAAGGTGACGACCTGACCTTCGCGATCGTTGTTCATCGGTCTTCTCCGTGGGGACGCGGTGGGCCCGGATCATCAGGCGGGGACGCGGGGTCGGTGGAAACGGTCGGGCCGGCGGCGGTCAAGCCGTCACGCAGGCTCGGCACCGGCTCCGGCGGTGGTTCGAAGGGGACGACCGGGCCGTACTTGAGGAACTGCCGGCGCGCCTCGGTGACGAGCGCGGGCATCAGCTCGACGAACTCCGGCATGCTGCACGCGCGCTTCACCTGGGGCAGACCGGCGTCGTGCAGCAGCTCGGTCACCTCGGCGGCCCAGCGGGTGGCGTCCTGGCTGTCGTCGGTGTCGGTGACCACCAGCGGAACGACCCACTCCCGCAGGCCGTGCAGCATGCGGCCGAGCACCGCGGCCGCGTCCGGCGCCGCCGCTATCCACGGGTCGACGAGCAGCACGGCCGGTCGCCGGTCCAGCAGCGCGGAGGCCTGCGCGAAGTCCTCGGTACGGGCCGAGAGCCCGAGCCGCTCGGCGGTGCTCGCCGCGTACTCGGCAGCGGGTAGCTGCTGGCTGCGCCCGTACGGCCGCCAGAGCCGGCCGCTCGCGGCGTAGCCGGCGGGGTCGCGATCGTTCGGCAGCCGGTCCCGGGTCGGGGCCAGGACGGCCACGACGAAGTCCGGGTCGGTCGGCGCCGGGCGGACGACCTCGTCCAGGCCGGGGGCCCGGGACGGGCCGATCGGACGCCGCTCGGCGGTGTGCACGATCCGGCTCGCCAGCCGGCTCAGCAGCAGCTCGTACTGCGTCCGGTAGGAGGCCAGCATGCAGAACGCGCGCAGGCCGTCGGCGGCGTACTCCGGGACGTCCCGGCCCAGGTCCAGGGCGCCGTCCAACTCCGGATGGGCCTCCCACGGCGGGAACGGGATCCACAGCACCGGGGTGAGGTGGCCGGCGGTGACCCGGGCCGGCCCGGCGGCGGCCAACCGGGCGCGGAAGGACTCCTGCTCCCCCAGTGCCCAGGGGCGACTGAAGTAGCCGGGTGAGTAGAGCGGCACGAAGACCTCGGCGTCACCGAGCGCCTCGGCCAGGGCGGCCTTCCAGTCGGCGCCCAACGGGATGTGCTGGTCGAAGAAGCCGATCCGCATGCCGGCGACGGGTCGGGCCTGACGCCGCACCTCGTCGGTGAGGTCGGCGAAGAACTGGCCGACCCACACGTCGGCGTCGGCATGGGCCCCTGGCCGCGGCGCCGAGTGGGCGTAGCTCAGGAAGAAGTACGTCCCGCTCGTCCCCGGTCGACGCCGGTCCGTCGGCGGGCTCACACCGGCTCCTCGTCGAACCTGTTGCACAGCTCGTCCACGCTCTCCGGCACCCAGGGTTCGACCAGGTACGAGCGGTGGATGGCCACGATCCGCTGCGCGAGCCGCCAGACGACCGCCCGGTACGCGTTCTCCCACTGCATGGTCAGCAAGCCATAGACCCCGTCCCGCTGGTAGTGCACCGCGATGTCGGGATCCGGCATCGCGGTCGGGGAGAAGCGCTGGATGTCGCGGAGCACCCGAGGCTGCGCCGTGCCGTTCGTCGGTGACCAGGTGACGGGCACGATCGCCGTCTCGTGGACCGAGGCCGAGCTGTGCCGCGGGGTGATGCGTCGGCGGGCGAACGCGTCCCACTCGCGGCCACACCAGGCGCTGCCGAGCAGTGCGCTGGACACCAGCGGAACGAAGACCTGGCAGGTGCCGGCGGCCTGGAGCAACTCCGGGCTCCAGCGTTCCCCGCCGGGAATGGAGGTGTCCAGAAAGCCGGCGTCCACCCCGGTCACCGGGCCGACCAGTTCGCTGACGTGGACGGAGAGGTCTTCGAAGAAGCGGGAGACGTACTCGGCGGGTTTGCCGGTGGCCCGGCCGACCGGCGCCCGTGAGTAGCTGATGAAGAAGAGCGGGGCGCGTGCGCTGGAGGGTGCGTCCACTGTGCTCACCGCTGCCCCTCCGCCCTCCCCACGCGGTTGGACCATCAGCGTAGCCCTCGCGTCAACGTCGCGCTGCCAATCGATTCGTGGCGAACCAGGCAGTCGCGAAGTCGACAGTGGCTCGCGCCGGCAGCAGGCGGGCGGCGGCCCGCCCGACCCGGCCGTGCCGCACCAACGGTGTCCCGTCGAGCGCGGCACCCACCTCTGGGAAGTCACGGTCGTCCAGGTCGAGGGCCTGGAAGTCGAGGCGGACCCGCCGCCCGTCGACGAGCCGGAAGCAGTGGTAGTCGCGCTCGGGTGCAGGCACCGGCAGCCGGTACTCGGCCAGGTGCAGGGCGGTGCACGCCTCGTAGCCGAGGCCGAGCAGCAGGATCTGCCCGTCCGCCGCGTAGAGACCGCCGATCGGTGAACGGTCCCCCAGGTGGCAGGTGAGGTCATGACCGTCGGTGAGCTGCCGGGCCCGGGGGCCGAGCGCGACGAACGAGGTCTGCGGGTGGTCACTGCGGATGGCGCCGGGGGTGCACCTGAGGTACTCGGCGAGCACACCCATCCGCTGGGAGGGGGTGGTCCGGCGGTCCCAGCCCGGTAACGCCTCCTCGTACCGTTCGCGCTGCGCCGGGCCCATGCCGGCGGTGGCCGCCAGGTGGGCCCGGGAGGTGGTCGAGTTGCCGTCGGTGTGGGTGGGCACCAGCAGCGTGCCGGCCGGCCCGAGGACCTCGCGCAGCGCGTCGGCGAGGGTCGCCGGGCCGTGCTCCAGCGGACCCACCCGACGGAGGCCGCAGTGCACCAGCAGGCACACCCCCGGGCGTACGCCGAGCGCCCGCAGGTCGTCGGCGACGCGGGGACGGCCCAGTCTGGGCGGTGGGTGGTCATCGGGGCCCGACACTGGTCTCCTCCAGCGCGTGACGCAGGTGGCCGACGAACCGCTCACCCGCCGCGGTGAGCGACCGGCTGGCCAGCAGCGCGTCGACGCCGTCGCGGGTCCACGCCAGGAAGTGGGCCGCGTGCGCGGACGCGTCCTTCTGGTCGCTGGCCGCCCGGGCCCGCCAGACCTGGGTGACCGCGAGGTGCGCGTACACCCCCTGCAGGACGCCCTCCGGTGGCCTCGGGTCGGGGCGCCAGGGCACCCGGATCCGGGCGTCCGCACCGGGTTCGACGAGGTCGTACAGATCGAGGGCGGCACCCAACTTGGCGTGCTGCCACTCGTGCACGAGCAGCACCGCCATCGTCTCCGGGTCGCGGTGTGGGGTGACGGCGACCGCGCCGAACGCGTGCCGGGCGGTCGCGCTGCGCAGGGGTCGCGCCGGGTCGGGCGCCAACGGAACGACGGCCCGCAGACCGCCGTCGAGCGCCGCCGCGTGCGCCGGCACGTCCCGCCGCACGACCCGCCAGGCCTCGGCCAGGGTACGGCCCAACTCCCGCGCGGCCGGCAGCTCCAGGCGGGGATGCACCGGCTGGCCGTAGCAGTCGCGGTAGGGGTCGGCGTCCTCGACGAGCAGCCGGCCACCGGGCACCGCCACGTCGCGCGCCGGTTGCCAGCCGGGCGACGGTGGCGCCGTCGGGTCGAGCAGCACCGTCTGCTCGACCGACCCACTGCGCACCTGGAGTGCGCCGGGCCGCACGGTCACCTCGGCGCTCTCCCCCAGGCCGGGCAGCGCCAGGCTGCCGAGCGTGGGCACCATGATCGTGTCGGCCCGCACCGGGACCCGCACCGCCGCGGCGACGCCGGCGCGCAGGGCGGCGGCGAGAGCGAGGGCCGGCAGTGGGTCGACCGACCCGCCGGGGCCGGATGGGGCCGACGCGTCGAGGCGATGCACGAGTGCGGGCCGGACGAAGGGATGTGCCAGGACCGCCCGGACCGCCTCCGGTGCCGCCTGGTCGAGGTGGACCAGCAGCTCCCAGGCGGCGGTGGTGCCGGACCGGCCCCGGCAGGCGGCCAGCAGCGCCCGGGTGAGAGAGAGCTGGGTGGCGGCGAGCAGCCCGAGCGTCTCCGCCGACCCGTACCCGGTGGCCAGGTCGTCGAGCAGGGCGTCGACGGGCGAGCTGCTGGACCCCGCGCCCGACACCGATGGGCTGGGCTGCCTCTGCCGCGGCACGGATGCGGTGGGCGACGGGTGGGCGCTTATGGTGTCGACCAGGCGGAGCAGGTCGGCGCAGTACACCGAGGGGTTGTCGAAGCCGGAACCGGTGCGCCAGCGGTGGGCGTACAGGCCGCCGCCGCACCGTTCGACCGCCGGGCAGGCCCGGCAGGTCGCGCAGAGCCCGTCGACGCCGTCCTGCCGGACGGCGACCCCCGGGTGCCGCGTGACCTCGTCCACCGAATGGTCGAACACGTCGAACCCGGTGCCGGCCGCGCCGTGGTACGCGGTCTTCAGCGAGTCGACCTGCTCCCAGCTGCCGTCCGCCTCGATGACCAGCACGTCGGCCGGGGCCAGGCCGAACGCCTCGGTGCCGCCACCACCCGGGCTCAGCGCCTCGAACATCCGGATCGACACCGGACGCCCGTCGTCCACCCACCGTCGGTGCAGCCGCCCCAGCCAGTCCGCGTACGGGGTGGGCGCGGACCCGGGGCGCTCCGGGGGATGGTCCCAGGTGGCGTGCGGCAGCAACAGGTCGACCCGGGGCGGGCTCTCGGCCAGCAGTGCCTCGTAGACCCGGTCGGGGTCGTTGCGGACGTCGATGGTGCAGAGGATGCCGGCGTAGCTGGTGCGGTGTTCCGGTCGGCGGAGCAGGGCCAGCGCCCGCCGGACCTGGTCGTGGCTGCTGCCGCCGTGCGCGAAGACCCGGTGGCGGTCGTTGGCGGCACGGTCGCCGTCGAAGGACACGCCCACCCGCACGTCGTACTCGACGAACAGCCGGCACAGCTCCTCGTCGAGAAGCACGCCGTTGGTCTGCATGCGCAGGTCGAGCAGCGCCCACGGGGTGATCGTCGCGTGCAGCTCGGCCAGCACCTCCCGCAGCCCGGCGGCCCCCAGCAGCAGCGGCTCACCCCCGTGCAGCACCACGTGCGCGACCGGCAACCCGTGCTCGTGGGCGTGCTCGGCGATGCGCCGCGCAGCGGCCTGGACCGTGGCCGCCGGCATCCGGGCCGGACGGCCACGCCAGGTCTGGTCGGCGTGCTGGTAGATGTAGCAGTGGTCGCAGCTCAGGTCGCAGCGGCTGTGCACCTTCAGCACGAACTGGCTGATCCGCCGGCAGGGGCCGCCCACTCCGGGTGGACCGCACCGGCAGACCATCGGTCAGATGGACGAGTTGAAGGCGGCGACGGCCACGGTGCCGAACGGCGCGGAGTCGTTGGTGACGACCCGCCTGCGCACCGCCTCGATCAGATCGGCGTGCTCCACGGCGATCCGGTCCAGGGGGGTGTGCAGGCTACGGGTGAGATCGTCGAGGTCGGGACGGGATGGGAGGGTGGGGGCATGGTCCACAATGAGTCTCCGGGGGCCCGGGGCGCTGGGAGCGCGAGCGGCGGGTGTGGCTCGAACGGCTCTGGTCCGTGACCAGGATAGACAAATATCGACCCACTGTCACCGTCGGTGCCATCGACAGTACGGCGAGTGGCAGCCATCGGTGGACGAAGGAGGACCTGACATGTGCCGGAGCATCAAGACGCTGCGCGAACCGTTCACCCCGCAGGTGACCGACGCGGACGTCGAAGCGGCGGCGTTGCAGTACGTCCGGAAGATCTCTGGCTTCCGGACGCCCGCCGCGCACAACGCCGCCGCGTTCGACGCCGCGGTGGCCGCGGTGGCCGAGGCGACACGCACCCTGCTCGACCAACTGGTGGTGCGGGGTGCCGCGTCGGGCAGCACGGACCGGTCGGCCACCGCCGCCGGCTGATCGCCGCCACACGGCCGGCCCACCGGCCCGGCACCCGGGCGGGCCCGACCCCTCGACAGGGTCAGGCCGCGGCGAGCGCGGGGGCGACGGTGTCGGGTGCCCAGCGCGAGCGGTGACACTGCGACCAGCCCCGGCAACCCGGGTCACCGAGCGAGCAGAGCCGCAGCTTGCTGAGCACCTCACCGTCGTCGGTGTCCCGCACGTCGAAGTGCACCGGACGGACCGTGCCGTCCGGGGCGACGAGCAGGTGCCGCCCCGCGTCGAGCGTGTCGTCGCGCAACAGGCAGTTGCGGCCGAGCAGTCGGGCCAGCGCGGCGATGCTCGCGTTCTCGGAGAGCTGCTCGGGCACGCCGTAGCAGTCCACCACCGTCGCGAACTCGCCCGGCGCCTCCCAGACGTCGCACACCACCGCGTACGCCGGCAGCCGCGCCGGGTCGGCCGCCGCCAACGGCATCACCACCCGGCCAAGCGCCTCGGCAAGCGCCGGGTAGACCTCCACGGGTCGAGCGCCGTCGATTCTCCAGTTCCACAGCTCGGTCATTCCGCCTCCTCGCTGCGTTCGTCCCCACCGGCCTCCGAATCGGGCCTTACACACGATGGTGGGGGGCATTTGACCCCAGCCGGGGGCAAGTTACCGGTCTGTGACCATTCCGGGCAAAATTTCCCTGAGCGGCATTGCTCGGAGTAGCGGGAAGGTGACAGTTTATCGGGTATCGTGCGCCGTCCGCACCACCGCCATCGCGTGTCCCCGCGCGGGTCGGCAGCCCTCCGGTCAGCGCAGGACGACCCGATGCTCACCACGGGGCAGCAGCTCACCCACCACGGGAGCGCCGGGCACCTCGCCGGCGACGAGCAGGCCACCCGAGGTCTGCGCGTCGGCAAGCAGCAACCGCTCGGCCTCGTCCGCCGCGCCGAAGTCGGTCCACGGTGTCACCCACTCCAGGTTGCGCCGGCTGCCGCCACTCACGTACCCGTCCCGCAACGCCTCCCGCGCCCCGGCCAGGTAGGGCACCCGGGCGGTGTCGATGGCCACCGTGAGCCGGCTGGCCCGGGCCAGCTTCGAGGCGTGCCCGAGCAACCCGAAGCCGGTAACGTCGGTGCCGCAGCGGATGCCGGCGGCGACCGCCGCACGGGCGGCGTCCCGATTGAGCGCGCTCATCGAGGCCACCGCCTCCGGGAAGCTCTCACCCGTCGCCTTGTGGCGGGTGTTCAGCACGCCCACCCCGAGCGGTTTGGTCAGCGACAACGGCACCCCGGCCCGCCCGGCGTCGAGGGTGATCAGCTCCTCCGGACGAACCGTGCCGGTGACCGCGAGACCGTACTTCGGGCCGTCGTCGTCCACGCTGTGCCCGCCGGCCAGGTGACAGCCGGCCTCCCGCGCCACGTCCTGACCGCCGCGCAGCACCTCCCGGGCCAACTCGAGCGGGAGCACGTCGCGCGGCCAGCAGAGCAGGTTGAGCGCCACCAGCGGGGTGCCGCCCATCGCGTACACGTCGGAGAGCGCGTTGGCGGCGGCGATCCGACCCCAGTCGTACGCGTCGTCGACCACCGGCGTGAAGAAGTCGGCGGTGCTGACCACGCCGGTCCGCTCGTCCAGGCGCACCACCGCCGCGTCGTCGCCGTGGTCCAACCCCACCAGCAGCTCCGCGGTGCCGGTCGCCGGGCCGAGACCGGCCACCATGATCTCCAGCTCGCCCGGTGGGATCTTGCAGGCGCAGCCACCGCCGCGGGCGTACTTCGTGAGCCGTACGGGTTCGGTCATCTACTCATGATCTCGACAAGGCACCACGATCGCCATCGTCGCCGCCCATCCGGTGACCGAAATCGGACGCCCGAGAACGATCGTGACCGGTGTTACCGCTCCGTGACCCGCTGGGTTGCGTTCTGCCACATCAAGCCGCCTACAGTGGCCGCACCGGGGGTCAACCGACCCCGATCCGGGAGACGACAGGGGACGGTGGACGACGTGACGACGGGCGAACCGCTCATCGTGCTGGACGCGGTCAACAAGTGGTTCGGGCCGCTGCACGTGCTTGACGACGTCTCGCTGTCGGTGGGTCGGGGCGAGGTGGTCGTGGTGATCGGCCCGTCCGGCTCCGGCAAGTCGACGCTGTGCCGCACGATCAACCGACTGGAGCCGATCAACTCGGGCACCATCACCTTCGACGGCCAGCCGCTGCCGGCCGAGGGCAAGCCCCTCGCCAAGCTGCGCAGCGAGGTCGGGATGGTCTTCCAGTCGTTCAACCTCTTCGCGCACAAGACCATTCTGGAGAACGTCACCCTCGGCCCGGTCAAGGTCCGCAAGGAGAAGCCGGCCGCCGCCCGCGAGCGCGGCCTCGCCCTGCTCGACCGGGTGGGCATCGCCAACCAGGCGGACAAGTTCCCGGCCCAGCTCTCCGGTGGGCAGCAGCAGCGGGCGGCCATCGCCCGGGCGCTGGCCATGCAGCCCAAGGCGATGCTCTTCGACGAGCCGACGAGCGCCCTCGACCCGGAGATGGTCGGCGAGGTGCTCGAGGTGATGACCTCGCTGGCCAGCGACGGCATGACGATGGTCGTGGTCACGCACGAGATGGGCTTCGCCCGGCACGCGGCGAACCGGGTCATCTTCATGGCCGACGGGCAACTGGTCGAGGACGCCCCACCCGCGGAGTTCTTCGCGAACCCGCGCAGCGAGCGGGCCCGAGACTTCCTCTCCAAGATCCTCACGCACTAGGCGTCCGTAGTGGAGCGCGCCGCACTCGGTGGGCTCCGTCGAAGAAGGAGAAGAGTATGCGTATCACGCGCGTTGCGGCAGTCGCCGCGGTCGCCGCTCTGGCGCTCGGCCTCACCGCCTGCGGTGGCGACGACGGCGGGGAGGGCACCGGCGCTGGCAGCAAGTCCTTCACCGCCGGCACCACCATGGAGAAGCTGAACAAGGCCCAGAAGATCAAGGTCGGCACCAAGTTCGACCAGCCTGGCTTCGGCCTGAAGGGCCTGTCGGGCAAGCCGGAGGGCTTCGACGTCGAGATCGCCAAGATCATCGTCAAGGAGCTCGGCATCCCGGAGGACAAGATCGAGTGGGTCGAGGCCCCCTCGAAGGTCCGTGAGGACGTCATCGTCAACGGCACGGTCGACCTGGTCGCCGCGACCTACACGATCAACGACAAGCGCAAGGAGCGGATCGCCTTCGCGGGCCCGTACTACGAGGCCGGCCAGAACATCCTGGTCAAGAAGGACGACACGACCATCACCGGTCCGGACTCGTTCAAGGACGGCACCAAGAAGGTCTGCTCCGTCACCGGCTCCACCCCGGCCGAGACGATCAAGCAGTACGTCAAGGACGTCGGCACCCAGCTGGTGCTCTTCGACACCTACGACAAGTGCCGGGACGCCCTCAAGGGCGGCCAGGTCAACGCCGTGACCACGGACAACGTGATCCTGCTCGGCTACATCGCCAAGGACGAGGCGTCGTTCAAGCTGGCCGGCAGCAACTTCACCAAGGAGCCGTACGGCATCGGGGTGAAGAAGGAGGACGCGGACTTCCGCAGCTTCATCAACGACACGCTGGACAAGGCGGTCGCCGACGGCAGCTGGAAGAAGGCCTGGGACGGCACCGCCGGCAAGTTCGGCGCGGAACTGGGCGCCGCGCCCACCATCAACCGCTACTGATCCTTCGATCTGGAGGGTGGGGAGGAACACCGACCCGTGAACGTGCTCATCGACAAGTTCGACGTCTTTGCGGGTGGTTTCTGGCTCACCCTCCAGATCTGCATCCTCGCCGCGATCGGCGCCCTCGTTCTGGGCGCCATCGTCGCGGTGCTGCGCATCTCACCGGTGCCGCCGCTGCGCGCACTCGGCACCAGCTACGTGAACGTCTTCCGCAACATGCCGCTGACCGTGGTGATGTTCTTCGCCGCGTTCGGCCTGCCGGCCCTCGGCTCCAACGCGGACTTCCTCCGCATCCCGGTGCTCGACTCGCTCTTCACCCGGCTCGGCACCGATCTTCCGTACTTCCGGTTCGCGCTCATCGCCCTCGTGCTGTACACCGCCGCGTTCGTCTGCGAGGCGCTGCGGTCCGGGGTCAACGCGGTGCCGGCCGGCCAGGCGGAAGCGGCGCGGTCCCTGGGCCTGACCTTCGGGCAGAACCTGCGCCACGTGGTGTTGCCGCAGTCCTGGCAGGCCTCGGTGGTGCCGCTCGGCTCGGTGATCATCGCAATGATCAAGAATTCGGCGCTGGCCGGCTTCTTCGGCGTGGTCGGTGACCTGTCGGCCACCGCCGACCAGCTCACCGGCGCCGAGGGTTACGCCTTCATCCCGGTCGCCATCGGCATCTCGATCGGCTACCTGATCATGACCGTGCCGCTCGGCGCCCTGCTGGACCGGATCGAGAAGCGACAGGCGGTGGCCCGATGAGTCAGCAGACAAGCGTCCTCTACGACGTCCCCGGGCCGCGGCAGCGGCGAATCACGCTGATCAGCAGCATCGTCGCCGCAGGCGTCCTGCTCGTCGGGGCGTACTTCCTGATCTACCGGCCCCTGGACGAGAAGGGCCAACTCTCGATGGAGTTGTGGGGGCCGCTGCTCGACCCCTCCAACGAGAACTTCTCCCAGGTCTGGGACCGGATCGCCCTCGGCTTCAAGAACACCCTGATCGCGGCGGCGCTGGCGATCGTGGCCTCACTTGTGGTCGGCACCCTCCTGGCAGTGCTGCGGATCCAGCTCAAGAGCCTGACCGGTCGCACGTTCACCGGCCTCGCCACGCCGCTGGCGTACCTGCTGCGCGGGCTGAGCACGTTGCTGTCCGCCGTCACCCGGGTCTGCGTCGAGGTGTTCCGCGGCCTGCCCGTCGTGATCACCATCTTCTTCGTGGCCCGGGGCTTCCCCGAGTTCGGTCTCTACCTCGACAACCTCTGGTACCTGGTCATCGGCCTCACCATCTACAACTCGGTGGTGATCGGCGAGATCCTCCGCTCCGGCATGGAGGGGCTGCCGGGCGGCCAGGCGGAGGCCGCCTCCGCCATCGGGCTCTCCCCTGCGCAGACCACCCGGATGATCCTGCTGCCGCAGTCCTTCCGGATCATGCTGCCGGCCCTGATCAGCCAACTGGTCGTGGTCCTCAAGGACACCTCGCTGGGATTCATCATCAGCTACGAGGAGACCCTGAACATCGGCAAGCAGATCATCGGCGTGCTGGGCAACCCGATCCAGGTCTACGTCGTGATCGCCGTGCTCTTCATCGTGGTGAACTACTCGCTGTCGAAGGTCGCCCAGTACGTCCAACGGCGGCTCGCCAAGGGTCGCAAGACCGCCGGCACTCCGGCACCGAACCCGCCGCCGGCGGCCCTGGTCTCCCAGGCCGAGGGTGGCGGCGGGGGCGGCGGCGGCGCCTGAGTCACCGCACACCGACCAGAAGGCCCGAAGGCCGCCCCGAGCAACTCGGGGCGGCCTTCGGTCATCTGCGGGTGGGAGCCCGGCCAGGGGTGCCGGCCGACGTCAGCGGGCGATCTCGGTGACCCGGGACTCGCGGACCACGGTGACCCGGATCTGACCCGGATAGGTCAGCTCCTCCTCGATCTGCTTGGCCACGTCGCGGGCCAGCACGGCCGCACCGATGTCGTCCACGTCGTCCGGCTTGACCATCACCCGGATCTCCCGGCCGGCCTGCATGGCGAAGACCTTGTCCACGCCGAGCTTGCCGGCCGCGATCTCCTCGATCCGTTCCAGCCGCTTGACGTACGCCTCCAGGCTCTCCCGCCGCGCGCCCGGCCGACCACCCGAGCAGGCGTCGGAGGCCTGGGTGAGCACGGCCTCGATGGTCTGCGGGGGCACCTCGTTGTGGTGCGCCTCGATGGCGTGCACCACGTCCTCGTGCTCGCCGTACTTGCGGGCCAGGTCCGCGCCGATGATGGCGTGGCTGCCCTCCACCTCGTGGGTGAGCGCCTTGCCGATGTCGTGCAGGAACGCCGACCGTTTGATGATGGGCACGTCCAACCGCAGCTCGGCGGCCATGATGCCGGCGATGTGGGCGGTCTCGACCAGGTGCTTGAGCACGTTCTGCCCGTACGAGGTGCGGTAGCGCAACCGGCCGAGCAGGGTCACCAGCTCCGGGTGGATCTCGGTGATGCCAACCTCGACCAGGGCGTCCTCGGCGGCGCGGAGGCAGAGCTGCTCCACCTCCTGCCGGGCCAGGTCGTAGACCTCCTCGATCCGGTGCGGGTGGATCCGCCCGTCCAGCACCAGCTTCTCCAGGGTCAGCCGGCCCACCTCCCGACGGACCGGGTCGAAGCAGGAGAGCAGCACCGCCTCGGGGGTGTCGTCGATGATCAGGTTGACGCCGGTCACCGACTCGAAGGCACGGATGTTGCGCCCCTCCCGGCCGATGATCCGCCCCTTCATCTCGTCGCCGGGCAGGTGCAGGACGCTGACCACGCTCTCCGCGGTCTGCTCGCTGGCGACCCGTTGGATCGCGTCCACCACGATGTGCCGGGCCCGCTGTTCGGCGGTGTTGCGCGCGTCGGACTCGATGTCCCGCACGAGCAGTGCCGCCTCCCGCTTGGCGGACGTCTCGATGGCGTCGACGAGCTCCAGTCGCGCCGAGTCGGCGGTGAGCCCGGCGATGCGCTCCAGCTCCCGGCGGCGCAGCTCCTCCGACTCGGTCAGCTCGGTCTCCCGCTGGGCGAGCGCGGCCTCCCGGGCGGCGAGGGCAGCCTTCGCGGCGGTGAGCTGCCGCTCCCGCTCGGCGAACCGCTCCACCTCCTCGGTGTGCATCCGCTCCCGCTCGTCCATCCGAGCTGCCCGACGTTCCACCTCTGCGGCCTGCTCCCGGGTGGTGGCCGCAAGCACCGCGACCTCCCGCTCCCCGCTGCGCCGCGCCGCCGTGCGCAACTGCTCGGCGTCCGCCTCGGCCTGCTTGTGGGCGCGCTCCAGCACGGTGTCCGCCTCGGCCCGGGCGTCGTCGAGGACCCGGCGCGCCTCGGCGCGGGCCGCCTTCGCCTCGGCCTTCGCCGCCGCCGCCTCGGTCCGGGCCGCGGCGGCTGCGGACTTCGCCACGTCGATCGTGCTGTTCGCCTCGTCGGCCGCGGTCCGCAGAGCGGCCAGGGACTGCTCCTGGCGGTCCTTCTCGGCGATGAAGGCCGGATCCTCCGCAGCCGGTGCGGCGCCCATCCGGCGCATGGTCCGGATGCCGACGAGCACGGCGCCGATCACCACCACCGCGAGGACGAGGACGGCCGCGAGGAGCACGACGTCGAACGCGTTCATGCCGGGACCCCGTCGGGTCTACCGATGAACCTGTGCCGCCGCCCCGCCATGGCCGCCTCCCCTAACGTCGAGACCGCAGCGACTGTGCCGAAGGCACACTCCTGCGGCTGTGGACGCCCGACCGGAGCGGCTGGCCGTGGGTAGCTTTCTCCGCCGGCGGTGCCCATGGGCAGCGTCGGCGACCGGGTGCAGTTGTCGCAGCGTTCCGGACCGGCCTGTCCGGAACTGCTGCCAAAGGCCGTGGAGTCGGCCAAAGTGATGCTGTCTTGTTACGCGATCTATGTTGTGCGCTTAGCCTGCGCTGGTCGGGCAATGTGAGCCTGTATGGCGAGGCTAGGTCTCCGGGGGTCCTCAGGTCAAGGACTCATGATCAAACCCCCCGAACGGAGAGAAGTTGAACCGTCACCGCGCGCTGATGTCGCGGTGGACAGGAGGGGACAAACGCGGCGAGCCGACCACCCCGACTCGGATGTCGTGCCTGTTCAGCCGTGGAAGGGCCCCGCCAGGGTGCCGTGGTGTGACACCGACGACCCCCGCACCGCTCAGTCGGACGATCGGCTGTCGCGCTCCAACTCACCCTCCGCCTCGGCGAGCGCGTCGGCGTCGATCTGCTCGGCGAACTCGGCCGCCTCGGCGCTCTGCGCGGCGAGCGCGTCCTTCACCGCCCGGATGGCCACGCCGGGCGGGTAACCCTTGCGGGCAAGCATGCCCACCAGCCGGCGGAAGACCGCGTCCGGCTCACCCCGGGCGGTGCGTAGCTTGCGCTCCACCAGGCCACGGGCGGTGTCCGCCTCGGTCTCCTCGTCCAGCTCACCCAGCGCCTCGGTGGCCACCTCGCCGTCCACGCCCTTGCGGCGCAGCTCGTTGGCGAGTGCCCGGCGAGCCAGACCTCGGCCGGCGTGCCGGCTGGACACCCAGGCGCGGGCGAACGCGGCGTCGTCGATGATGCCGACCTCGTCGTAGCGGTCGAGGACCTGGGCCGAGACCTCCTCGGAGATGCCCCGCTTGGCCAACGCGCCGGCCAGCTCGGCCCGGGTGCGGGGCCGGACGGCAAGCTGCCGCAGGCAGATCTCGCGGGCCACCTCGGACTCGTCGCGCGGCGGCGCCGTCGGTTCATCCGCCGACGACTCGGCCCGGCGCCCCCGGCGGGGACGCGGCGGATCGGCGGCGTCGCCCGTACGAGGCGGACTGGCATCCCAGCCCCGCCCCGTACGAGCGCGTCGTCCTGCCATGGGTCAGCGACCGGTCAGAAGTCGACAGGCGGCAGCTCCGGGCCACCGGCGGCGTCACCCGCGCCGACGCCGACGCCGAGCTTCTCCAGGATCTTCTTCTCGATCTCGGCGGCGACGTCCGGGTTTTCCTTGAGGAACTCCCGGGCCTTCTCCTTGCCCTGACCGAGCTGGTCACCGTCGTACGTGTACCACGCTCCGGACTTGCGGATGATCGCCTGCTCCACGCCGACGTCGATCAGCGAGCCCTCGCGCGAGATGCCCTTGCCATACATGATGTCGAACTCGGCCTGCTTGAACGGCGCGGCGACCTTGTTCTTCACGACCTTGACCCGGGTGCGGTTACCGACCACGTCGGTGCCGTCCTTGAGGCTCTCGATGCGTCGCACGTCGAGCCGGACCGAGGCGTAGAACTTCAGCGCCCGACCACCGGTGGTGGTCTCCGGGCTGCCGAACATCACGCCGATCTTTTCCCGGAGCTGGTTGATGAAGATCGCCGTGGTGCCGGTGTTGCTGAGCACACCGGTGATCTTGCGCAGCGCCTGGCTCATCAGCCGGGCCTGGAGGCCCACGTGGCTGTCGCCCATCTCGCCCTCGATCTCGGCGCGCGGCACCAGGGCCGCCACCGAGTCGATCACGATGATGTCGATCGCGCCGGAGCGGATCAGCATGTCGGCGATCTCCAGCGCCTGCTCGCCGGTGTCCGGCTGGGAGACCAGCATCGCGTCGGTGTCGACGCCGAGGGCCTTCGCATACTCCGGGTCGAGCGCGTGCTCGGCGTCGATGAAGGCCGCGATGCCGCCGGCCCGCTGGGCGCTGGCCACCGAGTGCAGGGCCACCGTGGTCTTACCGCTGGACTCGGGACCGTAGATCTCGACCACCCGGCCGCGCGGCAGACCGCCCACGCCGAGCGCCACATCGAGCGCGATGGAGCCGGTCGGGATCACGGCGGTCTGGACGACCGGCCGCTCCCCCAGCCGCATCACCGAGCCCTTGCCGAACTGCTTGTCAATCTGAGCGAGAGCAAGGTCGAGTGCCTTCTCCCGGTCAGGCCCTGCTGCCATGGTTGCCACCCCTGCCTTCGCCGGCGTCTTTGCTGAGCTTCGCGTCACGCGGACACGCTAGGCGCTGGGTCCGACAGAAAACCAGCCGACGGGCCGCGAGCTGTGGACGAGCACCCCGCTGTGGACAATAGCCGAACAGGTGTACGACTCGACAAGCGACACGCGGAACCGGCGAAAAGGCTGCTCAGCGTAGTCGCGCAGGCACGCGGTCGGGGTACGCGGCGCAGACCGCCCGCCACACCACGTGCGTCTGCTCCCCCGACGCCAGGGCCTGCTCGATGGTCCGTCCGCCGAGCTGGGACAGCACCTGATCACGGGCGATGCTGGCCGCATAGCCGGGCCCGAACGCCTCGTCCAGTCGCGTCCAGAAGTCGGTCAGCCGCACAGTGATCAGCCCTCCTCGTCCGGTGCCCCGGTCGGCACCGGGCGCAACGCTAGCGCCACCAGGGGCGCCGCCGCGACCGCCGCGAGCAGGGTGAGCACGGGATAACCGGCGAACTGCATGACAAACCCGCTGACCACGGCAGCCCCCGCCCCGGCCAGGCCCATGATCAGGTCGGACAGCCCCTGGACGCTCGGCCGCACACTCGCCGCCACCGACTCGGAGAGCAGGGTCGAGCCGGCCACCATCGTCCCGGACCAGCCCAACCCGAGCAGGACCAGGCCCACCGAGAGCCGGGGAGTGTGGTGCCCGGCCGTGCCGGCAACCGCACAGGCGGCCAGCAGAAACCCGACCCCACCGAGGATCACCGCCCGTCGACCGAGCCGGTCGGTGAGCCAACCCACCACCGGGGAGAACGCGTACATGCCGGCGATGTGCAGGCTCAACACGATGCCGACCAGCCGCAACACGTCGGCGTCGGCGTGCGACTCACCGAGCCGGACCGGAGTCATCGCCATCACCGCCACCATCACCAGGTGACCCACCGCCACGGCGGCGATGCCGAGCCGGGCGGCGGGCTGTCCGCGTACCACCGACCAGGCCGCACGCATCCCGGCGCCGCGCGGCGCGCGCACCTCGACCGACGCGGCGGCCGGCCGCCCGGCACCATCCGCCGCCGGTGCCTCGGCCGCCACCGCGGTCGCCGTCGCGTCGGCGGCCGACGGGCGGTCGGCGGCAGGCGTGTCGGCGGCCGCGAGCCGCCGCGCGGTGAGCAGCGGGTCGGGCCGGAGCAACCCGAGGAGTACGACGGCAGCCAGCACGAACGCGGCCGCGCTGAACGCGAACGGGCCGGCCAGCGGGGGTAGCCCCCAGCCGGTGGTGACCCGGTCGGCCAGCGCGGCGAAGTTCGGCGCGGCCACCGCACCGATGGTGGTGGCCCACACGATCAGGGAGAGCTGCCGCCCCCGACGGGCCGGTTCGGCGAGGTCCACGGCCGTGTAGCGGGCCTGCAGGTTCGCGGCGGTGCCACCGCCGAAGAGCAGCATGCCGAGGAAGAGCAGTGGCACCCAGCGGGTGGCCGCGGCCAGCACCACGAGAAGGCCACCGACGGCGCCGACCGCGTACGCCAGCACCAGGCCCGGCCGGCGACCGTGCCGCGCCATGATCCGGGTGACCGGGACGGCGAGCAGCGCGGCACCGACCACCCCGGCGCTCTGCGCCACACCGGCCACCGCGGTCCCGGCGATCCGGGCCGCGAGCAGCGCGCCCACGGCGATGCCGATGGTCACGCCGATCCCGCCGATGATCTGGGTGGTGAAGAGCAGCCGCAGGGTACGCCGTTGGATCGACGCGACGTCGGGGCGAGCGACGGTGTCCGGCGCGGTCAGGTCGGTGGCCATCGGCGCTCCTTACGAAGAGGGTGACCCCATCCTCGCGCACCCAACCCGCCACCCGCCCCCCGAGCCCGCACCCCGCACCCCGTACCCGATGATCCGCGCAACTTCAGGGATACTGCTGTCTCGGCGTGCCCGGAGGCAGCACTTCCCCCGAAGTTGCGCGGACCTTGGCCGGGCCTTGAACCGGGCGCGGACCTTGACCAGGCATTCAACCCCGCGCGCGGACCGGGACGGATACGCCCGGTCGGCCTGGTCGGTCAGCTGGCCATCACGCGCTGGTGCAGCGACGACACCGCCGAGCGGGCCGCCACGAACGCGCCGTGCTGCCAGGCCACCTCGTGGCTCAGCCAGTCCCCGGCGAAGTAGACCCGCCCGGCCGGCTGGAGCAACAGGTCGTAGCCGGCTGTGCCGTAGCGGGGTGAGGTCCAGGCGCCCTCGATGTAGGGCGTCCGGTCCCAGGCGTGGGAGTACGAGGTGACCAGCTCGCTGCGGTACTTGTCACCATGGATCTTCACACCCTGGGCGACCGCGCGCTCGCTGCGCTGCTCGGGCGTGAGCCCGCTGTAGGCCCTGGCGTTCGCACCGGTGTTGTAGTAGCCGACCACCAGGCCGCGCTTGCCGTGGAAGCCGTGCGACGGGTACCAGATGTGCGACAGGTCCAGGTCGGTCTCGGTGATGCCGCCGTAGATCCTCTGGTCGGTCTCCCACCAGCGGCTGCGGTACTCCAGACCGATCTTGCCGGCGGCGGTGACCGGGAAGTCGGCCAGGGCGGCGGTCACCGCCGTGCCGAGATTGTGCGGTACGCGGGCCATCAGGTGCGGTGGCAGCGTGGCCACGCAGTAGTCGGCGGTGAGCTGCGCCTGTCGGGAACCCTGCCGATAGGTCACCTCGACGGCGCCGCCCCGGTCGGTCACCCCGGTCACCTCGGCGTCGAGCCGGATCCGGTGCATGCCCACCGCCTTTGCCAGGGCCCGGGGAATCTGGTCCATGCCGCCGACCGGCTGGAACATCAGCATGGCCTGGTCATAGCCGAACTCGAAGGAGAAGTACCGGCCGACGTTGCTGGCGAAGACGTCGGAGAGCGCCGGGGGCGCACCGAGAGGGCTGCCCACGTCGTTGCCCGCGCCCGGATAGGCGGCGAAGCCCCGACGGCTGGTCCCGGTGTACGCCCATCCGTTGGTGCGCCCGCCGATCGCACCGAAGCCCTGCAGGAACGTCAGGAGCCGGGTCCGGTCCTCGGCGGTGAGCTGGGCGTCCAGCGCGCCCTGGTCGGTGGCCTTCGCCAGCAGTTCCGAGACGTAGCCGTACACGTCGGCCTTGGCCGTGCGGTACCGGACCGGCTCGGTCATGCCGGCGGACTCGTTGTAGATCCAGGCGTCGGCGTTCTGGTTGGTGAAGACCTCGACGGGCACCCCGAGTTCCCGGCAGTAGTCCATGGTCACCATCCACTGCGCGATCCGGCCCGGCCCGGCGTTGAAGTAGACCCCGTCGGAGAAGCCCGCGCGCTGCGTCCGTCCGTCGAGGTCGGTTTCGACGTCGCCGCCGCGGATGGTCAGGTTCCGCCCCCCGACGCGGTGCCGCGCCTCGAGGATCGTGCAGCGGTAGCCCGCCTTGCCCAACTCGTAGGCGGCGGTGAGACCGGCGATGCCGCCCCCGAGGATGACCACGCTGGCACCCGGCCGCCCGGTCAGTGTGAAGTCGGACCGCTCGGGCGGCCGGAATGCCGGGGTGACCGACGCTTCCGCGCTGGGAGCGAGGCCCATCGCGCCCATCGTGGCGAGCATCGCACCGGCACCGCCGCTGACTCCCACCGCCCGCAGGAACCCGCGCCGGCTCACCGTCGACTGTGTCTGATCGCTCATTGCGCCTCCCCGACAAGATCGAATCAGGTGATTGTGGGGAGAGCGTGTTGCGGCAGTCTGGCAGCGTCGTTTCCAACAGGTGTCGCCGAACGAGGCCCGGAAGGACCGCTGGCGGGAATGAGCGACGTCCCGTACCCCGGCGGGCGTGAACGGGGTCGCTTCCGGCGTGGAGCGCGCCTATGGTGCCGGGGCCCTCAGCAGGGACGCGAGCCGGCGGATCCGGGTCAGTGTCAGCACGGCGACGGCCACACTGACGACGGCAACCGCCCCGGAGAGCACCACGGAGCCCTCGTTGTCGGCGGCGAGCAGAGCCAGCAGGACCAGGCCGAGACAGATCGTGAGGATGAACAGCAGCGCCGCCCAGGTGGCCCGCCGCTGTCCGGCCAGGTAGCCGGGCAGTGCGGTCCGGGTGCCCTCATCCTCGGGCACCCAACGTCCATCGACAGCCGTTACCCAGGCTCGACCACCGCGTAATCCCGGGAGCACCGTCGATCGTGGACTGCTCCGGTGTCAGTCGGGCAGGGCGCGGGTGACCACGGTGAGGTCGGCGACCAGGCCCTCGTACGCCTTGTCCTGGTCGTCGGCGCGCAGCACCGCGGACGGGTGGATGGTGGCCAGCAGGCGAGCCTGCGGCGCGTCGGCGCGTTTGCCGGCGTTGTCCACCGGCACCCGCTGGAAGTCCTCCGGGTGCTGGGCCGAGGCCGGCCAGGGCAGCAACTCGCCCCGCTGCCGGGTGACCCGGAAGGACGGCCCGAGCAGCGCCTTGGCGGCGGTCGCGCCGAGCACCACCACGATCTCCGGGCGTAGCCGGGCGAACTCCGCGACCAACCAGGGGCGGCAGGCGGTGACGTGCACCTGGTCCGGGGTCTGGTGGATTCGCCGCTTGCCGCGTAGCTCGAAGCGGAAGTGCTTGACGGCGTTCGTGAGGTAGAGGAGACCCGGGTCCAGCCCGGCGTCGTCGACCGCCCGGCGCAGCAGGCGTCCGGCCGGGCCGACGAAGGGCAACCCCTTCTGGTCCTCCATGTCGCCGGGCTGCTCGCCGACGAGCACGACGCGGGCGCTCTCGTCGCCCCGGCCGAAGACCGTCTGCGAGGCGTCCCGGTACAGCTCGCAACCACGGCAGCCGCCAGCGGCGGTGCGCAGGTCGTCGATGGTGTCGGCGTCGGGCGGGATGAACCGCTGGGCGCCCGGAGCGCTCCCGGTCTGCTCGGCCATGCCGACTGTTATATACCCGTTCGACAACGGCTGCCGGATACGCCCCGACGCACCTGCCGCTTCGCGTCAGTAGCCGTTACCGCCTCCGTCGCCGCCGGACGCGATCGCGATCAGCACGATGACGATGATGATGATCGCCACCGCCACCGCGATCCAGATCCCCTTACGAGCCCCACCAGACGCCATGTCCCCCACCTCCGGGCGCCCGCATACCCGTCCCGGACGTCCCGAATCCCCGCGTTCCTGCACTTTTTGCGCGCTCAACAGGGCGGACCCACCTGCACGATCGCGGAGACCGGGCGCGAGGGACGGCGTGGGTCAGGCGGGGAAGCCCTGCGACGGGGGTGGGTGCTCGGCTCGGGCCAGGGCGGCGGCCAGGGGGGCCAGGTCGGCGGTGTCCAGGGAGCTGACGGTGATGCGCACCGCGGGCGGGGCGGCGATCCGGTAGAGCGCGCCGGGGGCCACCGCCCACCCGGCGTCGCGGAGCGCGGTCACCGTGCTCGTCTCGTCCGCGACCGGCAGCCAGACGTTGATGCCGCTGCGACCGTGCGCGGTCAGGCCGTGCTCGGCGAGCGCGGCGAGCAGCCCCTCGCGCCGCCGCTCGTAGCTCTGCGCCGCCCGCCGCACCACCTCGGTGACCGTCCGGTCCCGCCACAGGGCGAGCACCAGGCGTTGCAGCACGGTGGAGACCCAGCCGGCGCCGACCCGGGCACGGCCGCTCACCCGGGCGACCGTGGTCTCGTCGCCGACGAGCACCGCCAGCCGCAGGTCCGGGCCGAAAGGCTTGCTCACCGAGCGGAGGAAGGCCCAACTCGCGGTCGCGCCGGCGAGCGGGTGCAGGGGTACGCGGGCCAGTTCGGCAGCGTGGTCGTCCTCGATCAACAGCAGGTCCGGGCGGCCGGCGAGCAGCGTCCGCAGCGCCTGGGCGCGGGCTTCGGAGACGGCGGCGCCGGTCGGGTTCTGTGCCCGGCTGGTGATGATCAGCGCCCGGGCTCCGGCGGTGAGCGCGGCGGCCACCCCGTCGACAAGCGGCCCCTCGTCGTCGAGCGGTACGCCGATCGGGCGCAACCCCAGCGCGGCGACCAGGTCGAGCAGGTTGGCCCAGCCCGGGTCCTCGACCGCCACCGCGTCGCCGGGGCGCAGGTGGGCGCCGAGCAACCGCTCGATGCCGTCCAGCGCCCCGCCGGTGAGGGTCAACTCCTCAGCCGGTACGCCGTCGGCGCGCAGCCGGGCGCGGGCCGCCTCGGCGAGTTCGGGCAGCACGCCGGCGTCGGAGTAACCGACCGAGGGGCCGCCGTCGGCGGCGAGCGCCGCCAGGTGCGGGCCCAGCGGCGGGAGCAGCCGGGGGTCGGGCTCCCCTCGGGACAGGTCCCGGGCGCCGGGCAGCGGTGGAGGGCGCAGCGCGGATCGGCGGGCGGCCACCGGCGGGCGGGGGCGCACCCGGGTGCCGTGCCGTCCGGCGGTGGCGAGCAGGCCACGCTGACGCAGCTCCTGGTAGGCGCGGGCGACGGTGGCCGGGCTGACCCCCAACTGCGCGGCGAGTGCCCGCACGGGAGGCAGCGCGGCGCCCGGTGACAGGGCGCCGGTGCGGATGCCCGACTCGATGCTTGCCGAAATATCGACGGCCGTCGTACCGGTGAGCTGATAGTGTGCTGACACAAATCAGGGATTGTACTAGAACAAAGGGGTGCGCGCATGTTTCCGCCGACCGCCCGGACCACCCCCCACCGCTCCCGCGACAGGATGAGCTACGACAAGGCCGCCGCCCACGCCGTGCTCGACGAGGCCTACGACTGCGCGCTCAGCTTCGTCGTCGACGGCCAGCCCCGGGTGCTGCCCACCCTGCACGTCCGCATCGGCGACACCCTCTACCTGCACGGCTCCACCGGAAGTCGGCCACTGCTCGCCGCCCGGGGTGACGACGGGCTGCCGGTCTGCGTCGCGGTGACACTGCTGGACGGCCTGGTCTACGCCCGCTCCCAGTTCCACCACAGCGCCAACTACCGCTCGGTCGTCGCGCACGGGACCGCCCGACTCGTCACCGACGAGCGGGAGAAGCTCGCCATGCTCACCGCGCTCGTCGAGAAGGTCGGCGCGGGACGCAGCACGGCCACCCGACCGCCGAGCCGTCGCGAGCTGGCCGAAACCGCGGTACTGGCGCTGCCCCTGCGCGAGGTGTCCGTCCGCGCCCGCACCGGCGGGGTCCGCGAGGACGAGGACGACATGCACCTACCGCACTGGGCCGGGGTGCTGCCACTGCGCCTCACCGCCGGGGCACCCGAACCGGACGCCGGAGTCACCGCACCACTGCCCGCGTACCTGCGGACGCCCCGTACGCCGTGGCACGACCCGGTGCCGCTGCACGGCGAGCACGTTCGGCTGGAGCCACTCGAGGTGGCGCACACCGACGAATTGCACACCGCCACCACCGACCCGGAGGTGTGGCGGCACCTCAGCGTCGCGCCGCCCACCACGCCCGCCGAAACCGCCGAGGTGATCGGCACCGCCCTGGCCGCCCAGCACCAGGGCGAACGGGTGGCCTGGGTGCAGCGGTGCGCGAAGACCGGAGCGGTGGTCGGCAGCACCTCCTACTACGAGATCGACCCGGAGCGGCGGGCGGTCGCGATCGGGCACACCTTCCTCGGCCGGCCCTGGTGGCGTACCGGGATCAACACCGAAGCGAAGTTGCTGCTGCTCGGCCGGGCCTTCGACGACCTGGGCGCGGTCCGGGTCGCCTGGCACACCGACATCCGCAACGTTCGCTCCCAGGCGGCAATCGAACGGCTCGGCGCGACCCGGGAAGGCGTGCTGCGGATGCACCGGCAACGCCCGGACGGCTCCTGGCGGGACACCGTGCAGTACGCGATGACCGTCGACGAGTGGCCGAACGCACAGGCCAGGCTGCGAGAAAGACTTCTGCGGACGGCACCGGTGGCGTGATGATGGCGGGCGTGCTGGGGATCACCGACATCTGGACGTACGTGCTGGGCACCGTGGCCATCATCCTGCTGCCCGGGCCGAACTCACTCTTCGTGCTCTCCACCGCGGCCAAGCGGGGCGTCGCGGTCGGCTACCGGGCCGCCGGTGGAGTGTTCGTCGGCGACGGGGTGCTGATGTTCCTCTCCGCCGCCGGGGTGGCGTCGCTGCTCAAGGCGTACCCGCCGCTGTTCATGGTGATCAAGTACGCCGGTGCCGCGTACCTCGGTTATGTCGGGGTGACCATGCTGCTCGGCGCCGTGCGGCGCTGGCGCGACCGCAACGACCCGAGCACGCCGCGGCTCATCGACGCCGCGGAGCCGGCGGCGATGCGCAGCCCGTTTCGCAAGGCGCTGGTGATCAGCCTGCTGAACCCGAAGGCGATCCTCTTCTTCATCTCGTTCTTCATCCAGTTCGTCGACCCCAATTACGCCTGGCCGGCGCTGTCGTTCCTGCTGCTCGGGCTGATCGCCCAGGTGACCAGCGCGATCTACCTGACCGCGTTGATCTTCGCGGGCACCTTCCTGGCCGCCCAGTTCCGCCAACGTCGACGCCTGGCCGCCGGAGGCACCACCGCCGTGGCAGCCCTCTTCCTGGCCTTCAGCCTCAAACTAGCCACCGCCACCGCCGGCTGACCTGGCCCCTCCCCGCGCCGGCCGGCCGGCCGCGATCTTGCACTTTCGGTCGTCGAACTGCACGTTCTGACCTGATTTGTCGCAGCAGAAACTGCAAGATCGCGGAGGTCGGCGGCGACGCGGCCTTCGCACGCGTCGATCATGGAGTTGTGGTGCCTCATTAAAGGGGCGGAACGGGATATTCATCCCACCACAACTCCATGATCGACGGGCGAGGGCGGCGGCGGGGCGGCGGCGAGGGCGGGCGAAGGGCGGCGGCGGGGCGGGGCGAAGGGCTGCGGCCTGGGGGGTCAGGTGCCGTCGCCGCCTCCGGAGCCGCCGCCTCCTACCCCGGCACCGCCGGCGGTGCCGCCAAGGCCGTAACCCGGTTGGATCGGTCGGTCGGGATGGCGGCTGACGTGGGCCGAGTGCGTGATCTGCGCGGACCAGTCGGCGTGTGCGGCCGCTTCGGCGTGCCGGTTGATGGCCTGGCGGATCCAGCCGTCCACGGTGGCCACCCAGTCCCGCCGGTCGGCGTTCTCGTGCCAGATCCGGAACCGGCTGATGCTCTGGTGGGTGATGCCGGCCAACGCCAGCTTGCGGTCCATCCAGAGGATCGCCTCCAGACCAGCCGAATTGGTCACGAAGATCACCTCCATCTCGGTGATCGGGCCGGCGTAGAGGGGCCCCACCCAGTAGCCCCACCGCTGGTGCAACGGCAGGGTGTGCTCCACCCCCGGCAACCCGCCCTCGACCAGGCCGGCTTGACGGATCATGAAGCCCAGCGTGTCCAGCGCCGCAAGCACGTGCTGCTGAGTCGGGATCGGGTGCACGAAGACCGGCACCATGGCACCCTGGTCGAGGTCGGGGTCGAGCGACACCTCGGTCCGCAGGCCCATTCGCAGGCTCAGCAGCGGCACCCCACCGAAGGTGGTCACCGGGGTCTCCCACGGCAGTGGGAACGCGAAGTCGACAGCCCGGCGCCGACCTGCCGGTACGACGAACCGGCCGGCGATCGGCACCTGGTGGAACTGCAGGAGACGGCGGGCACCGGCCGGGTCGTCCGGTTCGACGGTGGTGACGAGACCGAGTCGAATGTGCCGCACCAGCACGTTGTCCGGGCCGGCCGCGAGGGTCACCCGTCCGGGCAGGCGCAGGCCGGGGCGGGTACTCGGGTTGGCCAGCGTGGTCTGCACCGACAGCCCGGTACGACCGGACTCCGGTGACACGCCCGTCAGCCGCACCGCGCGCCCCTTCCTGGGACAGGGCTCCGCCGGCCCCACCAGGCGCGCCTACCCGCACGGGGGCCACTCAAGCGCGCAGACGCCGAGCAACGCCGCCACGCCGAGCAGCACCGCCAGGCCGAGCAGCACCGCCGGGCCGAGCAGCACCGCCACGCCGAGCAGCACCGCCAGGCCGCACCAACAACGTGCGGCCGGGTCGGCTCTCACCTCATGCGCCGCCCGCGGGGCACCGTGTCGGTCTCGTCGTCGAACTCACCGATGACCTCCTCCAGGAGGTCCTCCAGCGCCACGAAGCCGATCGGCCGGGCCGGGCCACCGCCGTTACGGACCAACGCGAGCTGTGACTGTCGGGCCCGCATCGCCGCCACCGCCTCGGTGACCGACGACGTCGCGGGCAGGGTGAACGCCGGCGTCATCAGCTCGCCGGCAGTGGCGACCCGGCCGGTGGTGACCACCCGTACCGCCTCCCGGACGTGCACCAGACCGCACACGTCACCCGCCTCGTCGAGCACCGCGAGCCGGGACCGGCCGCTGTCCCGGCTGACCTCCTCGATCCGCCCGGCCGGGTCGTCCCGACGGACGGTGACCATGGTGGAGAACGGCTCCATCACCTGCGCCACCGAGGTGCCCTGCAACTCCAGCATGCTGGTCAGCAACTGGTGCTGCTCGGCACCGAGCAGCCCGTGCTCACGGGACTGCTCCAGCAGGATCCGCAGCTCGTCCGGCCCGTGCACCTGGGCCAGCTGGTCCTGCTGGTTGACGCCGAACAGTCGCAGGATCGCGTTGGCCAGGGCGTTCAGCGCGGAGAGCACCGGCCGGGAGACCCGGGCGAAGGCGCGGAACGGCAGCGCGAGCAGCGTCGCCGAGCGCTCCGCATCGGTGATCGCCCACGACTTCGGTGCCATCTCCCCCACCACCAGGTGCAGGAAGGTCACCACTCCGAGGGCGAAGACCAGAGCGATCAGGTGACTGGCCGCGTCCGGGAGGCCCACCGCGTGCAGCAGCGGGCTGAGCAGGTGCTCGATCGCGGGCTCGGCCAGGGCACCGAGGCCCAGGGTGCACAGGGTGATGCCGAGCTGCGCGCCGGCCAGCATCAGCGACAACTCGCGGACGCCGTCGAGCGCGGCACGCGCCGCCCGACCACCGTTCGCCGCCGCCTGTTCCAGGCGGTAGCGCTTGCTGGCCACCAGGGCGAACTCGGCGGCCACGAAGAATCCGTTCAGCGCCAGCAGGATCACCGAACTGAACAGGGCGATTCCCGGGCTCATCGGCGCTGTCCTTCATTCGCGACTGCGGGGCTCGCAAGCTCACTCCCCGCGCTCATGCGGTCACCTCGGGTTTGCTCAGCTGCAACCGCACCGAGTCGGCCACGTGCCGGTCCACGGCCAGCACCTCGACAAGTGCCCGGGGCTCCGTCTCGCTGTCCTCGCCGTCCGCCCCCTCGGGTTGCAGGCTGATCTCCAGCCGGTCGCCGACCTCCGGCACCCGGCCCAGCTCCCGCATCACCAAACCGGACAGGGTGTCGTACTCCGGGGCCTCGGGAAGCGCGATGCCGGTGCTGTCGGCGACCTCGTCGATCCGCCAGCGGGCCGGCACCACCCAGGACCCGTCGTCCTGCCGGGCCGGCGCCCGTTCCGGTGGGTCGTCCTCGTCGCGGATCGGGCCGACGAGTTCCTCGGCGATGTCCTCGAGCGTGATGACGCCAGCGAAGCCGCCGTACTCGTCGACCACCACCGCCATCTGCCGGTGCCCGGACCGCAGGCGGTCGAGCACCGTGGGCAGGGGCAACGTCTCCGGTACGAGCAGCGGCGGCCCGGCCACCGCGCTCACCGGGGTGGTGGCCCGCTCCCCCGGGGGTACGCCGAGCACGTCGGCGATGCCGACGATGCCGAGCAGGTCGTCGACGCCCTCCGCACCGCGTACCGGGAAGCGGGAGTGACCGGTGTCCAGCAGCTCGACCACCCGGCTGACCGGCTCGTGCGCCCGTACGGTGTGCACGTCGACCCGGGGCACCATGGCCTCCCCGGCGGTCAGCCCGCGGAAGTCCAGACCTCGGTCGAGCAGCGTGGACATCTCGGCGTCCAGGCTGCCCTCCTCGCGGGACTCGGCGATGATCTGCTCCAGGTCGGCCGGGGTGGCACCACTGGGCAGTTCCTCGATCGGCTCGATGCCGACCCGGCGCAGCAGCCGGACCGACGCCCGGTCGAAGAGCCGGATCAGCGGCCCGGCGATGGCAAGGTAGACGAGGGTGGACCGGCTCAGCGCCCGAGCCAGCTGTTCGGCCCGCGCGATGGCCAGGTTCTTCGGGGCCAGCTCACCGAGCACCATCTGCACGATGGTCGCGATGACCAGGGCCAACGCCACCGACAGCGGCAGACTGACCGCCTCGCTGACGCCGGCCACGCCGAGCAGGTCGGCGAGCCCACCGCCCAGGTACGGCTCGGCGACGTAACCGACGAGCAGGGCGGTGACGGTGATGCCGAGCTGGGCGCCGGAGAGCATGAAGGAGAGCCGGCTGGTGACGGTCAGCGCCCGGGCGGCGGCCGGGTCGCCGTCGTCGGCAAGCTGGCGCAGCTTGCCCCGGTCGACGGCGACGTAGCCGAACTCCTGCGCCACGAAGTAACCGGTGGCGGCAGTGAGAACAACGATCAAGAGGAGACCAACGACGATCAACACGGGTCGCTCAGGGCTCCCGGGGTCGTCGGTACGGGGATATGCCGGGCACGACCCGGCTGGCTACTGCTGCCCT
This sequence comes from Micromonospora sp. NPDC048835, assembly GCF_040649995.1. Classification (NCBI taxonomy): domain Bacteria; kingdom Bacillati; phylum Actinomycetota; class Actinomycetes; order Micromonosporales; family Micromonosporaceae; genus Micromonospora; species Micromonospora sp. NPDC048835. Next base: position 40,609 of record NZ_JBEZGM010000005.1, on the reverse strand, counting down.
CCTGGGCAGAAGAGTCGATCATGCCGCCATTTTATCCATCCCCGCTGAAGGCCCGCTGAGAGATGGTCGCGATGCCGGCAGGCGGCCCCGGACGGAGTCCGGGGCCGCCTGCCGGGTCGGTGCGGGGTCAGTACAACCAGTTGCACTCGGAGGTGCCGCCGTAGCGACGAGCCGTATCGAAGACGAAGTATCCGCCCCAGTAGAGATTGGCTTCCTTCTCGAACCTGTTCCCCTCGTAGGTGTTCCCAGTCGTCAGTTTCGAGTAGGCCGACTGGATTCCGTAGTCCGCCAGGAAGTTCGCCGCGGTCGGGTATCGCGCGTACGCGTCGGAGTGGATCACCTCGTGCCGTGGGATGTCCGGGCCCCTGATGTCGGCGGAGGTCCGTCCGTAGCCGAACCGGATGTTCGCCCGCTTGTACGCCTCACACCGCAGGCGGGACCGGTACGAACTCTCGCTGCCGCCGTAGAAGAAGTAGTCTCCGACGGTTGCCGGCTGATTTCCTGCCGGGGAGGTGCCGTAGCACACCCGCGAGCCGAAGCCCGGGTCACACCAACTTCCGCCCCCCAACACCCGGGTGGCGACGAGGTTACTGCCGTTGAGGTCGTTTCCGCCGCGGGTCCTCGCGTACTCGGACCGTTGCACGACCGCCTCGGCGATCGGGGAGTCGGCGCTCTCCCCGGACATGTTGAAGGCGACCACCCGGAACTCGTGCAACTCGCCGTCCGAGAATCCGTACTTCAGGGAGGCGGAGGTGCCCGTGGCAGGCAGTGGCAGACGAATCCAGTGCCAGTCCCCGGCAGTCCGGTACTCCATCCAGTAGTACACCCCGGCGGTGCTGCTCCTGGTCCAGCTCAGGCTCACCTGGCTGACCCCGTCGGAGCTGGCGGAGATCGACGACACGCGCGTGGGCACGGGCGGCATGGGTTTGGCCGAGGCGACGTTGCTCGGCGTGCTGTCACCGGACATGTTCGTCGCCCGCACCCGGAAGTTGTACGTGGTGCCGTTGCCCAGGTAGCCGGCCACGAAGGTGCAGCACGACGTGATCGGCACCTTGACCCTGGTCCAGGTCGACGAGGTGCTCGTCTTGTATTCGACCAGGTAGTAGACGTTCGGGGTCGAACTCCTGGTCCACGTCAACGTCACCTTGCCGTTCCCGGCCGCCGCGCTCAGCCCGGACGGCGCCTGCGGGAACGGCGGCATGGGCCGGGCCGACGCGGTGTTGCTCGGAGAACTGTCCCCCGCCTGGTTGGTGGCACGTACCCGGAAGTCGTAGGTCGTGCCGTTGCCGAGGTACCCGGCCACGAAGGTGCAGCACTGGGTGACCGGCAACTTGAGCCGGGTCCAGTTCGCCGCGCCGGAGGCCCGGTACTCCACCAGGTAGTACACCTTCGCGGTGGAGCTGGCCGTCCATCGCAGCGTCACCTTGCCGTCGCCGGCACTGGCGGTCAGGCCGGACGGTGCCTGGGGAAACGGCGGGAGGGGGGTAGCCGCCGCGACGTTGCTGGTCGCCGACTGACCGGCCATGTTGCTGGCCGCCACCCGGAACTCGTAGCGGTGGCCGTTGGTGAGGTAGCCCGCGGTCATCGTGCAGCAGGTCGCCGGCAGTGCGACCTTCTGCCAGGACTGTCCCGCAGTCGTGTCGCGGAGGTAGACGTCGTAGTAGACGCCGCCGGTCGGGCTCGCCGTCCAGTTCAGGACGACCTTCCCGTCTCCCGAGGTGGCGGTCAGGCCGGACGGCGCGGCCGGTACCGGTGGCAAGGGCTTGGCGCTGGCCACCGACGTCGGCGTGGACTCCCCGGCGCCGTTGATGGTGGTGACCTTGAACTCGTAGACATCGCCGTTGGTGAGGTAACCGGCGGTCATGGTGCAGCAGGTGGTGACCGGAGTGCCCACCTTCTGCCACGACTGGCCGGCGCTCGCGTTGCGCAGATAGACCTGGTACCAGGAACCGCCGGTCGGGCTGGCCGTCCAGTTGAGGACCACCTTGCCGTCGCCGGCGGTGGCCGTCAGCCCACTCGGCGCCTGAGGTGCCCCGCCCACGGCGGTGACCCGGACGGTCGCCGAGGCGACACCCTCCCCGCCCTGACTCTCACCGGTCACCTTGAACTCGTAGACATGGCCGTCGGCCAGATAGCCCCGGGTCGCCGAGTTCGTGCTGCTGGGCAGCGAGGACCTGGTGAACGTCGCCTGCCCCGCGGTGACATCGCGCTGGTAGACCCAGTAGAGAAGGCCGGGCGCCGGCGCGTCCCAGTTCAGTTCGATGGTGCCGGACCCGGCCGGCTGACCACGCAGGTTTGTCGGTGCGGCCGGACGGGGCTGGCTACTCGTCGCGGACACCACGTTTCCGGTGGGGCCCTCGCCACCGGAGTTGATCGCGGCGATCTTGAACTCGTACGAGTGGCCGTTGGTGAGGTAACCAGCGGTCATCGTGCAGCAACTGGTGACCGGGGTGGCGAGCTTGGTGAAGGTAGCGTCCCCGGCGGTGACGTCCCGCTGGTAGACCTGGTACCAGAGATCCGGGCCGGGGGCCGTCCAGGCCAGCTTGATGGTGCCGTCGGCCTGGGCCGTGGCGGTCAGTGCGCTGGGAGCGGCGGGCAGCGGGGCCGTCGGCGTCACCGCGACGACGTTGCTCGCCGTGCTCTCCCCGCCCGACCCGCTGGCGGTCACCTTGAACTCGTAGCGATGGCCGTTGGTGAGATAACCGGCTGTCATCGTGCAGCAGGTGGTGACCGGGAACTCGAGCTGGTTGAACACCGTCTCGCCGGCGGTCACGTCCCGCACGTACACCAGGTGCCAGTTGTCGGCGACACCGTCCCAGGTCAACACCGCCTGACCGTTCCCGGCCGTAGCCCGCAGGTTGGTCGGGGCGGCGGGCGCCGCGACGTCCGCGGTCGCGGAGGCGACGGCGGACGTCGGTGACTCACCGGCGGCACCGAGCGCGCTGACCTTGTACTCGTAGGTGTGCCCGTCGACCAGACCGCCCGCGGTCATCGTGCAGCAGGTGTCGACAGGCCACTCCAGCCTGGTGAAGTCCGTCTCGCCGGCCGTGACGTCGCGCTGGTAGACGTAGAACCAGACCTCGGGCTGCGACTGCTGCCAGGTGAGCTTGATGCTGCCGTCCGGCTGCGCGGCCGCGGCCAGGGCGGTGGGGGTGGCCGGAAGGGGTTGCTGCGCGGTTGCCGTGGCCGAGCCGGACTGCGCCGACTCGCCGCCCTTGCCGAGGGCGGTGACCTTGTACTCGTAGGTGTGCCCGTTCGCCAGGCCGCCCGCGGTCATCGTGCAGCAGGTGTCGACAGGCCACTCCAGCCTGGTGAAGTCCGTCTCGCCGGCGGTCACGTCGCGTTGGTAGACGTAGAACCAGTCGGTGCTGTTGGTGTGCGTCCACTGGAGTTTGATCTCACCGGTGGTCTGGGTGGTGGCGGTCAGCCCGGTGGGCGTCGACGGTCTGCTGTAGAACGCCGTCGCGGTCACCTCGACCGACCGTGGCGACTCGCCGCCGCCGTGCACGGCCACCACCTGGAACGCGTACTGGTGGCCGTTCTCCAGACCGTTCATGGTGAGAGTGGTGTCCTGCGGGGAGGAGTCCCACTGCCGGCTGGCCTCGGTCTCGCCGGCGGTGACGTCACGCCGGTAGACCTCGTAGCGCCAGACGTTCGGAACGGTGTTCCAGTTGAGCGTGATGGCACCGCCGTCAGCGGCGGCAGCCACCAGACCGGTCGGCGCCGTGGGCACTCCGATGGTGACCGTCACCGTGGCGGGAGCGGAGAGCGGTCCGGCCCCGGCGGTGTTGCGGGCCGCGACCCGGAACTCGTAGGCGTGGCCGGTCTCGTAGAACACACTCAGCGCGGTGGAGGTCCCGGTGATCCCGGTGGAGACCCGCGCGAAGTGGGTCTGCCCCGCCGTCACGTCCCGCTGGTGGACCTCGTACGTCAGAGCGGTGCCGGCGGGCGCCTGCCAGCGCAGGCTGACGGCGCCGCTACTGTCGGCCTGCGCCGTCAGGGCGGTGGGCGCGGCGGGCACCGCGGCCGGATCGGGCGTGGGCCGGGGCCAGTCGACCTCGACGAACCGGGGCCGGTAGGTGCTCACGTCGGCGTAGACGGCGTCCGCGACGAGACTGTTGACGTTGTACGACACCAACAGCTTCCCGGAGCGTGCCAACTCCGGGTGCACGCGGGAGTCGTACACCATGCTGCCCGCGATGGTGGTCGGTTCCGGGGCGGTGAACAGCGGCACCGGACCGGCGAAGGGCCCGGTGGGCGAGCTGGCGGTGTAGGCCACGAAGTCGGCCGAGAAGATCAGGTTGTTCTCCTGGGTGACCAGAACGTAGTTGCCGCCCACCTTCTGCATGCCGAAACCGGCGCCGACGCCGGACAGCACCCGAGCGGAATCGCCCTGGGCCGTGGACCAGCCGCTGCCGGTCCAGAACTGCCAGGCACCGGAGAGTCCGCCGGCCGGTACCCGGGCGACGTGGGCGAAACGCATCTGACCGACGGATTCGGCCCCGTAGATGTAGGTGAACGCGCCGTCCTCGAGCACCGCTGAACCCCAGGCGATCCGGTTGCCGTAGCCCCGGTCCACGATGCTCCGCACGGTGAGCGCCGGCAGGTCGAAGGTGACCACGGCGCTGTCCAGTTGGGCGAAGTCCAGCGGCCCGGTGCCCGTCGTCTTCATCCGCTGGTAGACCACCCGTAGCACGCCACTCTCGACCGTGCCGTCGCCGACCCAGTACTTGTCGGCGCTGCCATCGGTCGGACGGACGAGCGAGGTGGGTGCGGCGGCCGAACCGCCGTGCAGTGTCTGGACCAGGTCGGATCCGTCCTGCACCACGATGGAGTTGTTCACCATCGGGGTGTTCTTCGGCAGAGTGTGGTCCGCGTTGACGGTGCCGATCAGGCTGTCCGAGAAGAGCCAGGCGTTACGGCCGTCCGGCAGCGGGATCGAGACGGTGCTGTCGCCACTCGTCCACTTGCCGCCGGTGTCGCCGTACGAGTTGAATTCGGTGTTGAGTGCGGCGGCCGTCATGCCGCCCTCGGGCAGGGCGGCGGCGGCAGGCCCGGGGGGCACGCCAACCAGCAGGCCGAGGGTCACCGCACCGACGAGTGCGCCAGCGACACGGGCCCGGGCCCGTGAATGTCTCTTCATTTGTGTCTCCCGTTGTGAGGCGCGCACATCGTCACAGCGGTCGATTCGAGGCAGCAAGAGACATTCAGGCGTGCGATAGATACTTCTATATCTAGAGATAGATCAGGAGTGTGTGCTAAGTCAGCCCGGTGACCACACCCCGGCCGGAGCGGGTCACCGGTCGGCCAGCTCGTCGGCGTCGAGCAGGCTCCGGTCGAGCCGCCCCGACCGGTACGCGGCCCGCCCGATCATCTGCGCCGCGACCGGCGCGGTCGCCAGTTGGAAGACCGCCACCAGCAGGATCATGCCCAGGTCCGCCGGGGAGCGCAGCCGCAACGCGATGCCCAGCAGCAACAGGAGCACCCCGAGCACCTGCGGCTTGGTGGCCGCGTGCATCCGGGACAGCGCGTCCGGGAAGCGCAGGACGCCGATCGCGGCGGCCAGGCCGAGCAGAGCGCCGGCCACCAGGCAGAACGCGCCGAGCCAGTCCGCGATCGTCGCGATCACCGCTGCTCCCGAACCGCGAAGCGGACCAGCGACACCGAGCCCACGAAGCCGAGCAGGGAGAGCACGACAAGCACCGGCAGTGTGGTGGCGTGCCGGTTGACCGCCGCCTCGGCGCCCACCGCGCCGACCATGGTGGCCAGCAGCATGTCCGCGGCGATCACCCGGTCCACCAGAGACGGGCCACGGTAGAGGCGCAGCAGCGCGAGCAGCGCCGTCACCGACAACAACGCGGTGAGGACGACGGCAAGGAACGTGGTCACGGGCGGGTTCCCTTCTCGGACGAGCCAGTCTCGACGAGGCGCAGTTCGGCGGCGGAGCCCACCGCGCGGATGATCCGTCGTTCGACGGTGAGCGTGCGTTCCCGGGCCACGTCCAGGTCCGCTGGCCGGTGGGTGTCCAGCACGTGCAGGTAGAGCGTGGCGGCATCCCGGTCCACTTCGAGGATCAGCGTGCCCGGCACCAGCGAGACCGCCTCGGCGGTGAGCGCCAGGTTCAGGTCGGTGGACACCCGTAACCGGACCCCGACGATCGCCCCGCGCGGCCGGTAGCCGGGCTGCACGGCGATCCGGGCGACGTGCAGGCTCGCGCTGACCAGTTCGGCGGCGAACCGGCCCGCGAACACCAACAGCGCCCCCGGCCGCAGCCGGCCACCGAAGCTGACCGCGGGCAGCGGGAAGAAGACCAGCACGGCCCCGCCGACGAGCAGGCCACCAACGAGGTTGGCCCCGTTGATGTCGCCCCAGAGCAGGCTCCAGACCAGCACCAGCCACCCGAGCGCCACCGCCTGGTCCCGCCAGCGCCCGAGCCGGCCGGGCCTCACCCCGGTAGGCCCGGTCGCGTCGGAAGCCGGCTCCGTCCCGGTGGGCCCGGTCGCGTCGGAAGCCGGCTCCGTCCCGGTGGGCCCGGTCGCGTCGGAAGCCGGCTCCGTCCCGGTGGGCCCGGTCGCGTCGGGAGCCGGCTCCGTTCCGGTGGGCCCGGTCGCGTCGGGGGCCGGCTCCGTTCCGGTGGGCCCGGTCGCGTCGGGGGCCGGCTCCATTCCGGTGGGCCCGGTCGCGTCGGGGGCCGGCTCGTCGGGGCCGGTCACGGTGCGCCGCCAGGCAGCACGGCACGGACGTACGGGGTACGCATCCGCAGGTCGGCGGCTGCGTCGGCGGTGACGTCGAAGAGCGGACCGGCCAGGACTGTCAACGCGAGTCCGAGCGCGACCAGGGCCACGGTGGCGCCCACCATCAGCTTCGGCAACTGGACGACCGGCTCACTGGTGGCCAGCCGGGGCGCGCGCCAGAAGGCGATGTTCCACACCCGGGACGCCACGTACAGGGTGAGCAGGCTCGTCAGCGTGCCGGCCGCGACCAGGACCCCGGGCAGCGGGTCGCCGGTCGCCACCCCGGCCTGGAGCAGGCCGAGCTTGCCGAGGAAACCGGAGAACGGTGGCACTCCGGCGAGGTTCATGGCCGGGATGAAGAAGAGCACGCCGAGCAGCGGGGTCACCCGGGCCAGCCCGCCGATGCGGCGCAGGTCGGTGCTTCCGGCGCGCTCCTCGACCAGCCCGGCGACGAGGAACAGCGTGGTCTGGATGGTGATGTGGTGCACCACGTAGAAGATCGCGCCGGAGAGCCCGGCTGCGGTGCTCAACGCCACCCCGAAGATCATGTAACCGATGTGGCTGACCAGGGTGAACGAGAAGAGTCGCTTCATGTCGGACTGGGCCACCGCACCGAGGATGCCGATCACCATGGTCAGCCCGGCGACGACCATGAGCAGCACGTGGGCACGCCCGCCGGGAAACAGCAACGTCTCGGTGCGGATGATCGCGTAGACGCCCACCTTGGTGAGCAGACCCGCGAAGACGGCCGTGACCGGCGCCGGTGCGGTGGGGTAGCTGTCCGGCAGCCAGGCCGACAGCGGGAAGACCGCCGCCTTGATCGCGAAGCCCAGCAGCAACATCAGCTCCAGTGCCAGCCGGACCCCGTCGGGCAGTTCGTCGAGGCGCTGGGCGAGTTGAGCGAGGTTGAGTGTGCCGGTGGCCGCGTACACCAGACCCACCGACGTCAGGAAGATCATCGAGGAGAGGATGCTGACCACGACGTACGTCGACCCGGTCCGGATCCGGGTCTCGGTGCCACCCAGGGTGATCAGCACGAAGCTGGCGGCCAACAGGATCTCGAAGCCCACGAAGAGGTTGAACAGGTCACCCGCCAGGAACGCGTTCGTGACACCGGCGGTGAGCACCAGATACGTCGGGTGGAAGATCGACACGGGCGTGGTCTCGCTCGTGTCGCTGCGCCCCTGGCCGACCGAGTACAGCAACACGCAGAGGGTCACCGCCGAGGACACCACGAGCATCAGCGCCGCGAGCTGATCGGCCACCAGAACGATGCCGACCGGCGCCGGCCACGCCCCGACCGCCACCACCACCGGCCCGAAGCGGTATGCCTGCACCAGCAGCAGCACCGCCACCGTCAGGGTGCCGCACAGGCACAGCACGCTTATCGCGCGCTGGAGCCGAGGCTTGCCGGCCAGCAGCAGGGTCAACGCCGCACCGAGCAGCGGCACCACCACCGGCAACGGCACCAGTGTGCTCATCACGTGTCGTCCCCGCGTCGAAGCCGCCGACGGGCCGGCTCCGGATCGACCTGCTCCGGGTCACCGTTCGGGCCCTCCCCACCGAGGTCGACCGCGCCCGCCTCCTTCCGGCCGGCCCGGCGGATGATCTGCCGGTCCTCCAGGTCGTCGGGCACCTCGTCGTCGCCGGAGAGGTACCAACTGCGGTACGCCACCGCGAGCAGGAACGCGGTGAACCCGAAGGTGATCACGATGGACGTCAACACCATCGCCTGCGGCAGCGGATCACTCATCCGCCCCACCGGACCCGTGCCGACGATCGGTGCCCCGCCCGACCGCCCGCCCAACAGGATCAACAGGTTCACCCCGTTGCCGAGCAGGATCACCCCGAGCAGGATCCGGGTCAGGCTGCGCTCCAACAACAGGATCACCCCGCAGCCGACAAGTACCGCGACGGCCAGCACCAGCACCAACGTCGGCCCCGCACCGCTCTCCGTCATGACCGTCCTTCCTTGTCGACGGTCAGCCCGCCGGTGCCCGTCCCGGTCGCCTCGATGTGCCGGTCCACCTCGGCACCGAGGCTGCGCAGGATGTCCAGCACCAGCCCGATCACGACCAGGTACACACCGATGTCGAAGAAGAGCGACGTGACCAGATGAACGTCGCCGATCAGTGGCAGGGCCTGGTCGACCTTCGCGCTCTCCAGCACCGACCCACCGATCAGCAGCGCCACCACGCCGCTGCCCACCGCCACCGCCAACCCGGCGCCGAGAATCGCGCCGGCGCCGATCGGGGCGGCCTCGGTCAACTCGTACCGGCCGCCGGCCAGATAACGGACCACCAGGGCGAGACCCGCCACCAGACCACCGGCGAACCCGCCACCCGGCGCGTTGTGCCCGGAGAAGAGCAGGAACAGTGAGAACAGCACCACGGTGTGGAAGATCAGCCGGATGACCACCTCCAGCACGAGCGAACGGCGCTCCTCGTAGAGGGTGGGGCCGCCGCGCAGCCACACCGGCCGGCCACGCCCACTCACCCGCTCGTCCGACTCGACCCGCTGCGGCCGCGGCCCCGTGCGGGACCGTTCGAAGATCAGGCTGGCCACCCCGGTCGCGGCCACCACCAGCACCGCCAGCTCACCCATCGTGTCCCAGGCCCGGATGTCGACGAGGGTCACGTTGACCACGTTGCGGCCGTACCCGTGCACCACCGCGAGATCCGGAAAGGCCGCGGAGATGTCCGGTGCCCGTCGGGCGCCGACGGCGGTGAGGGCCAGCCCGGCGGCCACCACACCCGCCGCCACCCCGATCACCCGGCGGACCCAACGGGTACGGCGCAGCGGGCGCGCCGAGAACCGCTCCGGCAGGCGACGCAGCACCAGCACGAAGACCGCGATCGTCGAGGTCTCCACCAGGAACTGGGTGAGCGCCAGGTCGGGCGCCCCGTGCAGCACGAACAGCATCGCCGTCCCGTAGCCCGTCATGCCCACCAGCAGCATCGCGGTCAACCGGCGACGGGCACCGACCGCGAGCACCGCCGCCACCGTGATCACCAGCACGACCACCGGCTGCGGCAGGCTGTCCCAGAGCGGAAGCCGCGCCCGCCACGGGCTGGCCGAGACCATCGCCGTGCCCGGCACCAGCACCAGGGTGACCAGGATGACGCCCAGATACTGCGGCAGCGAGCCGCGCTGGGTCGCACTCGTCACCTCGATGGCCAGCCGGTCGAACCGACCCACGACCCACTCGTACCCCTGGTTGCCCCCCACCGGCGAACGGAGCCGGGCCAGCACCGGGGCGAGCGGCCCACGCACGGCGAAGAGCAGGCCACCGGCGACGAGCGCCAGCACGGACAGGCCGAGCGCCGGGGTCGGTCCGGCCCAGAGCGCCAGGTGCGCGTCGACCGCGCCGAGCAGATCGGCGTACGGGCTCAGCAGCTCGTCCAGCACGCTCGCGGCCGGGCCGGCGAGCAGACCGACACCGGCGAGCACCGCGGGTGGTACCAGCAGTGACGCGGCGATCGGCCCCGGCGGGACCGGGTCCACGCCGGGCCGGTCAGCGAACGCGCCCCAGAGAAAACGGGCGCTGTAGGCGACGGTGAGCACCGTCCCGGCGACCAGGCCGGTGAGGAGCGCCGGTTGGTCGGTGAACGCCGCGAACACCGCCTCCTTGGCCACGAAGCCGACCATCGGCGGCACCCCGGCCATCGACGCCGCGGCCAGCACCGCGACCACGAACAACGGCCGGGACCAGTGCCGCAGCCCGGACAACTCGCGCAGGTCACGGGTACCGGCACTGTGATCGATGATGCCGACGACCAGGAACAGCGCCGCCTTGAACAGGGCGTGCGCCAACAGCATCGCCGTGCCGGCCAGGGCGGCTTCCGGGGTTCCCGAGCCGGTCACCGCGACCAGCAGGCCGAGCTGGCTGACCGTCCCGTACGCCAGCAGGAGCTTCAGGTCGGTCTGACGCAGCGCGGCCCAACCACCGAGCAACATGGTCGCCACGCCGGCGACCTGGACCACCGGCCGCCACGGGCCGACCGTGGCGAGCACCGGCGCGAGCAGCCCGACCAGGTAGACACCGGCCTTGACCATCGCGGCGGCGTGCAGGTACGCGCTGACCGGTGTGGGCGCCGCCATCGCGACCGGCAGCCACGAGCTGAACGGCAGCACCGCCGACTTGGACAGCGCCCCGGCCAGGATCAGCAGCACGGCACCCACCAGGTACCCGCCGCCGGGCAGCGGCTGCGCGCTGATCTCCGACCAGCGGTAGGTGCCGGCGTGCTCGCCCAACATGATGAAACCGACGAGCATGGCGAGCCCGCCGAGCGTCGTGACAGTCAATGCCTGGGCCGCCGCCCACCGGCTGGACCGTCGTTCGGTGCTGTGCCCGATCAGCAGGTACGAGAAGATCGTGGTCAGCTCCCAGCCGACGTAGAGCAGCAGAAGGTCGTCGGCGAAGACCAGGACGAGCATCGCGCCGGCGAAGGCCACCAGGACCGCGGCGAACTGCGCCAACCCGACGGAGCCGGCGCTGAGATAACGGGCGCTGTAAACCAGCACCAACGCTCCGACGCCGCCGATCAGCAGCGTCATCAGCCAGGACAACGTGGTGAGCCGGAACGCGATGTCGAGGCCCAACTGCCGGATCCACGGGTACGTCTCGACCACCGCCCCACCGTCGGCGACAGTCGGGGTGCGGGCCACCGCCCAGCAGAACGCGGCGGCCGGCGCGAGCGCCAGCGGGTAGCACGCGCGCGGACCCCACAAGCGAACGAGCAGGGGCGCGGCGAGGGCCGCCACGACATGGAGGATGAGCAGTACCAGCACCTGCGCTCCCGATCGACATGGCCGACGCCCGTGGCAGCGGTGGCGCCTAGCAGCGATCAGACGCCAGTTCGTCCTTCGCCGGGCGGTTTTGCCGGAATTAGCCCGTCAAGCCGCACCCCACCCCAACCCCGAGCCCACCGCGCAACCCCCCGCCCCGCCCACGCACCTCGGCCCCGCCCGCGCCTTCCGTCCCACCCGCGCCCTTCCGCCCCACCCACCCGACCCCCACCCGCCCGCGCAACCTCTGCGACCCGCGCACCCAGGCCCAGCCACGCGCGACCCCCGACCACCAACCGCGCGCCCCCCTACGCGCCCGCGCAACCCTGCCCACCCGCGCCGATCTTGCCCGCCCGCTCGACCCCGTGCCCACCCGCGCCGATCTTGCACTTCCTGTTGCCGAGATGCGGGGAATGCACCGAATGCCACGACAGCAAGTGCAAGATCGCGGAGCACCACTGCTCAGCCCCGTCGATCATGGAGTTATGGTGCCCGGATTACCAGCTTTTGGGGCAGAGATCCCCCACCACAACTCCATGATCGATCGGGCGGGGCCGGGACGGGCCGAGCGGGGCGCGGCCGGGCCGCACCGCGCAAGGCAAATCCGGGAAGGCAGGGTGTGGCCGGGCCCGACAGGCAGGGCCAGCAGGGCCGAGATTCGGCTGGGCCAAGGTCGCCCGGGGCCGCGCACGGCGGGGCCGGGGCTTTAGGTCAGTAGGGCGTTGTTGAGGGGTTGCGCGTCGTCGGGGGTGGGGCGGGCGCGACGGAGTTCGACCAGCAGGTCGGGGCGGCCGAGTTGGCGGGCGACCCGGTCGACCACCCGCTCGGCGGCGGTCAGCGACCGCACGGCGAGCAGACGCCCGCGGCTCTCGCGACGCAGTACGAAGTAGTGGACGGCGACGCGGACCTGACCTCGGTCGGCGGCGCTGGCCTGGGCGGTGCAGAGGACCAGCTCGCGCAGGCAGCGGGCGAGACGTTCGGCGAGTTCGAGCTCGGGGCCGTGCAGGCCGGTGCGGAGCGCGGCGAGGTGGCTGTCGACCTTGCGGATCAGCACGTCGGTGCCCGCTTCGACGGTGCGCTGCTCGCCGGCCATCAAATCCCCTCACCCCGGGTCGCGTTGCGAGTGAAGTTACTTTATGTTGCTCCTTAGAAGCAAGCAGTTAAGTGAGACTTAACGTATTAAGCGCACGTTCCACGCTTTTTGCCTTTTGCTCGCCCATTCCGTCGCGAGATCGTTCGTAGTTGTCGGACCGGCGGGGCACGATGGACCGGTGACCGGGGCAGACACAGACGCCGGCGCGGTGCTCGCCGGGTTCGGCCCGGCCACCCGCGCCTGGTTCGACAACGCATTCGCCGCCCCGACCGCCGCGCAGACCGGCGCCTGGCGGTCGGTCGCCGCCGGTCGCAACGCGCTCGTGGTGGCTCCCACCGGCTCGGGCAAGACGCTCGCGGCCTTCCTCTGGTCACTGGACCGGCTCGCCCGCGAGCCGGCGCCCGCCGAGGCCCGCCAGCGGTGCCGGGTGCTCTACGTCAGCCCACTCAAGGCCCTCGCCGTCGACGTGGAGCGCAACCTGCGCGCTCCGCTGGCCGGCATCCGGCAGGCGGCCACCCGGCTGGGCGTCGCACCGCCCGACATCACCGTCGGCATGCGCACCGGCGACACGCCCGCCGACGAGCGACGAGCCTTCGCCCGCACCCCTCCGGACATCCTCATCACCACGCCCGAGTCGTTGTTCCTGCTGCTCACGTCCGCGGCCCGCGACTCGCTGCGCGGCATCCAGACGGTGATCGTCGACGAGGTGCACGCGGTGGCCGGCAGCAAACGCGGCGCCCACCTCGCCCTCTCCCTCGAACGCCTCGACGAGCTGCTGCCCGCCCCGGCGCAGCGCATCGGCCTGTCGGCCACGGTTCGGCCGATCGACGCCTGCGCGCAGTTCCTCGGTGGTGCCCGCCCGGTCGACGTGGTGCAGCCGGCCACGCCGAAGACCATCGAGGTCAGCGTGCAGGTCCCGGTGGAGGACATGACCCGCCTGGACGAGCAGGAGCAGCCACCGGAGGACGACCTCGGCGGCCCCGGGCCACGCCGGGCGTCGATCTGGCCGGCCGTCGAGGAGCGGGTCTTCACCCTCATCGGGCAGCACCGCTCGACGATCGTCTTCACCAACTCCCGGCGCAGCGCCGAGCGGCTCTGCGCCCGGCTCAACGAGCTGGCCGCCGAGGCGGTGGCCGCGTCCGCGTCGGACGAGGACGCGATCGTCGTACCGGAGGGGTTGTCGGCGGGCGACGGCCCGGTGGGTGACGACGGCCCGGCATCCGGCGCGGATCGCTGGGGTGGCCCGGCCGGTCCGGTGCGCAACCGGCCGCCGGCCGAGGTGATGGCCCAGTCCGGCGCGGCCGGCGGCGCGGCTCCGGTGATCGCCCGCGCCCACCACGGCAGCGTCTCCCGCGAGGAGCGCAAGCACATCGAGGAGGCGCTCAAGTCCGGCCAGCTCCCGGCGGTGGTGGCCACCTCCAGCCTGGAGCTGGGCATCGACATGGGCGCGGTCGACCTGGTGGTGCAGATCGAGGCACCACCGAGCGTGGCCGCCGGGCTGCAACGGGTCGGCCGGGCCGGGCACCAGGTGGGTGCCGTCTCCCGTGGGGTGGTGTTCCCCAAGCACCGCGGCGACCTGCTCTCCTGCGCGGTGGTCGCCGAACGGATGACCGCCGGCGCGATCGAGGAACTGCACTACCCGCGCAACCCACTGGACGTGCTGGCCCAGCAGATCGTCGCGATGGTGGCGCTGGAGCCGTGGGCGCTCGGCGACCTGGCCGTGCTGGTCCGCCGGGCCGCGCCCTTCGCCGAGCTGCCCGACTCGGCGCTGCACGCCGTACTGGACATGCTCTCCGGCCGCTACCCGTCCACCGCGTTCGCCGAGCTGCGTCCCCGACTGGTCTGGGACCGGGCCACCGACCAGCTCACCGGCCGCCCCGGCGCGCAGCGGCTCGCGGTGACGAGCGGCGGCACCATCCCCGACCGGGGCCTGTTCGGGGTCTTCCTGGCCGGCGCCGAGCGGGCCGCCCGGGTCGGCGAGCTGGACGAGGAGATGGTCTACGAGTCCCGGGTCGGTGACGTCTTCCTGCTCGGCTCCTCCTCCTGGCGGATCGAGGAGATCACTCCGGACCGGGTGCTGGTCTCGCCCGCGCCGGGGCAGGCCGCGCGCATGCCGTTCTGGAAGGGCGACCAGCTCGGTCGGCCGGTGGAGCTGGGCCGGGCCATCGGCGCCCGGGTGCGTACCCTGCTGCGACAGACCGACGAGGCGGCACTCGCCGCGCTTCGCGACGGCGGGCTGGACGACTGGGCCGCCAGCAACCTGATGGCCTACCTGCGCGAGCAGCGGGAGGCCACCCGCTCGCTGCCCGACGACCGCACCGTCGTGGTGGAGCGGTTCCGCGACGAGTTGGGCGACTGGCGACTGGCTGTGCACAGCGTGCTCGGCGCCCGGGTGAACGGGCCGTGGGCGCTCGCGGTGGGCCGCCGGCTGGCCGAGCGGTACGGGGTGGACGCCCAGGTGATGCCCTCCGACGACGGCATCGTGGTGCGCCTTCCGGACACCGCCGACGAGCCCCCCGGCGCCGACGTGGTGGTCTTCGAACCCGACGAGATCACTCAGCTCGTGGAGGAGTCGGTCGGCACGTCGGCCCTCTTCGCCGCCCGTTTCCGGGAGTGCGCCGCGCGGTCGCTGCTGCTGCCGCGCCGTGACCCGCGCCGCCGCCAACCGCTCTGGCAGCAGCGGCAACGCGCCGCGCAACTGCTCGACGTCGCCCGCGAGTACGCGGACTTCCCGGTCACCCTGGAGGCGGCCCGGGAGTGCCTTCAGGACGTCTTCGACCAGCCGGCGCTGGCCGGGCTGATGCGTGACCTGGCCACCCGCAAGGTGCGGCTGGTCGAGGTGGAGACCAGCGCGCCCTCGCCGTTCGCGCGGTCGTTGCTCTTCGGATACGTCGGCGCGTTCCTCTACGAGGGCGACGCTCCGCTGGCCGAGCGTCGCGCCGCCGCGCTCGCCCTGGACTCCACGCTCCTCGGCGAGCTGCTCGGCCGGGTCGACCTGCGGGAGTTGCTCGACCCGGCGGTGCTCACCGAGACCGACCGGCAACTGCGGTGGCTGACCGAGCAGCGCCGCCCGCGCGACGCCGAGGACGTCGTGGAGCTGCTGCGGGTGCTCGGTGACCTGAGCGACGCCGAGTTGACCGAGCGGGGTGTGCCGGAGGCGTGGCTGACCGAGCTGGAGGCGACCCGCCGGGTGCTGCGGGTCCGGATCGCGGGCGAGCAGCGCTGGGTGGGCGTCGAGGACGCGGCCCGCCTGCGCGACGCCCTCGGCGTGGCGTTGCCGGTGGGGGTGGCCGAGGCGTACCTCGCCCCGGTGGCCGATCCGCTCGGCGACCTGGTGGCCCGCTACGCCCGCACCCACGGGCCGTTCGCCGCAGCCAGCTGCGCGGCCCGCTTCGGGCTCGGCGTGTTCGTCGTCGAGCAGGCGCTGCGGCGGCTCGCCGCGACCGGGCGGGTGGTCTCCGGGGAGTTCACCCCGGATTCGGCCGGCGCCCAGTGGTGTGACGCCGAGGTGCTGCGGATGCTGCGCCGCCGCTCGCTCGCGGCGCTGCGCCGGGAGATCGAGCCGGTGCCG
Source organism: Micromonospora sp. NPDC048835 (assembly GCF_040649995.1). NCBI lineage: Bacteria > Bacillati > Actinomycetota > Actinomycetes > Micromonosporales > Micromonosporaceae > Micromonospora > Micromonospora sp. NPDC048835. Next base: position 24,423 of record NZ_JBEZGM010000005.1, on the reverse strand, counting down.
CCCCGGGCGCTCGCCACGTTCCTGCCCCGCTGGCAGCAGGTCGGCTCGTCGGCGCGAGGGGTGGAGGCGCTGGCCGCCACGGTGGAGCAGTTGCAGGGGGCGGCGGTGCCGGCGTCCGCCCTGGAACGGTTGGTGCTGCCGGCACGGGTCGCGGACTACTCCCCCGCCCAGCTCGACGAGCTGTGCGCGAGCGGGGAGGTGCTCTGGGCCGGGTCGGGCGCGATCTCCGGGGGTGACGGTTGGGTCACCCTGGCGTACGCGGACGCCGCGCCACTGCTGCTCCCAGCGCCGGACGAGGCGTTGACCCGTACTCCGCTGCACGACGCGGTGCTCGACGCGCTCGGCGACGGGCAGGCGTTGTTCTTCCGCTCGTTGGCCGACCGGGTCGGCTCGACCGACGACGCCGCGCTGACCGGCGCGATCTGGGATCTGGTCTGGGCGGGGCACCTCACCAACGACACCCTCGCTCCGCTGCGCGCGGTGCTCGGCGCTGGTGGGGCACACCGCTCCCGGCCGTCCGCGCCGCGCACCCGCTACCGGCGGCCCGGTCGGGTGGCGCTGCCGACCCGGGGTGGCCCACCGACGGTCGCCGGCCGCTGGTCCCGCCTTCCGGACCGCGACCTCGACCCGACCCGCCGGGCCGCCGCGCTTGCCGACCTGCTGTTGGAGCGGCACGGGGTGGTCACCCGGGGTGCGGTGATGGCGGAGCAGGTGGCCGGCGGGTTCTCGGCGGTCTACCCGGTGCTCTCCGCCCTAGAGGAGCGCGGCGCGGCCCGCCGGGGCTACTTCGTCGAAGGGCTCGGCGCGGCGCAGTTCGCCGTACCCGGCGCGGTGGACCGGCTGCGCGCGCTGGCCGAGCCGACCGACGGTGCCCGGGGCCGGGGCGGGGCGGCCACCGTGCTCGCCGCGACCGACCCGGCCAACCCGTACGGCGCGGCGTTGCCCTGGCCGGAACGGGTGGTCGACTCCGGCGACGGGGCCGCGCCGGCGACCGGGCACCGGGCCGGCCGCAAGGCGGGCGCCCTGGTGGTGCAGGTCGGCGGTGACCTCGTCCTCTACGTCGAGCGCGGCGGCCGGACGTTGCTCTCCTTCAGCGACGACACCGACACGCTCGCCGCGGCCGGCAAGGCGCTCGCCGACGCCGTCCACTCCGGGGCGTTGGGCGCGATGTCGGTGGAGCGGGCCGACGGCGAGGCGGTGCACTCCTCACCGTTGCGCGACGCGCTGACCACGGCCGGCTTCCGGGCCACCCCGCGCGGCCTACGCCTGCGCGGCTGACCCGCCGATTGGTGCTCGATGCCCAACCAGCCAGCCGAGGCGCCGCCGAGGGCAATCCCGCAGAGAGCCTGATGTCTGTGAGTCATCGTGATGACTCACAGACATCAAGGTCAAAACAACAACATGCTCCGGCCACGCCGGCGGCTCAGCCCAGCTTGTCGAGGGCCTTCTCGTAGCGTGGGCGGTCGGCGGCGGGGGTCTTCGCCTCCAGGTAGTTCAGCACCACCGCACCGCGCCGGTACGACTGGCCGCCCCAGGTCTCCGCGATGTCGCTGGCGCTTGTCTCGTCCGGAAAGACGTAGACGGTGACGGCGTCGGTGGCGATCAGCTCGGAGCAGCCCAGACCGAGGCCGTCCGGCCCGCAGTCGACCGAGCGGTCCAACGGGTGCGGCACCTTCAACCCGGCGGCCCGGAAGGCGTCGACGACCTGCTTGGCGCCGGGGGCACTGGCCGGGCGCTTGGGCAGCACCACGGGAGGGGGGCTGGCCGGCCGCCGCTGCGTCGTGCCCTGCGCGGCCGCGGACGGCGAGGCGGCACCGTCGGCGCTCGGCGAGGCCGGCGGCGGCGTCGGCAGGTCGGTCGGGGCCGCCTCGGACGAGACGGACGGGGTCGCGGTCGGGCTGCCGTCGTCGTCACTGCCACAGCCGGCGCTGAGGGCGACGGCGACGAGCAGGATTCCGACTGCGGGGAGGTTCCGAGTTGTCACCAGGGCAGTCTGCCCAACGTCCCCGGCCGGCGGGAGGGGCCGGTCGGCCATCGCGCTGTCCCGTATCCGCCAGCGGAGCGGTCGCGGTCGACGGCAGGCGGGCCGCGGACCTCCTCGCCGCCGTCCCGGGGGACCTCCTGCGGGTATCGGCCTGATGTTCGACTGTGGAATGCTTCTCCGGTGGGTGAGCATGTGGTTCCTGTGGGCTGTCCCTGCTGTGCATCCCGGACGGGCGGGGGGACCTGCCCCGTCTGTTTCTGGACCGACGACGGCCAGACCGACGCCGACGCCGATGCCGTCCGGGGTGGCCCCAACGGCGACCTGAGCCTTTCGCACGCCCGCCTCAACTACGCCGTCTACGGTGCCAGCCACCCCCGCTACCAGGACATGGTGCGGGCGGCTCGCCCCGACGAGCGCCCCTGACGTCGGCGGGGCGCCCGGCGGCGTGAGCGTGGCTCAGCAGGCCGGCACGCCGCCGCCGTAGACACTTGAGATGTACGCGTGGCTGACGTACTGGCCGCTGGCCAGGCGGTTCCAGCGGGTGGTGGTGCGGTAGGGGCCGGCGACGGACTGACCGGTGACGTAGCACTGGATCGGTACGTGGGCCAGCCGGGCGGCGAGGCCACGGGTCTGGTACGCGGTGCTGGCCCCGGTGCGGATGTTCAGCGGCCCGTCACCGACCACGCCGCGCGGCCCGCCGCCGGTCCACAGGTAGGCGACGTCCACCCAGGCGTTCGTGGTCAGTCGCAGCCCGTCCCAGAACGTGCCGTCGGCCAGGTCGATGCCGGCCGGGTTGAGCACGGTCCGCCCGAACTGGTCGCGCCCGCCGTTGTAGCCGGACTGGTAGGCGGCCTGCGCCTCGGGCCGGCCCTGCGGCAGGTTCTTCCAGTTCTCCCGGACCGACGAGGGGTTCCAGTAGTCGTCGCGGGTGTTCCACGGGCCGACGTCCCAGACCGGGGCGTACTCGCAGCGGGAGCCGTTGGTGGTGCAGACCCGCACGGTGTAGTCGCCGGTGTTGAGCGGGGAGAGGCCGCGCCGCGACGGCAGCGCCGCGAAGTGGTCCCGGGGTTGCACGGTACGGCCGTTGGCGGTCAGTTCGCCGACCAGGCCGATCCGGGTGGCGTACACCCGGTAGGTGCGGCCGGGTGTGGCGGCGGACACGGCGGCGTTCGCGTCGGCGGTGAGCTGCACCCGCCGTACCGTCGCCGTGGCGCCACCGGCGGGGGCGGTGAGCACCACCCGGGTCTGCACCCGGGTGACGGGCCGGTCGAAGGCCGTGCCGGCGGTGGCCGCGCGCCACTCGGTCCAGCCGGTGGCCCGCGCGCCGCGGACCTGCACCTCCGCTGTCGCCCCGCTCGGCACCGCGGCGTCGATCGTGGCGCGGACCCGGGTGGCCGGCCGGGCGAGGGTGCGGGGAGCGGTCAGCAGCATGCCCTCGGCGACCGCGCTGTGCGGGCTGCCGGCGCCGCGCCGGGCGGGTCGGGCCTCCCGCAGTCGCAGACCTGCCGCGGTGCGCCGGACGTTGACATCGTCGCCGTCGACGGTGGTGAGGTCGGCGCTCCACCGTTCGTCGCCGGGTGCGGCGGCGACGAGGGTGATCGGGGCGCCGCCGGGTGCGGCCGGGACGGGACCGGCGGCGGGTAGGAGAGCTGCGGTGAGCAGGAGGGCGAGGGTAGCGACGAGGGCGACGGATGGGATACGACAACGGGGTCGCGACATGGGCATTCTCCTCAGAACCCCCTGACCTTCGCATGTCAGGAGATCATGAGGAACCTGACTACAAATAGCGACACATGCGAATCTTGCTCGAAAGAGGGAGGATGGCAGGGTGCCCGAAGGCGACACCGTTTGGAACACCGCACGCGTGCTGCACCGCGCGCTGGCCGGCGCGCTGATCACCGGCAGTGACTTCCGGGTGCCGCAACTGGCGACCACGGACCTCACCGGCTGGACCGTCCGCGAGTCGGCAAGCCGGGGCAAACACCTGCTGCTCCGGCTCGACACCCCGACCGAGGCGCACTGGACCCTGCACTCCCACCTGCGGATGGACGGCGCCTGGCGGGCGTACGCCCCGGGGGAACGCTGGAGCGGCCGACCCGCGCACCTGATCCGGGTGGTGCTGCGCAGCGCCGGCGCTGTCGCGGTCGGCTACCACCTGCACGACCTGACCCTGGTGCCGAGCGCCGAGGAGGACCAACTGGTCGGCCACCTCGGCCCCGACCTGCTCGGCCCGGACTGGGACCCGGCCGAAGCGGTCCGTCGGCTCGCCGACCACCCGGAGCAGACCATCGGCGAGGCGTTGCTCGACCAGCGGAACCTGGCCGGGGTGGGCAACCTCTACAAGTGCGAGGTGCTGTTCCTGCGCGGCGTGTCACCGTGGACCCCGGTCGCCGGGGTGCCCGACCTGCCGGGCCTGGTCGCCCTCGCACAGCGGCTGCTCGCCGCCAACCGGGGTCGGTGGACGCAGAGCAGCACCGGCTCGCTGCACCGGGGGCAGACCAGTTACGTGTACGGCCGCCGCGCCCAGCCCTGCCGCCGCTGCGGCACCGCGATCCGCAAGGAGGAGTTGGGCGAACGGGTCACCTACTGGTGCCCGGTCTGTCAGCCCGAACGCCCGGTTCCGCCGTTGGCCGGTTGACCAGGCTCTCGTTGAGTGGGACCCGGCGCAGAAACGGACGATTGGGTAATTCCTAACCGGCCGCCGGAGTCGCATGCTGCGGTTGAGCGCTCACCGACCGTCAGCAGAGTGCCGGGGTCCACCACGCCGGGGTGGCGGATCTCGCGCCCCGAACCGGGGAGAGTCATGGCGATGTTCCGCAGACTCCGCTCCACCTTCTTCGAGCGGACCACAAGCGACACCGACGCCACCGGCCGGGCCGCGTCCGTGCCGGCCGCCCGCACCGTCGAGGAGCCCGCCCCGACGCCGAGCCTGGACCCGGCCGTCGTACCCCGGTACTTCGGCCCGGTGCCGAACTTCGCCCACAGCCCTCGCCCGACGCGTGACCCCGACGGACGGTTGGCGGCCGGGTCCGGGCTGCGCAAGTTCGTCGACCCGCTGCCCCTCCCCGGTCAGCCGGGCCGCGGCGACCTCGGCAGCCACCTGCCGGTGGCAACGCCGGACACCATCAGCTACCCGGGCTGCGACTACTACGAGATCGGTCTCCAGGAGTACGCCCAGCGGCTGCACCGGGACCTGCCAGCCACCCGACTGCGCGGCTACCGGCAACTCAACCTGGGCACCGACCCGGCCGGACACAACACGGTGGTGCCTCCGGAGCGCCCCTGGCACCTCGGGCCGATGATCGTCGCCCGCCGGGGTCGACCGGTCCGGGTGAAGTTCATCAACCAGCTCCCCACCGGTCGGGCCGGCGAGCTGTTCCTGCCTGTCGACGACACCGTCGAGGGTGCCGGCCTCGGCCCCCTGGACGGGCCGGCGCCGTACCCGCAGAACCGGGCCGTGCTGCACCTCGCCGGGGCGCAGACCGGTTGGACCAGCGCGGGCAACCCGGGGCAGTGGATCACACCGGCCGGGGAGATCACCCCGTACCCGAGCGGACCCGGACTGGCCCACGTGCCGGACATGCCGCCACCCGGCGCCGGGGCCACCACCCTCTACTTCCCGAACGAGCAGAGCGGCCGCCTGCTGTGGTTCCACGACAACACCGTCGGCCTGGCCCGGCTCACCGTCTACGGCGGGCAACTCGGGCTCTACCTGCTCACCGACCCGGCCGAGGACCACCTCGTCGCCGACGCGGTGCTGCCGGCCGACCAGGTGCCGCTCGTGATCGAGGACAAGACGTTCGTTCCGGACGACACCCAACTCGCCGCCGAGGACCCGACCTGGGACCGGGAACGCTGGGGCGCCCGGGGCAGCCTCTGGCACCCGCACGTCTACCAGCCCCGGCAGAACCCGCACCGGGCCGGCGGACGCAACCCGACCGGCCGGTGGGACTACGGCCCCTGGTCCCGTACCTGCGCCCCGGACGACGCGCGCGCCGACAGGTGGGTGCCGAACCCGTACCACGACCCGGTCGACGCGCCGGACGAACCGCCGTCGAGCCCCGACGTACCGCACCCGTCGGCCGTCCCCGAGGCGTACGGCGACACCCCCCTCGTCAACGGTGTCGCCTACCCGTACCTGGAGGTGCAGCCGCGCGCCTACCGGTTCCGGATCCTCAACGCCTGCCTGGACCGCAGCCTCAACCTGCAGCTCTACCGCGCCTGCTCGGACGCGGCGATGTGGACCGCCGACGGCGCGCTCGCCGACCCGGACGCCGGCGAGGTGCCGATGGTGCCCGCCGTGCGCGCGACGGACCGCCCGGCGGGGTGGCCCACCGACGGACGCGACGGTGGTGTGCCGGACCCGCGCGCCGCCGGCCCGGAGTTCGTCCAGATCGGCAACGAGGGCGGCCTCCTGCCGGCGCCGGTGGTGCTGCCGAACCGGCCCGTCGGCTACCGCTACGACCGGCGCGACCCGACCGTGCTGAACGTCGACGGGCACACCCTGCTGCTCGCCCCGGGCGAGCGGGCCGACGTGCTCGTCGACTTCTCCGCCGTGCCACCGGGCAGCACGCTGATCCTGTACAACGACGCTCCGGCCCCGCTGCCCGGCTTCGACAGCCGCTACGACCAGCACACCGACGCCCCGGACCGCAGCGCCGAGGGCGGTCCACCCCGGACCGAACCGGGGTACGGCCCGAACACCCGCACCCTGCTCCAGTTCCGGGTCACCGGGGCACCCGCGCCGCCGTACGACCTGGGCCGGCTGCGCGACCGACTACCCCAGGCGTACGCGGCCAGCCAGCGCCCGCCGATCGTCCCGCAGCCGGCGTACGACCCGGCGTTCGGAACCCGGACCGCGGCGCAGACGACGGTGCCGGTGCACGCCACCACCGTGACGTTCACGCCGACCGCCGGCACCGGCCCGGTGACCCTGCCGATCACGGTCAAGGCCGCGCAGCAGATCTTCGAGCCGGACCACGGCCGACTGGCGGGCCGGCTCGGCGTCGGGCACCCGTACGCCGGGCCGCTCAACCCGACGACGCTTCCGCTCGGCCCGACCGACCCGGTCACCGAGGTGCTTTTCGCCACCGACACCGCCGTGCCGGTGGGTGCCCCGACCGACGGCACGCAGCTCTGGCGGATCAGCGGCAACGTCCGGCAGACCGAGCCGTTGCACATCGGCGGTTGCGACGTACAGGTGGTCAACCGGGTCGGCTGGGACGGCAGGCTGCGACTCCCGCACGGCACCGAGCTGGGCTGGAAGGGGATCATCCGGGTCAACCCCCGGGAGGACGTGGTGGTGGCGCTGCGCCCGGTCGCGCCGACGCTGCCGTTCAAGCTTGGTGACAGCGTCCGGCTGCTCGATCCGGGCCGCCCGGCCGGTGCCCGGACCGGGTCCACGCCGGTCAGCCCGGCCGACGGGCGACCCGCCACGGTGGTCAACCAGCTGGTCAACCTGGGCTGGGAGTACCGGTGGCACAGCCAGCTCGCCGCCCACCGCGACGGCGGGATGACCCGCCCGCTGGTGCTGCGGGTGACCCCGAAGGCCCCGACCGGGTTGACCGCCACACCGGTGCCCGGCTCCGCCACCGCGCTACCCGCGATCGCGCTGGCCTGGACCAGCAACGGTGGACGACCGGCCGCCACCAGCCACCTGCTGCAACGGGCCACCGACGCCACCTTCGGCGGCGAGGTCACCACGATCACCGTCGCGGCCGCCGCCACCAGGTACACCGACGCGACGGTCACCCCGGGCGTGACCTACCACTACCGGATCCGGGCGGAGAACGCGGTCAGCTACTCGTCCTGGTCGAACGGCGTGCCCGCCTCGGTGCACCTGGCCGCCCCGAGCGGCCTGGTCGCGACGCTTCCACCGGCCGCGCCGCTACGCGTGGCGCTGCGCTGGACCAATCGGTCGTTCGCCACCGGCATCGACGTGCAACGGGCCACCAACCCGACATTCACCAGCGGCCCGGGCACCACGGCGATCGGGGTCGGCGACAACCACCTGGACGCGACTGTCGCAGCGGACACCACGTACTACTACCGGGTGCGGACCACCTACCTGGGTGCCGCCTCGGCGTGGTCGACAGTCGCCACGGTGACGTCACCGCCCGCGCCGGGCACCCCAAGCGGGGTAAGCGCCACCGCCACCGCACCGGGGCCGGACACCGCGACGGTGATCCTGGCCTGGGAGGCGAGCACACCCGGCGGCCCCGGGTCCGGGTTCACCGTGCAGCGGGCGCTCGACCCGACCTTCGACCGGGAGGTGGCGACCTTCACGGTGACCGGCCGCGGCTTCACCAACACCGGGCTGGCCCGGGGCGTGACCTACCACTACCGGATCCGGTCGTTCAACGTCGTGGGCACCTCGCCGTACACCGGGCCGGTCCTGGTGACGACACCAGAGTGAGCGGCGCGCGGCCTCGGCGGGCGCGCGGTTCCGGTGGCGGGCGGTCTCGGGGCGGTGCCCGGTCAGCGCGTCGGGGCGCGCAGCGGGGTGCCGACGGCGCGCAGCTCGGCGAGGGCCCCGGCGACACCGTGCAGCAGGTCGGTCGCCTCGGTGAGCCGGTCGGCGGCCGGGTGGGCGGTCTCCGGTCGGGAGTCCTCGGCGAGGTAGCCGGCGGCGGCGACCACCAGCCGCTCGTACGCCGCCACCCCGCCCTCCAGTTGGGCGGTCAGCGCGGCGTGCGCCTCGGCCAGCGGCGGCCGGGCGTCGGCCGGGGCGAGCCGCAGCGCACGTTCGACGCTCGCCACCCGTGCGGCCAGTTCGCGCAGCGAGCGGTCGGCGGCGGCGGCCTCCAGCACCGCCGGCTCGGCCAGCCCGGTGAGCCGGGGGGCCATCCCGGCCAGGGTGAGCGCGGCCCGGTCCAGTCGGGCCCACTGCTCCCCGGCGCTGGTGCCGCGTAGCGCGATCCGGGAACGCACCCGGCGCACCTCGGCCAGCACACCCGGGCCGACCGGCAGTCGCTCGACGGCGGCGATCAGACGGGCCCGGGACCGGGCCGCCGCCTCGGCCGGGTCGAGCGCGGGTGGCGCCGGCTGGGCGGCCAGGGCCCGCACGTCGATCCAGCGCCAGGCGGCGAGCGCCACCGCGCTGCCCGCGGCGCCGGCCCAGGCCGCGTCGGGCAGACCAAGGCCGGCGTACGGAGTCAGCACCGCCGCCGCGCCGCCGAGCCCACCGGCCAGCACACTCCACCGTCGGGCCGACCGGCGGAGCCGACCCAGCCTCCGGAAGTACCGCGTCCGCTCGTCTGCCACCCTGGCCCCCTCGGTCCGGTCGTTCAGCCTGCGGCGGTCGGGTCGCCGGTGCCCCGCTCGCGGGCCATGCTGGCGCGCAGCTCGTCGAGGCGGGCGGCGGCCGTCGGGTCGTTTGCCGGGCCGGTCTTCTCGGCCTGCGGCGCGGCCGGTCGCTGGGCCGCACCGCCGAGCTGCTCCCCCGCCATGCTGGACCTGATCTGCTCCAACCGGGCGGAGCCGGCCGAGTCGATGGTGGCCTTCTGGATCTCCAACATCCGGCCTTCGACGGAGTTGCCAGCCAGTTCGGCGCGACCCATCGCGTTGGCGTACCGCCGCTCGATCCGGTCGCGCACCTCGTCGAGCGACGGGGTGTTCGCGGGTGCGGTCAGCGACGACATCGACTCCAGTGAGCGGGCCACCGTCTCCTGCATCTTGGCCTGCTCCAGCTGACTGAGCAGCTTGGTGCGCTCGGCGAGCTTCTGCTGGAGGATCATCGAGTTGTTCTCGACCGCCCGGCGGGCCTGGGCGGCGGCGCCGAGCGCCTGGTCGTGCAGGGTCTTCAGGTCCTCGGTGGCCTGCTCGGCGGAGACGAGTTGGCTGGCCAACGTCTGCGCGGACTGCTCGAACCGCACCGCCTCGGCCTCGTCGCCCTTGGCCCGGGCCTGGTCGGACAGCACCAGGGCCTGCCGGGCGTTGCCCTGCAGCCGCTCGACCTCGGACATCTGCCGGGACAGCTTCATCTCCAGCTGACGCTGGTTGCCGATCACCGCGGCAGCCTGCTGGACCAGCGCCTGGTGCTGCCGCTGGGCATCCTCGATGGCCTGCTGGATCTGCACCTTGGGATCGGCATGCTCGTCGATCTTCGCACCGAAGAGCGCCATCAGGTAGTTCCAACCCTTGACGAACGGGTTCGCCATCTCTGTGGTATCCCCTCAGTAGCGTCGCTCCAACCACGGCCGGGCCGGCTGAACCGACCGACCGCGACCGGCCGGTCTCCATCGTCCCAGCCGAACGCCAACGAGGCATCCGTACCGGGCGGTCGACAGCACCGGCGGCTCCTGCGAGCAACCCTACGCGGGCGGAGCCAGCCCGCCCACGGTCAACCGGACCGGCGACTCAGGCGGCGCAGACCACGTCCCGGTCGCGCTCGGTCGGGCGGACCCGGGTGCTGCGCAGCGTGGCCTTGAGCGGCGAGTCCTGACGGACGGAGACCGCAACCTTGCCGTCGGAGGTGAGCTGACGGACCCCGCGGCTGGTGCTCTTGGCTGGGGTGTCGGCCGGCTCGTCCGGCATCGGGACGAGCACCCCGGGCATCTGCTCGGCGAGCGCCACGGTGTCGCTCACCTCACGCAGCAGCTCGGACAGCCGGGCACCGAGGGCGTCACAGATCGCGGCGAGCAGCTCGCTCGACGGCTCCTTGTGCCCCCGTTCGATCTCGGAGAGGTAGCCGAGGCTGACGTTGGCGGCGGTGGAGACCTCACGCAGCGTGCGCTGCTGCCCCTGCCGGCGCGCCCGCAGTGCGTCACCGATCACCCGGCGTAGCAGGATCATCGCACCTCCCCCTGAGGGATACCTCGCGCCCGGCGTTGGGCAGCCGGTCGCGGCGGACCGCGCCGACTCCGAACGTCGGAGCCTTCCCGCAACCGTACCCGTTGCGGGCCCGGGCGACATCCCGCCCCGCCCGTCGGGTTCCTCGGGACGGGCTTCCCGGGCGTTCACGGTGTCGCGGCGGCGAGCCGCTCGGCGAGCAGCCGCAGTGCCTCGACCACCGCCGCCGCGCGGACGTGGTCCCGGCCCCCGCCCAGGTCGAGCTGGCGGACCTCGCTGCCGTCCGGTCCGGCGACCGCGACGTAGACCAGGCCCACCGGCTTCCCGTCCTGCGGCTCCGGACCAGCCACCCCGGTGGTGGCCAGCCCCCAGTCCGCGCCGCACCGCCGCCGGCCACCCTCGGCGAGCGCCACCGCCACGTCCGGGTCCACCGGCCCCCGGTCGGACAACAGATCAGCGGGTACGCCAGCCAGGGTCGCCTTCAACTCGGTGGCGTAGACCACGAGGCCACCCCGGTAGATCGCGCTGACCCCGGCGATGTTCACGATCGACGCGGCGAGGGACCCGCCGGTCAGCGACTCGACGGTGGCCAGGGTCTCCTGCCGCTCCGCCAGCCGGTGCACGACCCCCGCCGCCGTACTGCCCACCTGGGCGTCGCCCACCTCAGCGCCGTCCTCCGACACCCCAACCCCCACCCCGGTCACGGAAACCAGTTCCTTCCCCACCCACAGCCCCCCAACCCCAACCCCGCCCACCGCCCACCGCCCACCGCGTTGATCATGAAGTTGTTGTCACGACACGCGGCGTGTCGTGGCGACAACTTCATGATCAACGGCGGGAGAGCCGGCCGGCGGGGGGTCAGCGGGGGCGGCGGAGGCGGAGGGCTTGGGCTATGTAGTCGAAGCCGGTGGCGACCGTGACCAGGACGGCGGCGGCCATGATCCACGGGCCGACGGCGGCGAGGGCGGCCGGCATCGGCCAGAGATACCAGACGATGGCCAGGATCTGGAGCGCGGTCTTGACCTTGCCCCCTCGACTGGCGGCGATCACCCCGTGCCGGATCACCCAGAACCGCAGCCCGGTGATGCCCAGCTCGCGGACGAGGATCAGCGCGGTCACCCACCAGGGCAACGTGTCGTACCAGGAGAGCAGCACCAGCGCGGCGCCGGTGAGCGCCTTGTCGGCGATCGGGTCGGCCACCTTGCCCACCGACGTGACGAGCCCGAAGCGGCGGGCGATCCAGCCGTCCACCAGGTCGGTCGCCGAGGCCACCGCGAAGATCAGGCAGGCCGCCATCCGCCAGCCGGCGTGGGACATGCCCGAGACGATCACCGAGGCGGCGAAGACCGGCACCAGCACCAGCCGCAGGGCGGTCAACGCGTTGGCCGCGTTGACGACGGGCACCACGGCAACCACCCGACCCGGCGTCGATTCCGTCGCCCCGGTCACCGCCGCGCCCCGCTCGGGCCGCCGAGGTGTTCCCGGCACCGCACCACCTGGCTCCCCCGCTCCGCTCGGGCCCGCCGTCACCGTGCCGCGCCGGGCGCCGCCGAGATCATCTCATCCGGCACAGCGAGCAGGTCCACCCCTTCGGTGCCGGTCACCGTCGCGCGCACCAGATCGCCCGGGCGCAGCGCGGCCAGGTCGACCCCGCCCTCGACCGGGGCGACCAGGGTGGTGGAACCGTCCACCTCCGGCGCCTGGTGCGCCGCCCGACCCTCCACCACGCCGTCCTCGATCGAGTCGACGAGCACCTCGACCGTCGAGCCGAGCCGGTCCTCGGCCCGCTGCGAGCACAGCTCGTCGGCGAGGGCGGACAGCCGGTCGTACCGTCGCTTGATGGTCGCGGCGGAGACCTTGCCGGGCAGGCCGGCCGCCTCGGTGCCGTCCTCGTCGCTGTAGTCGAACATGCCGATCGCGTCGAGCCGGGCCTCGGTGAGGAACCGGACCAGTTCGTCGACGTCGGCGCGGGTCTCGCCGGGGAAACCGACGATGAAGTTGCTCCGGGCGCCCGCGTCCGGGGCCAGGGCGCGGGCGGTCGCGAGCAGCTCCAGGAACCGGTCGGTGGAGCCGAAACGCCGCATCCGGCGCAGCACCGGCTCGCTGGAGTGCTGGAACGACAGGTCGAAGTACGCGGCCACACCCGGGGTGTTGGCGATCGCCTCGACCAGCCCGGGCCGGGTCTCGGCCGGCTGGAGGTAGCTCGCCCGCACCCGGACGATGCCGGTCACCGCGGCGAGCTGCGGCAGCAGCTTCTCCAGGGCCCGCGGGTCACCCAGGTCCTTGCCGTACGAGGTGGAGTTCTCGCTGACCAGCACCAGCTCCCGTACGCCGCTCTTGGCCAACCACTCCGCCTCGGCGAGCAGCTCGTCCGGCGTACGCGAGACGAACGCCCCCCGGAAGGCCGGGATGGCGCAGAACGCGCAGCGGCGGTCGCAGCCGCTGGCGAGCTTCAGCGAGGCCACCGGGCCGGTGTCGAGCCGGCGGCGCAGCACCTGACGCAGGTGTGCCGGGGTGTGCTCGTCGGTGTCGACGACGGTGCGGGTCACGGTGCCGTGGCCCGGCAGCGAGACCCCGCTGTCGCGGCGCTGCACCGGGGTCAGCGGCAGCAACTCACGCCGGTCCCGTGGGGTGTGCGCGGCGATCTGCTCGCCGGCGACGACGGCGTCGAGCCGAGCGGCGATGTCGGGGTAGTCGTCGAAGCTCAGCACCGCCTGCGCCTCGGGCAGGCTGTCGGCCAGCTCACGGCCGTACCGCTCGGCCATGCAGCCGGCGGCGACCACCTTGGCGCCCGTCCCGGCGGCGGCGAGCAGGGTCTGGATGGAGTCCTGCTTGGCCTTTTCCACGAAACCGCAGGTGTTGACGACCACCACGTCGGCGCCTTCGCCGTCGGTGCTCACCTGCCAACCGCCGGCGTGCAGGCGGGCGGCCAGCTCCTCCGAGTCGACCTCGTTGCGGGCACAGCCCAGAGTCAGCAGGGCGACGCGGCGGCCCTCGGCGTGGTCAGCGGGAGAAGGAGAGGTGGCAGACACCATCCGAGGGTACCGGGCCAGTCGGGGAAGCCCACGCACACGGCCGGCGAAGGCGGTCGACACCACTTCCGGTCACCCCTCTCGCCGGACGGTCAGCGGGTCGCCGCGGCCACCCGGGTCAGCGCGTCGAGCAGGAAGACCTCGGTGCCGGCCAGGCCCGTGGAGCAGAAGACCGACACCTGGTCCGCGGTGGTCCGGCCGGGGACCGCGCCGGCCAGGATGCCGCCCAGGTCGCGCAACCGCCCGGCGTACGGGGGTGTGGCCGCGAGCATTGGCGGCTGGTAGTCCGCCGCCTGGGCAGGTGAGTCGGTGACCAGCAGGTCGGCGGTGTCCAGCAGGTCCGGGCCGAACTCGCTGCGGTCGCGCTGCTTGAAGCCGACCGCGTTGACGTGCGTGCCGGGGCTGAGGTCGGCGGCGCAGAGCACCGGGGTCGGGCTGGTGGTCGCCAGCACCACCACGTCCCGCCGGGCGACGGCCGAGCGCGGGTCGGCCGTCGCGCGGGCCGGCACGCCCAACTCCGCACGGACCCGGGCGGCGAAGGCCTCCCGGCGGGCGGCGGACCGGCTGTGCACCACCACCTCGCGCAACGGGCGGACCGCTGCGGCGGCCCAGACCTGGGTCCACGCCTGCCGGCCGGAGCCGATCACCCCGAGGGTGGTGGCGTCGGGGCGGGCCAGCGCGTCGACGGCGAGGCCCCCCAACCCTCCGGTACGACGGGAGCCCAACTCCTCGCCGACGGCGATCGCCCGGACCGCCCCGGTCCGGGCGTCGTGCAGCACCACCACCTGCTCGCCCTGGGGATGCCCGAAGGTGTCGTACGAGCGGAAGCCGTACCACTCGCCGAGCAGGTGCCCGGCGGTGAGGACCATCCGCCCGCCGCTCAGCGGTGCGGCGGCCCGCGGCGGCGCGACCAGGCGTCCCTCGTACGCGGCCAGGAGGGCGGCGCGCATGGCGTCGACCGTGGTGGCGGCGTCAAGCGCGGCAGCGACCTCGGGGTCGGCGTAGAGCATGGTCATGGTGGTGATACTGCAAGTTGAAGTCAGGTGGAGGTCAACGAGGGGTGGCGACGGTCACCGCCACGACGCCACGGTCGGTGCTAGCGTCGGCGGCGGTGGCCCCGGATGCTCGTGGCCGCTCCGGACGAGTGGTGGGCGTACCCGGTCAGGCCAAGACGCCCCGCGTGACGTGCAGACTCGACTCGTCCCGGCGCGGCAGCCCCGGGCGCTTCCGGTGAGGTGGACGATGGCCTGGCTCGTACTGGTGATCTCGGGACTTCTGGAGACGGCCTGGGCGATCGCCCTGGACCGCAGCGCCGGTTTCAGCCGGCTGATCCCGTCCGTGGTGTTCGTGGTGACCCTGCTGCTGAGCATGGCCGGGCTGTCGTACGCGCTCCGGGACATCCCCGTCGGCACCGGCTACGCGGTCTGGGTCGGCATCGGCGCGGTCGGCACCGCTCTGGTCGGGATGCTGGCGCTCGGCGAGTCGGCGAGCCTGCCCCGCATCCTCTGCCTCCTGCTGGTGGTGGCGGGCGTGATCGGGTTGAAGATCTTCCACTGAGGTCCCCCGTCGGGGATGCGTGGCCGACGCCCACAGTGGGTAGTGATCGATACGTCACGACAGGCTCTCACCCGGAGGACGACATGGCCGACATGCCGAGCACCGCCCGCCCCCGCAGCAACGCCGCCCGCATCCTCACCATCGTGGGCTTCGTCTTCGCGGTCCTGGCCCTGCTGCTCAACCCGATCATCTTCGGCGTGCTCGGCGTCATCGCGGGCGTCGTCGGCGCGGTGCTCGGTGACAAGCCGCTGGGTTGGTACGCGGCTGCGGCGAGCGTCGTCGCCGCGATCCTCGGTCTGGTGGTCTTCGCCGCGCTGATCAGCAACTGACCGTCTCCACGTCACGGGCCCGCCGGAATTCCGGCGGGCCCGTCGTGCGTCCGGGGTCGGCCGTGGTCAGTCCACGTCGCCGCGGAGGCCGACCAGTACCTCGTCCAGCTCGTCCGGCTTGACCAGCACGTCGCGCGCCTTCGACCCCTCGGACGGCCCGACCACACCCCGGGTCTCCATCAGGTCCATGAGGCGGCCCGCCTTGGCGAAACCGACCCGCAGCTTGCGCTGCAACATCGAGGTCGAGCCGAACTGCGAGGTGACCACCAGTTCCACCGCCTGCACCAGCAGGTCCAGGTCGTCGCCGATGTCCTCGTCGATCTTCTTCTTGCTCTCCTGCGCGGGGGCGAGCACGTCCTTGCGGAACTCCGGCTCACGCTGGTCCTTGCAGAACTTCACCACGTCGGCGATTTCGCGCTCGGTGACCCAGGCACCCTGGATGCGGACCGGCTTGGAGGCCCCCATCGGCAGGAAGAGCCCGTCACCCCGGCCGAGCAGCTTCTCCGCGCCCGGCTGGTCGAGGATGACCCGGGAGTCCGCGAGCGACGAGGTGGCGAACGCCAGCCGGGACGGCACGTTCGCCTTGATCAGACCGGTCACCACGTCGACCGAGGGGCGCTGGGTGGCAAGCACCAGGTGGATGCCGGCGGCCCGGGCCAGCTGGGTGATCCGGACGACCGAGTCCTCCACGTCGCGCGGCGCGACCATCATCAGGTCGGCCAACTCGTCCACGATCACCAACAGGTACGGGTACGGACGCATCTCCCGTTCGCTGCCCGGTGGCGCCTTGATCTCGCCGTTGCGGACCTTGCGGTTGAAGTCGTCGATGTGCCGGACGCCGTTGGCGGCGAGGTCGTCGTAGCGCATGTCCATCTCGCGGACCACCCAGTCCAGCGAGTCGGCCGCCTTCTTCGCGTTCGTCACGATCGGGGTGACCAGGTGCGGGATGCCCTCGTAGCCGGTCATCTCGACCCGCTTCGGGTCGATCAGCAGCAGCCGCACCTCGTCCGGTGTGGCCCGGGTGAGGACGGAGACGAGCAGGGTGTTGAGGCAGCTCGACTTGCCCGCACCGGTGGCCCCGGCGATGAGAATGTGCGGCATCTTCGCGAGGTTGGCCACCACGTAGCCGCCCTCGATGTCCTTACCGAGCGCCACGACCATCGGGTGGTGGTCGCTCGTCGCCGCCCGGGAGCGCAGCACGTCACCGAGGGCGACGTTCTCCGGGTCGGTGTTCGGGATCTCCACGCCGACGGCGCTCTTGCCCGGAATCGGGCTGAGGATCCGTACGTCAGGGGACTTCACCGCGTACGCGATGTTGCGGGAAAGCTGGGTGATCCGCTCGACCTTGACGCCGTGCCCCAGCTCCACCTCGTAGCGGGTGACGGTCGGGCCACGGGTGAAGCCGGTGACTGCCGCGTCCACGTCGAACTGGTCGAACACGCCGGTCAGCGCGGCGATCACCTCGTCGTTGGCCTTGCTGCGGGTCTTCGCGGCGGCCCCGGCGCTGAGCATGTTCGCCGGCGGCAGGGTGTAGTCGCCGGCCAACCCGGTCAGCGCGAGCTGCTCGGCCCGGGTCGGGGCGGGCGAGTGCTCCGGCGGATCGGCCGCCGGCTTACGGCTGGCCGGCACCTTCGCCGCGGACTTGCGCGGCAACACCATGGTCTCCTGGAGGTCCGCGCCGTCCAGGTCCTCGAAGTCGTCCGGGTCCAGTGGTGGAGGCATCCGCTTCGCGGGCCGCTTACGCGCCGGCTTGGCAGCCGGCTCGTCCGCCTCCTCCTCCTCGTCGGTCTCCGGTGTGCTCACCAGCCCACCGGCGAGCAGACCCAGCCGCTCCGGAATCTTGTTGATCGGGGTCGCGGTCACCACGAGCAGCCCGAAGAGCAGCAGCAGGATGAGCAGCGGCACCGCGACCCAGGCGGTCACCGCCCGCTCCAGCATGCCGCCGACGCCCGCGCCGACCAGACCACCGGCGAAGTCACGCTCGAGCGTGTCGGCCGGGTCCTGACCGATCTGGAGCAGCGCGGCTGTCGACACCAGCAGCGAACCCCAGCCGATCAACCCACGGCCGCGGTGCTCCGGGTCCGCCGGCTGCCGCATCAGCCGCCAGGCCCCGATCCCCAACAGCACGGGTACGACCACCGAGATCGCGCCCAGGAACAGCCGGATCGTGTCGGCGAGTCGCGCGCCCACCGGCCCCGCTCCGGACAGCCAGAGCGCCACGGCGGTGAGCAGGGCGAGCCCGAACATGAGCAGCCCCGCGCCGTCACGGCGGTGCTCAGGGTCGAGGTCACGGGCCGAGGCGGCCTGCCGGCCGGCGGCGCGTACCGCCCAACCCATGCCGTGCGCCACGCCCATCCACAGTGCACCCACCGCACGGCCCACGTAGACCGCCGGGCCGGGCCGGGGCGGAGTGGTGCGACGCCGGACCGGCGCCCGGGTGGTCTTCTTCGCCGGTTGACGGGCACGACTGTTGGTGCCACCGCGCGGCGACGCGCCGCGCCGCCGACTCGCCTGAGAGGTACGGCCCGCCATAGAGTCACGGTAACGGTGGGGCCGGGCAGAACCCCGCTTTTCCGGGTCGTGTCCGCGCGTCGAAACACGAACCTCACCGCCGGTCGTGATATCCGCCTCAGAAGGGATGCCCCATGGCGTCGCCGGAATTCGAGGGTGATCCGGACGATCCGTTGGCCGGGCACCCTGGCGCACTGCGTCCGCTGACCGGCGAACTGGTCGCCGCGGTGCTCGCTGCGCGCGGTCGGTCCGTCGGCACGACCGTCGACGGCGAGCTGGTGGGCCACTTCGACGACACCATGATCTGGTTCCTCCGGGTCGGCGGCGACGGGGAGTTGCTCCAGATCCGCACCATGGTCGACCCGACCTTCGGCATCGAACGGGTGCCCGACCTCTACGCGTTCTGCAACTCCTGGAACCACGACCGGCTCTGGCCGAAGGCGTTCGTGCACGTCGACGACGCCGGTCGGGCCCGGGTGTACGGAGAGGTGATCACCGACCTGGAGCGCGGCGTGACCCCACACCAACTCGACCAACTGCTCGACTGCGGCATCTCCACCGGCTGCCAACTGGCCGTGGCGGTCCGTCGACTGCCCGGAGCGGTGCCGTCGTGACCGGCCGGGACGAGGTCACCGGCAGCCGCACCGGCACACCACCCACCGGCCCCGGTGAGCGCCTCGGGCGGGGCCGCGTACCGGCGTTGGAGGCCGCGCTCGCCGACGCTCGCGACCTGCCCGACGGCCCGGCGCGGCAGGTGGCCCTGGAACGGCTCGCCGAGCGGGCCGACGCCGCTGGCGACGTCCGGTCCGGGATGGACGCCCGGTTCGCGCTGATCGAGGCGTACCTGCTGCACGGGGAACGGTGGCGTCTGGTCGAGCCGGTCCGGCGTTGCCGGGCCGCCGCCGACCACCGGCCCGACCTGCTCACCGACCCGGAGGCCGGGCTGCTGCTGCGGTACCAGCGGTACGCGGTGGAGGCGCTGCTGGGCACACCGCGGGTCGGGCTGGACCAGACCCGGTCCCTGCTGCACGACCTGGCCCACCGCGTCGGCGCGGACGGTCCGGACCTGCCCACCGTCGCGGAGCTGCACTGCCGGATCGCCGATCACCTGGGCGACGAGCCCACCGCCCGGCACTGGTACGAGCGGTGGTCCGGGAAGCGGCCCGGCCCGGCCGGCGGCTGCCCGGGTTGCACCTCGGCCCGGCGCACCGACCTGCTTGCCGGTTGGGGCGAGTGGACCGCCGCGCTCGGCGAACTCGCCGCCTCAGACGGTGACTCGCGGTCCTGCACCGACCAGCCCGAGCGGGACCTTGTCGCAGCTCTGCTGCCCGCACTGCGCACCGGCGAGCCGGCGCGGGCGGCGGCGGCACACGTGCGGGCGTACCGCCGGCACCGACGTGAACGCGCGGCCTTCCCGCACCTCGCCGCGCACCTGCGGTTCTGCGCGCTGGGCGGGCACCTGGAACGCGGGCTGGCCATCCTGGCCGAGCAGCTACCCCGGTTGGACCGGCCCACCGACGACCTCGCCGCCATGGAGTTCGCCGCCGCCGGAGCGCTGGTCTGCGGGCTGGCCGTCGAGGCCGGGCTGGGCGGGCGGACGGTGCCCCGCCCGGCGTACGGCGAGCGGACGGCCACCGAGGTGGACATCGCCAGCCTCGGGGCGCTGCTGCTCGGAGTGACGAGCGAGTTGGCCGGCAGCTTCGACGCGCGCAACGGCACCGGGCACCACTCCGGACGGATGGCCGCCTGGCTGGCCGAGCGGCCCTTCGCGGCGCCGGTTCCGCTGCCCACCGACGACGGTCCGGACGGGCTCGACCCGTCCCACGCCGACCCGTTCGACGCCGAGGTGGAGCTGGGTGAGCGCGAGTTGTCCGCGCTCTCCCTCACCATGATCACTTCGGTGTTGGACGGGCGCGGCGACCGCTATCTGGTGGACGAGGGCGAGACCGTTGTCGGCCACTGGGAGGGTGTGGTGATCCAGTTCCGACGGGCCGGTGTGCGTGGCGAGGTGCTGCACGCCCGCGCCATGGCCGACCGTCGGCTCCCGGCGTCGCGCCGCGCCGAGGCGTACGCCTTCTGCAACGCCTGGAACCACGACCGGCTGCTACCCAAGGCGTACGCCCACGACCTCGGCGACGAGCTGGTGCTGGCCGGCGACGTGGCCACCGACCTGGCGCACGGGGTGGCCCCGGCGCAGCTCCGGGTGTTGGTGGACGCCGCCATCGCCACCGGCGTCGCGTACGCCGAGGCGGTCGCGGCGCTGCCCTGACCCCCCGGTGACGGCCGACGCCGGCCCACCCGGAGCAGGGTGGACCGGCGTCAGCGGGAGTTGCTCAGACCTCGACCACGGTGGGCACGATCATCGGCCGACGACGGTACTTGTCGTTGACCCACCGCCCCACGGTCCGCCGGACGATCTGCTGGAGCTGGTGCGGGTCGGTGATGCCGTCCGCCGCCGCCCGGTTGAGCGCCTCGGTGACGAGTGGCACCACCGGGTTGAACGCCTCCGGGTCCTCGGAGAAGCCCTTCGCGGAGAGCGTCGGGCCGGCGACCACCTTGCCGGTGACCGAGTCGACGACCACCGTGGTGGCGATGAAGCCGCCGTCACCGAGGATCCGCCGTTCGGTGAGCAGCGACTCGCTGACGTCACCGACGGCGAGGCCGTCCACGTAGACGTACCGGCTCTTCACGTGCCCGACCAGGCTGGCACGCCCCTCGACCAGGTCGACCACGTCGCCGTCCTCGCAGAGCACCACCCGGTCGGCGGCGACTCCGGACTCGATGCCGAGCCGGGCGTGGGCGCGCAGGTGACGCCACTCGCCGTGCACCGGCATCAGGTTGCTGGGCCGGACCACGTTGAGCAGGTAGAGCAGTTCCCCGGCGGGGGCGTGCCCGGAGACGTGCACCTTGGCGACGTCCTTGTGCACGACCACCGCGCCGGCGCGGGCGAGCCGGTTGATCACCCGGTAGACCGAGGTCTCGTTGCCGGGCACCAGCGAGGAGGCCAGCACGACCGTGTCACCGGGGGCGATGGTGATGTGCCGGTGGTCGCCGCTCGCCATTCGGCCCAGCGCGCTCATCGGCTCACCCTGGGAGCCCGTCGACATCAGCACGATCTCGTCCGGCGGCAGCGTGGTCGCCTCGTCGATGCTGATGACCAGGCCGGCCGGGATGTTGAGCAGGCCGAGGTCCCGGGCGATGCCCATGTTGCGGACCATGGACCGACCGATCAGCGCGACCTTGCGGCCGTGCTCGACGGCGGAGTCGAAGACCTGCTGCACGCGGTGCACGTGCGAGGCGAACGACGCCACGATGATCCGGCCCTTGGCCTTCGCGAAGATCGAGTCGAGCACCGGCCCGATCTCACGTTCCGGGGTGACGAACCCGGGGATCTCCGCGTTCGTGGAGTCCGACAGCAGCAGGTCGACGCCTTCGGCGCCGAGCCGGGCGAAACCGGCCAGGTCGGTGATCCGGCCGTCCAGCGGCAACTGGTCCATCTTGAAGTCGCCGGTGTGCAGCACCAGGCCGGCAGGAGTGCGGATGGCCACCGCGAGGGCGTCCGGGATCGAGTGGTTGACGGCGAAGAACTCACACTCGAACGGGCCGAGCCGCTCGCGGCCGCCCTCCCGCACGGTCAGCGTGTACGGCTGGATCCGCCGCTCGGCCAGCTTGGCCTCGACCAGGGCGAGGGTGAACTGTGAGCCGACAAGCGGAATGTCGGGCTTGTGGGCGAGCAGGTACGGCACCGCGCCGATGTGGTCCTCGTGACCGTGCGTCAGCACGATCGCCTGGACATCGGCCAGCCGGTCCAGGATCGGGCCGAAGTCGGGCAGGATCAGGTCCACACCCGGCTGCTCGACGTCGGGGAACAGGACCCCGCAGTCGACGATCAACAACTTGCCGTCGTACTCGAAGACGGTCATGTTCCGACCGATGGCGCCGAGCCCACCGAGCGGGATGATCCGCAGGCCCCCCTCCGGCAGCGGCGGGGGTAGCTCCGCCTCGATGTGCGCCTCGGTCACGCGTCCACCTCATTCTGCGACGCCGTTACTCGACGTCCATCGTGTCGTTCGTTCATTCGGGCAGCTCCAGGCCCGCTGCCGCGAAGTCCGCGCGCAGCTGGGCGATCTCGTCGTCGGTGGCGTCCACGAGCGGGGGTCGCACCGGGCCGGCCGGCAGGCCCAGCGACGCCAGGCCCGCCTTCACCAGGATGGTGCCCTGGGTACGGAAGATGCCGGTGAACAGCGGCAGCAGCCGCCGGTGCAGGGCCAGCGCGGTCGGCATGTCCCCCGCGTCGTACGCCTCGATCATCTGTACGGTCAGCGCCCCGGTGAAGTGCGTCGAGGTGCCGACCACGCCCACGCATCCGACGGCCAGCGCCGGCAGGGTGAGAGCGTCCTCGCCGCTGTAGAAGGCGAGGGCGGTCCGGCTGGTGACCCAGCTGGTGGCGATCAGGTCGCTCTTGGCGTCCTTGACCGCGACGATCCGGCCGTGTTCGGCGAGCCGGACCAACGTCTCGGTGTCGATCGGCACGCCGGAGCGGTGCGGGATGTCGTACAGCATCACCGGCAGGCCGGTGGCGTCGGCGACCGCGGTGAAGTGTCGCAGCAGCCCGCTCTGCGGCGGCTTGTTGTAGTACGGGGTCACCACCAGCAGACCGTGCGCGCCCGCCTTCTCGGCGGCGGCGGCCAGCTCGATGGTGTGCCGGGTGTCGTTGGTGCCGACGCCCGCGACCACCTTGGCGCGGTCACCGACGGCCTCCACCACAGCCCGGATCAGCTGCTCTTTCTCAGCTTCCGTGGTGGTCGGCGACTCGCCGGTGGTGCCGTTGACCACCAGCGCGTCGTTGCCCTGCTCGTCGACCAGGTGGCTCGCCAGCCGGGCGGCGCCGTCGAGATCGAGGGAGCCGTCGGGGGTGAACGGGCTCACCATGGCTGTGATCAGCCGGCCGAAGGGGCGGGACGCCGGTCGGGCTGCGGCATCGAGGTGGTCGTGCGTCATACCCTCCAACCTAGCGGACGACCAGCCGGAGCCCGCCGGGGAAGGCCTCAGGACGCCTCGTGCGGGCTGGCCGCCACCTCGGTGCCGTCCGGCAGCGTGGAGATCACGAAGTCGGCGAACACGTTCGGGGCGACGCCCTGCAACTGGCGCAGGCACTCCACGGCCAGCTCACGGATCTCCACGTCGGCGTGCTCGGTGGCCCGCATCGCCACGAAGTGCCGCCAGGCCCGGTAGTTGCCGGAGACCACGATCCGGGTCTCGGTGGCGTTGGGCAGCACCGCGCGGGCCGCCTGCCGGGCCTGCTTGCGGCGCAGCGTCGGGTTGGGCTCGTCGGAGAAGCGCTGCTCGAGGCCCTCCAACAACTCGGTGTACGCCCGGACGCTCGCCTCGGCGGCCTCCACGAACTTCTTGTGCAGCTCCGGGTCGTCGGCGATGACCGCCGGCTCGACCATGGCCGCGTCCCGCTCCGGGACGTACCGCTGCGACAACTGCGAGTACGAGAAGTGCCGGTGCCGGATCAGCTCGTGCGTGAAGGAGCGGGACACACCGGTGAAGTAGAAGGTGACCGACCCGTGCTCCAGCACGCTCAGGTGGCCCACTTCGAGGATGTGCGCCAGGTAGCCGGCGTTGGTGGCGGTCGCCGGGTTCGGCTTCTTCCACGACTGGTAGCAGGCCCGGCCGGCGAACTCGGCGAGCGCCTGGCCACCCTCCGCGTCGGTCGACCACGGCACGTCGTCCGGGGCCGCGAATTGGGTCCACGCGATCAACTTGACCTGGGGCTGCACCATGTCCGGCATTCCTGGGACTGTAGTAGTGCGGTGCCCACCGGCCCAACTCAGGCGCGCCCCCTGCAATGTCGATCACTCAGCCGGCGGCGAGGCCACCGCCACCCACCGCGCAGGCCAGGTTCCGCGCACCGTCGCCGCCAAGGCCCGGACAACCCGTCCCGTCGACGTCCTCTGGAGCTGACTCGTGTACGACATCAGCCCTGGCGGATGACCGCCCAAGCCGTCGAGCAAGGCCAGGGCCCACCCAAGCACCGACGCACCCATGCACCGACGCACCCCAATGACCGCTTCGACCCGCAAGATCGCGCAACATCCTGGTTGTAGTGGCATCCCGCCGCCTTGGGTTCAAGTGGTTGTTGCAACGGGGTGGATTCTCGTCAGGATGAGGAGTCATGCCGGGGCAGAGGTTGTCGTCCGCGGAGCGGGCGCAG